>NZ_ACJN02000002.1:600000-900000 GCF_000174435.1 Desulfonatronospira thiodismutans ASO3-1
TCCCTGACACAGGCCAGCCCCAGGGTCGTGGGCATGACTCCGCACATGGAAATTCTGTTCTGCTTTACCACCTGGTGCAGTCCCTGAGGATCCAGGTCCAGGATTCTTTCAATGGCCATGTGATCCAGCCTCCTGGCTTGTTCCTGGGGTACAAAGTGGCTCATGTCCGTACTTACCACCAGGGAAACATCCAGGGCCAGGTCCCTGATGGTCCGGGCCAGGTCCTCGCCGGCCCGCATCAGCACCTGGAGATCCGGCTCAGCTACGGATATGGGGACTATTTTACATCCTGGAACAGCCCTGGCCAGAAAAGGCAGGATCACTTCCAGGGAATGCTCCCTCAGGTGGGCCTGGTAATCAAAAGAGTAACCAGGCAGCTTGCCTATGACCGAAGCTGTATCCTCGTCTACCATGACCTCACCACCCGGAAGCCTCCAGCTTCCATCTCCCCAGACCGCTATTCTCTGTCCCTGTCCGGTGTGGTTGGGTCCAAGAAGAATGATCCTTGAGGCCAGATTGGAGCGGGCCAGCACCTTGCCCGCCACAGGCCCGGAAAAAGGATACCCGGCATGGGGTACCATGGCCAGCAGGGTTCTGGCGCTGGCCTGTTCTCCCTGCAAGTACCTGCTCAACTTTTCATCCAGGGCTGCTGCCGAACCTGGATAAAACTGTCCTGCAACAACCGGTTCTCTGTCCATAAACACCTCCATCTAATTTCTTTTCATCAATTTAACACTCACTTATTACTGCCTGAAGCGGTCCACTTCCCTGTCCAGTCTCTGGGCGTTTAAGTCCAGTTCAGCCATGCGTCCGTGCAGATCCTGGGGATAGTCCTCTGCCAGTTCCTGTAAAATCCTCTCCCAGCGCTGGTGCTCTCCATTGAGGCGATACAGGTTCGCCAGGCGGTAACGATACGCAGGCCAGTCCGGATCATCCTCTTCTATATAGTCCTCGAACTCCAGGGCCCAGCCCAGGGCCTCCCTGTGCCTGCCTGTGTATGCAGTGGCATCCATGAGAAACTCCAGGTTGGACCTGATCCTGGACACATCCGGATCATCCTGGTCCCGGAAAAGGGCAAGGGATTCCTGGGCAAATACATACGCATTTTCATACTCCTCCCTCTGAATGGAGTGTTCGGCCATGAAAAACAGGGCAAAGGCCCTTTGCCTGTCCGGCAGATCAGTTTCCACGGCAAGCTCTCTCCACAGAGGCCGGGCTTCGTCTTCCAGGCCCTGGTTCTGCTTGGCCAGGGCGGTTGCATACTTGAGCTGCAGCTCCTTGTTTTCCGGCAGGTCCCAGCCTTCCACCTGGTCCGCCAGGTCCAGTATTCGTTCCCAGTCCCTGGTATCCAGAGCAATGGTCAACATCAAAGACAGGGCAGCTATATTGTGCTCATCTATTTTGTCCATGTCCAGAAAAGGTTCAGCCAGGCGCAGGGACTCCTGCATATTTTCCATGTCCCAGTAGGCCGAGGCCAGGGCCAGAAGGGCCTCGCGATCCAGCATATCCTTATTTTCATTCAAATAATCATGCCTCTCCCAGGCATCAATTATGTCGTCGTATTCCTGATCTGGAAAATTTTCCGCCACCAGGCTCTCAAAGGCGTCCACCCCGGTCTGCAGGGCCCTTGGCCACATCTCCCGGTGAGAATACCTGTCATAAAAATCTTCCACATTATCCATGGCCTCATCATATAACCCGTTGTCCAGATTCCAGTCAGCCAGGCGCAAAAGGGCCACTGGAGCAAGAGGGCTGTCCGGAAACTCTTCGCTGATACGCTCATATAAAAGCCTGGGCCTGATGGTCTCGTCCCCGAATCTGTCTGCAAGGCGCATCTGGGCTATCAATCCTCCTTCGTCATCAGAATATTGCCTTGCAGTCTGTTCATACATCTCCCGGGCCGAATCCTCATGCCCCTGCTGATAAAGAATGTCTCCCACCCTGGCCATGGAAACGTCCACCTGGTCTCCGTCCGGAAGCAGGTTGATGTAGTGCATGAATTTTTCCCTGGCGTCCTGGTAATCTTCATTGCGGTAGAGGATATTGCCGGCAAGGACCAGGAAGTCCGGGTCATCCAGGTGATATCTCGGCCAGCGGTTGTCGATATACTCCAGCATATCCCCGGCCTGCTCATCAAGGTTCAGCTCATTGAGCACCCTGGTCAGGGCCACCGCCGCGGGCTTGACCAGGTCATCCTGGGGGTATTCCTGCACAACCTCTTCGAACTCGTCGGCTGCTTCCTCGTATCGTTCCCGGTCCTTGTAATGCTCGCCCATGTAGTAATGGGTGGCCGGTACAGCCTCATGCTCCGGAAACCTGTCCCTCAAAAGATCAAAGTATCCTCTGGCTTCGGGCTCATTACCCACCTGCAGATGGATATAGCCCATATTCAAAAGGGCTTCCGGCAGCCTGTCAGAGCCGGGATTGGCGCTTACAGCCCGTTCAAAGGGCCTTAAGACATCCTGGAAGTTGCCCGGAATATCATGGCTGTGCTCCTGGAAATTCGCCTGGGCGTATGAGTAGAGTACTTCTTCGGTATGTTCTTCCGGCAGTTGGGGATCATTTTTGAGTTCCTCAAAGATATCCGCTGCAATGGCGTACTCGGCCCCGGACATGGCCATCTGGCCGGCCGCAATCATTTCCTCGTACCTGTCCATTTCAGCAGGAGGCGGCTCCTCCTGCAGTTCCGCAGGGGTCACCCCGGGGTCATCCGGCTCCCTGTCCGGCACCTCCGGGGGATCAAACAGTTCTTCAGTCTCCTGCGGGGCTTCCACCCTGTCTGCATCGGCCTCGTGAAGGACAAGACCCGCTTCTTCCGGACCCACCCTCTGCACCTGCTGTCTCATACGGTGTCCCGGTTCCGGCTCAAGACCGGGATCATCCAGTGCATCCTCTTCAGGGGCAGGTGGTTCTTCCGGCTCCTCGGGCTGTCGGCGGGCTTCATCAGCCAGTTCGGGAAACTCCACAGGAGCTTCCCATTTATCTCCAAGGCGGTCTTCAAAGATGTCCAGGACTATCTTATTTTCTTCGGGTATGGTAAATGAAATGAAACCAAATTCTGCAGAACCGGTGTAGATCTGGATCCGGTGATCAAGAAACTGCACATTCTGGATAAGGTCCGCTGCGGAGAAATCCACTTCCTCAGGAATCCGGATGTGTTGCCGGATATCCTCCGGCAGTACAACATCTATCCTCTCTCTGGCGCTTCTGAAGGCACTGTAGTCGGGCATCTCCTCCTGGAACTCGAAGACAATCCTCTCGTGGTCCGGATGACTGCCCCAATAATATTCCATGGCCCCGGCCAGGCCGTGCATAAGGCAAAGCTGGACCAGAAACAGGAGGATAGCTGTCAGATATTTAAACTTCATATGGTGGCCGCTGCAACCAGACCCTGAT
The DNA here is from genome assembly GCF_000174435.1 of Desulfonatronospira thiodismutans ASO3-1. Lineage (NCBI taxonomy): Bacteria > Pseudomonadati > Thermodesulfobacteriota > Desulfovibrionia > Desulfovibrionales > Desulfonatronovibrionaceae > Desulfonatronospira > Desulfonatronospira thiodismutans. The sequence goes on from NZ_ACJN02000002.1 coordinate 603,397, forward strand.
AAAAAATTTACAGAACAACCCTACAGCAAAGCTTATAAAATATAATATTGTGCCTCAACCGGGGACAGTCCCGCATCTGCTTGGTTGCCAGGCAAGTTCCAGTAATTTCAGGAAATTGACCCCAGGCAGATACGGGACTGTCCCCGGAGGTTAATCACAGGTTTCGCTGTAGTGATAAACATCAACTTCATAATTCCTAATCGTCTCTCCCGCCTCAAAAGATTAACCATCATAAAGCCAGGCATTATCATTTATCTATCTGGGTGGACGATCCTGGCGCAAGATCCTTTTTTTTAAGTTTTTCAATCAGAGTGGTCCTCTTGATGCCCAGGACCTCGGCAGCCTGGTTCTTCACCCATTCAGAATTTTCCAGGGCCTCCAGAAGCAGCCTGTCCTCGATATTCTCCAGAAAATCCTTGAGATCCAGACCGCTTTCCTGCATATCTTTCAGGCTGGGCCACTTAAAACCATCCCCTTGGTCCGGCCTGAACTCCGGTTCTATTCCCCCGGCCTGGAGCACTTTCTCCGGCAGATCTGCAGGCTTTATTTCATTGTTGTCACACAGAATACTCATGCGCTCCATGAAATTTTCCAGTTCCCGCACATTGCCCGGCCAGGGATAGTTGAGCAGCAGATCCCTTGCCCCGGAGGAAATGCCCAGGGGCTTGCTTCCGCGGCTGTATTTGTCCAGAAAGTGTTCAGCCAGAAGCAGGACATCGTCGCCCCGCCTGCGCAGGGGAGGCAGTTCTATGGGAATCACGTTCAAACGGTAGAACAGGTCCTCTCGAAAACACCCGGATTTTACCTCTTCCTCCAGATTCCTGTTGGTGGCGGCTATCACACGAACGTCAGCCTTGATGCTTTTGGAACCGCCTACCCTTTCAAACTCCTTTTCCTGCAGAAAACGCAATATCTTGACCTGCAGGCTCATATCCAGTTCGCCTATTTCGTCCAGGAAAAGAGTCCCGCCTTCTGCCATTTCAAAACGTCCCGCCCTTGAGCGCACTGCATGCGTGAATGCCCCCTTTTCATGCCCGAAAAGCTCGGACTCCAGAAGCTCCTTGGGAATAGCCCCGCAATTAACCGGAACCATGGGTTTATCCCGGCGCTGACTATTCCTGTGCAGGGCGCGTACCAATAACTCCTTGCCTGTGCCCGACTCCCCGGCAACCAGAACCGTTGTCTCAGTAGGCGCAACCTTGGCCAGCATATTAAACACATCCCTCAACACCCTGCTCTTCCCGATAATATCTGAAGTATCAACGCTCATGGCAACCCTCGCGATTCTATTTTTACCCTGTACTGTCAAAACTATGACGGAAAGTCAATACATATTGGCATGGAAATTAAAAAACTGTATTTTTTAGAGCTTCCTGCCTACAATGGATAAACGCGGTCGGCACAGGCAGTCCGGCCGGCTTGAATCCAACGTCTGGATGCTTTTTTGTTTCCTGTACGCCGTATCCCGGCTACCAAAGGCGTCAGTTCAGCCAGGAAATCCAGACCGCAAAGATGAGCAGTTCCATGCAGAGAAGTAAGCATAATACCGTTTTTCTTGACACGAGTTGTGTGCAGGCGGTTTTTCAATCCAGGGAAAAACGCTTCACCGTCCATGGACTTATAAACGGCGCTGCTGTTGCCGCACACACCAACAACTCCGGTTCCATGATGGGCCTTTTGCGGCCGGGCCGGGATATCCTGCTCTCCCCTGCAGCAAATCCGGCCCGCAAGCTGCCCTACACGCTGGAAATGGTGCACACTGGCCAATTCTGGGTGGGGGTCAATACACACACTCCCAACCGTATGCTCAGGCTGGCCTGGCAGAACAGCCTGATCCCTGAACTCAAGGGCTTTGAACATTTCCGCTCCGAAGCCGTGATCGGGGACAGCCGTCTGGATGCAGTCCTGCACGGAACCGGTGGGCGACTGTGGATTGAAGCCAAGAATGTGACTCTCATGGAGGAAGAAAAGGCATATTTTCCGGATGCGGTGAGCAAGAGAGCATCAAAGCACATGCAGGAGCTTATGCTCATGGCTGAGGCGGGTTATCAGACAGCCTGTTTTTACTTAGTGCAAAGGCCCGATTGCCGCTGCTTCGGCCCGGCCGACTTTATCGACCCGGAGTTTGCGGATGTTTTTAGACAGGCAGTCCGGCAGGGCCTTATGGTCCTGGCCTACGATACAATAATCGACCCGGAGGGAATCACCCTCTACAGGCCATTGCCTCTGAAATTTTGATGTGATTTTTTTACTGATTTGGTTCTAATTCTAGATTGCTATCAAAATGATTTTAATCAGCGTAGATCAGTTTACCCCGTGAAATCTCTTATTATTTCACTGGGGCGAGATCAGCGGCTAACATCTTTCTTCTTCATGCAACTGATAACATCAAAGGCAAAGAATCTTGGCCGCTGATTGCGCAGATCTCCGCAGATAAGAAAAGCATTGCCAAAGGGTTTGTAGTGATAAACATTAAGATCATCTTGAGTACAAATTGTAATAAGCAGCTTTCGATTTGAAACCAGCCAGACAGGAAAAGGGCACAAAAAAAGCTTCGATCAATAAGAATCGAAGCCTTGATTATTATAAGGATGGTGCCGAGGGGGAGACTCGAACTCCCACGGGGTGTTCCCCACTAGACCCTGAACCTAGCGTGTCTACCAATTCCACCACCTCGGCATGTCTTTTTGAAATATAATTTATTCCCCCTCCTTTGACAACCCCCTTTTTCATGGAATTTTTCAAAAGAAGTAAAAAGCAGGGCCGGCCGCATCTTGACTGCCGTTTTAAAAGATTTCACCATGCAGACAGGCTGGATTAGTTTTCATCCGGAAACGGTTCTTTTCCCTAAAGAAAACAAACAGCTTCAACATCCGGAAAGAAAGACTTTCCGGATGGAAGCAAATTAAAGCATAAAGGAGCTGTCCCGCTTGCAGATAAAAAAACAGGCCTCGAACATCATATCAGACCTTGGGCGCTGCTTCCGGCCCCTTTTTATATATCACATTTTTTTCAGCATTCTGGCTGTCATGCTGCTGGCACCCGCCTCGGCCTGGATCACTACCAAAGTCCTGACAACCACCGGCCACCCCATGATCAGCCACCAGGAGATGCTGGATTTTTTCCTGTCCCCTGCAGGACTGGCCTGGGTGCTGGCCGGGGGCACTCTGACAGTGCTTATAGTCTTCATACACCATGCCGGGATGATCTACATCTCCTCCAGGTCCTGCAGCGGTCGCTACCGCCTGGCATCCTCGGCCCTTGTCCGGGTGGGGCGCAATCTGCCCTCACTATTGGCCCTGGCACTCATCCAGGTGGCGGCACACCTGCTCATTGCGGCCCCATTCATAATCGTCATGGGCCTGGCCTGGCTCATTTTGCTGGGGGACTATGACCCGTACTTCCTTATCTCCCAGAAGCCGCCCATTTTCTGGATATATTGCGCTGTATGTACTCCAGTAGCCCTTGGCATGCTTGTCTGCAACGGCATTCTTTATCTTCGCTGGTTCATGGCCCTGCCAATAGTTCTGCTGGAAGGAGCCGGCCCCTGGAATGCCTTGCGGCGAAGCTCCGGACTGGCCAGGGGCTGGATCAAACCTGTGGCGGTTCTTGTGCTTGGCCTGGCCCTTTTGATTTTGACCCTGCCAGGCATTATAGCTGTCCTTTTTGATACTCTGGGCGGGCTCTTCCTGGGGCTTCTGCCGGAAAATTTCACTGTTCTGGTGCCTGCAGTACTCTTTTTCACCAGCTTTTACATCGTCCTGGCCGTAATGCTCAGTTTTGCCGGCACAGCGGCCAACAGCCTGCTCGTATTCAACGTCTACAAAGATACAACCGGTTTTGAACCTTTCCGGGAAAGCGTCTTTGCTCCGAGACGAAGCAGAATACTGGCCTGGAGCGCTGAACTCGTCCTCCTGGTATTTGCACTGGTCCAGGCCGGCTTCATAGTGCACTCTTTTTTCGATTTCCAGGACCACGTCTACATAAGCGCCCACAGGGGCAGCTCCATGCTGGCCCCGGAAAACACCATCCCGGCCATTGAAAGGGCAATTGTGGACGGTGCGGATTATGTGGAAATTGATGTCCGCCTTACTGCTGACAAAGTGCCCGTACTTCTGCACGACCGTGATTTACGCCGGGTGGCGGGCAAACCGGTCCCTATCTGGGAGCTGGACCTCAAAGAAGTACAGCGCCTGGACGCCGGCTCCTGGTTTCATCCCAGGTTTGCAGGGGTGGGCATCCCCACCCTGGAGGAAGTCATCGAGGTAGTGGGGGACCGGGCCAGAATCTACCTGGAAATAAAGCCCAGCCGGCACACCCCGGATCTGACCCGTATCGTGGTGGAGCTTTTGCAGGAAAAGGACTACGTAGACCAGGTCCTTCTGGGGGCAATGGATCCCGAGGTCCTGAAAGAAGCCAGAAATCTCGAGCCTGAGCTTAGAACTTCCCTTTTTGTACATACAGCCATTGGCGAGCCGGATCGCAGCCTCCTGGACGCCCTGGGTCTGCGCGCGGCCATTACCACGGTGGAGGATATCCAGAGGGCCCACCGGCACGGCCATGAACTGCACGTCTGGACAGTGAACGACAGGCGGGAGATGTCCAGGTTCATAGACATGGGCGTGGACAATATCATTACCGACCGACCAGAGGTCCTGGCCGAACTGCTCCGGGAGCGGGCAGAACTGTCCAATGCCGAACTTCTTCTGGTGAAGCTGCGCCACTGGCTCAGGGACTAAAACCGGTTTTTTTGCATCAGGACCACGTTGGGGACAGGTATCTCGCAGCTCCAGCCGAACATCCCGGCCAGGAGGTGAAATGTCTGCGGCTGGTAAAAGACCACATGGGTGGGGTCCCGGCGGTAATGCCACTGCCCGAAATCATGTCCGGGCAGAAAAAAACAGGTCATGATCCCCAGCCATCCGCCGGGGCAGAGCATTTTATCCAGGCGGACAAATTCCTCATAAGGGCGGTGAAAATGCTCGACCACCTCGCTGCAGGTGATAAAGCTGTATTTCTGCTCCAGGACTATTTTGTCCGGGTAAAAAAATGGGTCGTAAAGCTCCACGCGGTGCCCGGCTTTTTTGAGTATCACGGACAGGGCCGGTCCGGGGCCGCACCCGTAGTCCAGACCAAGGCTCCGGCCGGGAATCTTCTGCAGCAGGGGACTTGCCAGCCTGTTCAAAAAATTCCTGTAACCGGCATCGACCGGGTAATTGTTGTGCTCCTGGTAGCGCTTTAATTCCTCGTGCGCATCCGGCAGCTTTTTTTCATCAAGCAGGACCGCCTGACAACTGGAACAGCTCCAGTATACAAGATCTTCCTGCCGATAAAAAAAGTCCAGTTCTTTTCCAAGGCAGACCCGGCAATGAGTACCCATTTGACTTTGCTCCCCGTTTCTGTGACCAGTACCTGAAATTGCTACCAGGAAAATATACACATATGCCTGACCCACAAAAACACGACATGCACGGCCGGCATGACTCAGGATTTCTACCCTTAAGGCGCGAACTGATGCGCAAGTCCCTGCATGTTCTGGCACTTGTAATTCCGGCCGCCATGCTCCTGCTGGGCAAGCCGCCTTCTATAGTGATATTCGGAGGCCTTGCTTTTCTGGGTATTGTACTTGATATAATCAGGGCCGGCAAAGCCCCCTTGAACTACTGGATTGTGAATTTTTTCGGCTCTCTTATGCGCCCCAGGGAAAAAGAACTGCCGCAGGGCAGGGTGGTTGTCAACGGTGCAACCTGGGCCATGCTCTCGGCCTTTCTTCTGGTCCTCTTTTTTCCCGTACAGGTGGCGGCATTCGCCTTTACCATATTCATGCTGGGAGACGCTGCCGCCGCCCTGGCCGGACGCCGTATGGGCCGCATCCGCCTGGGCAAAAGCCCCAAGACTCTGGAAGGATCCCTGGCCTTTCTGGCGACCGCCCTGCTCATCTCACTGGTGTTTCCGGGAATATACTTCTGGCATGGCGCAGCTTCTTCCCTGGCCGCCTGCATTGCTGAAGCCGCACCACTTCCCCTGGACGACAACCTGCGGGTCCCCCTGGTTGCGGCCCTGACAATGCTGGCTGTACAGCATTTGTAAACAACACCCCGCTCTGTAATCACCTGGTCCGCCGGTATCTGTTCAGCGCTTTTAAGTAAAGCAGGGTATCAGGCATCCCCGTACTTATTTTTCTCAAGGATGATTGACATGTTAAAAAATAAATGCACGGAGATCAACTTCCCATGCCAACAACCAAAGCAAAAAAGATACATCCGCCGAAATTTTAACCAGGAAACTTCTCCTGTTCAAGCTTGCATTTGAAAGCTCATTAAGGTTATAATTATTTCAAAGCTGAATTTTTCACAGAGCTTTCTATGACTTTGGGGCTTTATTTTCTGCAATATTTAATATGCACGGCGTCAGCAATGAAAATTTTCTTGTGGCTGATGATCTTGCTTGTAGCGGGGTCAGGCTTTAATATTAACCAGGATGGTGTGTATGGCGCTGCGTATCCATACAGACCGCTGGATCAATCCGGCGGGCAATCCAGTCTTTCCCCTGTAATAGGGTTCATGCAGTCTCACAGAATAGAACAGGGAGAAACTCTGCTGGATATTGCCAGAAAATACGGCCTGGGTTATAATGAAATTTCCCTGAAGCATCCAGAACTGGATCCCTGGGTGCCGGAGGAAGGCCTGAAAATCGATATTCCCACCACATGGATTCTTCCTCCCACCAGGCATGGGGAAATCGTGATCAACCTTCCAGAAATGCGCCTATACCGGTTTTACAGGGATATCGACATGGTCAGAACTTACCCGGTGGGCATAGGCCGGGATGGATTTGAGACTCCGCCCGGGGATGCCAGGGTACAAAAACGAGTTGAAGACCCCTCCTGGACAGTGCCGCCTTCTGCCAGGGAGGGCTTTAGCAGAGTGGTGGTTCCGCCGGGACCGGACAACCCCCTGGGTGGGTACTGGATAGGACTTTCCAGGGACAGCCTGGGCATCCACGGGACCAACTTTCCCTGGGGGGTGGGACGAAAGGTCAGCCGGGGATGCATCCGATTGTATCCGGAACATATCCAGCAGTTTTTTTACGATGTTGAGGCTGGGGCAAAGGTGGAGATCATTTATGAACCGGTCAAGTTGGGCCTTAGAGGAGGTGATATCTTTCTGGAGGTGCACCCCGATGTATACGGCAAAATAGCGGATATGCATTCCCATGTCTGGGATCTGCTTCAGGCCAGCGGACTCGCCCCCTGGGTGGATCTGAGCGAGGCGGGACGGGTGCTCGAGGAAAAAAAGGGGGTGCCTGCAGTTGTTACCAACAGCGATATGCCGGGCTTTATTCCTGGTGATGAATGGTGTTTAATACTTTCTTCAACAATACAGATAAAAGGAGGTTGTATATGTTCAGAAAATTTTTGATCCCGCTTTTTTGTATGCTTTGTCTCGTTGGTCTGACCTTTATGGGCGGTTGCGCAACCAAGAGTCAGCTGGAAGAAGTCAGGACACAGGCCGAGCAGGCCGAAACCAGGGCGGATGAGGCTCACACCCGGGCGGACGAAGCCTGGAACAAGGCTGATGAGGCAGAGGTGAAAGCCGGAGAGGCTGTTGGAATTGCCGAGGAGTGCTGCAAGGACCTTGATGCCATGCTCCAGGAAGTAAAGGACGCGGCGGAAAGGGCTGAACAGGCAGCTGAAAAATCCGAGAGGATTTTTGACAAGATGCTGCAAAAATAAACCGGAACACCTGCCGGCATCTCCTGGGTGCCGGCAGGTTGCTGAGACCATGTTCTCAACCTGCCTCACATTTGACAATCCCGGCCCGGGTTATTTCCTGCCCGTTGAGTAAGCATGCTTACAAACAGACATTATCACTACAGCGAAACTTATGACTTTAGACAGGTTGAAAAATTTTATAAGTTTCGCTGTAGTGTTATGCTGCAGCATGAAATAAGCAGTACAATTAATGTTGACATTGTAAATCATACAGCATAATTATAAAATAAAAAATGGTTTGAAAGTGTAGGTGACAAAATAATTTTTCAAGCCCGGGTCATCCATGGAACACTTCGTTTTTTTAAGGCAGGGCATCCAGGACAGAACACTTTTACTTATGAAAGCCTTGCTGCTACACCCCCTTAAAATGAACCGGGGCTTGCCGTCTTGCTTGTGCATGGACAATGTCCTGGCCTCAGGAAATGGAAAAACTTGATGCTGCAGCGGGGGATAAGCCTGCCGGGAGCTGGTCCGGTCAAGCCATGCACGGGACAGACGGCAGCAGAATCAAAGAGTTATTAAGTCAAGTCAAAATGCCGAATCCCATTTTTCAACTTTTTGCAGGTGCATCATGGGAGGGGATGCCGGAGCTTGTGCCGTTTGAAGATTCTGACCGCTGGAAACGGCTGAAAAACCACGTTGTTACATACCTGGAAAGAAACCTTGAGGAACTGACGAGCCTTGAAGACCTTTCCACGTTTCATGCCTTTGAAAAATTATCAGCGTTTAGATCCTCCAATCTGCTCAATTTTTCTGAACCTGTCCCCGATGCATACACATGCGTGGATACTTCCAGGAGATACTGCGAAAATCCCGGGGGTTCCTGTCAGAGATTCTTCCTGAAGTCTTACTGCAAAAAACATCACCGTCCGGAGCATAAAACCCCTGGAACACCCTGTCTGCACGGATATTTTACAGCTGCTGACAGGTTGGACATCATAACCCGGCGCACAGACTTGTAAATCATGGTCACTGGCGGGGCTTATTATAGGCTTAAACCATTCAGGTTAAATGGCCGGGCTTGTTTTCCAGCGCAAGCAAGTGCACGGCGCTGGATGGACCCGATGAAACCCTCCCGGTCATTTCCGGGCTGGAGAATAAAGCAGCAAATTCTTTAATTTTACTGGCCCATTAAATCTCAGTACGGTTACAGGCGGATCTGCTGAGTGCCTGGCCAGGCGCCTCTCAGGGCAAAGGGACTTATTGATGCAAAAATGGTACGACTACTTCCTTGAAGCCGATGCCTACGACTGGTCCGACCAGAAGATCCCTGTGCCCAGGTTCAGACTGAACAGCCTGCTTAGTCTGAAAAAATACCTGGACCTGATACATATCCGCCAGTGCCTTATCCGGCCCTTCCTGAAAACTGATAATTATCCCCTGGTGGAAGCCAGGGAACTTCTTCCCTCCTTCGAGTCGGACCTCTACGAGTATGAAGACCTGCCGGGATTCAGCCTGGTGGCCCTGGCCCGCCCCCTGGAATACTTCAACGAAATATTTCAGTTCGACATCCTGCACAGCAGGTGGGCAAAAATCATCACCACCCATGGCGAGGCCTGTCCTGTGCCGGACACCATCAGCCATACCAATGTCTCCACATTTCAGAGCCGTCTTCCCAAAAATATCCAGGAGCGCTTCAAGGACGAACTGGGCGGAACTGATATTGCCGAACTGTACAATTATCCCCGGGTGCTGAATTTTATCCTGAACATGGACCGGGGGCACGTAATGAGCATGGACACCAGAAACGAATTTTATCTTTCGGGGGTCTATGCGTCTTTCCCGTCCTACCTGGACCCTGAACTCAAACGCTTCGGTCTGCAGATCAAGAAGTTCAAGCCCAACGACAACCTGCGTTACGAACTGAACCGCAATTTTGTCTACCAGTTTCTTATGGAGCTTTACGGCTACCCGGTGGTGTCCGAACGCAGGACTTCGGCAGCCCTGTTTTCCAGGCGGCTGTTCAAGATGGGTGAGAGGTTTCTCATACGGGCCCTGGGTCAGACCGACCGTACCATTACCACTCTTTATAATACAGGGGACTGCAAATTCTATCCAGCCCTGGAAAAGGTGGCCCTGGCCAGGGTGGAAACCAAAAAAAAGGATGTCTTGAAATTTCTCAAGGAAAACGGATACTTTCTGGACGAGGAGAAAAAGGCGGTCATTTTGAGGGTCAGGTACAAGCAGCACCAGTATGATCCGGACAATATCCGGGAGGAAAGGGCCCTGTCCGTGCTCAGGCAGGAGGTGATCCATCCCCGCACCGGTGAAGTCTGTTCTCAACTGAATATCATAAAAGACACCTTTTTCATGACCTTGAAACTAAACGATATAGTCAAGGGTGAGTTTTCCGGCAGAATCAAATACAAGCGCGAGATCATTGAAAACACCGACACTCACGAAAAAAGGCTCAAGTTTTTGTACGCCTGGCTCAGCAAGCACCAGCGAAGGATCATCGGATATTCCGACGAATTTTATGCCGGAGTGACCAAAGTCCTGGACAACTATCTGCTGAACCCTGAGCTTTTCGAGGATTTTCAGGCCCTGAACGACCTGTACCAGGAGGTATGGCAGAAATACAGCTACATCAGGCAGGCCAGAAAAATACGCATCCTGCAGGATATTCTTGAAAGAAGGTATGAGGACAAAAAAATCAATTACCTGCAGATGCTGGAGCACAGCAACAGCGTGCTGGAAGAACTGAAATTCGAGACGGGAAACTATTTCCCGGACATCATTACCCGGGCCATAGCCACAGTGGAAAAGATAGCCAATGACCGCTATCTGCTGCGCAATTACGTGAACAGGGAGGAAAACAGTCTTACCCAGTATGGGCAGGAGGTAAGGGAAAGATACTTCCGCATGAACTTTCTTCTCAATGAACTCAAAACCATCCGCAGGGTCAAACGCGAGCCGATTTCCTACAATTAGTTTTCATCCGCAAAATGAATAAAAATCCCCCGGCACAGCCATGGCTGTGCCGGGGGAACGTGAATTCTACAACTTGCAGGCGGTTTTGAGATCCGCTGCCGCATCTGTTTTTTCCCAGGTGAATTCCGGCTTTTCCCGGCCGAAATGACCATAGTTGGTGGTCATCTGGTAGATGGGACGCTTAAGGTCCAGTCGCTTGCTGATGAAGTAGGGGCGCAGGTCGAATACCTCGCGCACCGCCTTTGTCAGGGTCTCGTCATCCACCTGCCCGGTGCCCATGGAGGTGGCCAGTACCGAGACAGGCTCGGCCAGGCCGATGCAGTAGGCTATCTGCACCTGGCAGCGCTCGGCCAGGCCGGCGGCCACCACATTCTTGGCCACGTAGCGGGCCATGTAGGCCCCGGAACGGTCCACCTTGGAAGGATCCTTGCCCGAAAAAGCTCCCCCGCCGTGTGCGGCCATGCCGCCGTAGGTGTCGTTTATTATCTTGCGTCCGCAAAGGCCGCAGTCCCCCATGGGACCTCCCACCACGAAGCGCCCGGTGGTATTGATGTATATCTTGGTCTTCTCATCCATAAGCTCCGGGGGCAGGGTGTGAAAAATCACTTCCTTCTTGATGGCATCGGACAGGTCCTGGTAGGCGATGTTGGGGTCATGCTGGGCTGAGACCACCACGTTGTCGATGCGCTTGGGCCTGCCGTTTTCATACTCCAGGCCCACCTGGGTCTTGCCGTCGGGACGCAGAAAGTCCAGGACTTTTTTCTTGCGCACAAAGGCCAGCCTGCGGCTCAGTTTGTGAGCGTAGTGAATGGGCGCAGGCATGAGAGCGTCGGTTTCGGTGCAGGCATAGCCAAACATCATGCCCTGGTCTCCCGCCCCCTGCTCCTCGGGGGATTTTCTCTCCACGCCCTGGGCGATGTCCGGGGACTGCTTGTCTATGGATGAGATAACCGCGCAGGTCTCCCAGTCAAAACCCATGTCCGAGCTGTTGTAGCCGATGTCCTTGACCGTCTCCCGGACAATGCCTGGCAGATCGGCGTAGCCCTGGGAGGTGATCTCCCCGGCGATGAAGACCATGCCGGTGGTGACCAGGGTCTCGCAGGCCACCCTGGATTCGGAGTCATTCTCCAGAAGGGCGTCCAGGACCGCATCCGATATATAGTCGGATACCTTGTCCGGATGTCCCTCGGATACTGACTCCGAGGTGAAAAAATACTTGCCTTGTGATCCTATCATGGCATCTTCTCCTTGCTGTTAAAAACTTATTCGAGGTATCTGTTCAGTGTTTTTGCATGCGGCCGGGGGACTGTCTTCCTTTAGCGACTCAAGCGAACTTGTCACTCAACTTGAGCTGCCGGTCCTGCCAAACTCGGCCTGCGGCCCAGAGGGGCCTGCGCCCCGAGGACTAAACCACTCGCTCAAGTCAAGTGCTGGACGAGGTCCCCTGACCTCTGATCTCTGACTTCCGACCTCTGCTTACGTGCCTTCTTCCCAGGAATCCAGGTAGTCTTTCTGTTCCTGAGTCAATTCATCAATCTCAATGCCCATGGCAGTAAGCTGCAGCCCGGAAATGTCGTCATCGAGCTCCACCGGCAGCTGCAGTACCTTGTTTTCCATTTTGCCCCTGTTCTGTACACCGTATTCGCAGGCCAGGGCCTGTCCGCAGAAGGAGGTGGACATTACTTCGCTGGGATGGCCTTCGGCAGCAGCAAGGTTGACCAGACGGCCTTCACCCAGAACAAAGATCTTTTTGCCGCCAACGATATACTCATCCATGGAGGTACGCACCTCTCTTTTGGACTCGGCTCCCTTTTCCAGTGCCGGAATATCGATTTCGTTGTCGAAATGTCCGGAATTGCAAAGGATGGAACCGTTTTTCATATTCTTTACATGCTCCATGCGGATGACATGCTTGTTGCCGGTGACTGTGCAGTAGATATCTCCAATCTTGGCTGCATCCTCCATCCTCATTACCTTGTAACCGTCGTAAGCAGCCTGCAGGGCGCAGAACTGATCCACTTCCGTGACGATGACGTTGGCTCCCATGGCCTGGGCTCTTTTGGCCACGCCCTTGCCGCAGCTGCCATAGCCGGCAACCACGAAGTTCTTGCCTGCCAGCAGTACGTTGGTGGCCCGCAGGATTCCGTCCACAGTGGACTGGCCTGTGCCGTAGTAATTGTCCACCAGGTGCTTGGTCATGTTGTCATTGACCGCAATCATGGGATACTTCAGGGCGTTGTCCTTTTCCATGGCCTTGAGCCGGATAATGCCGGTAGTGGTTTCTTCGCAGCCGCAGATGATATCCGGGATCAGATGGGCATGGTTCTTATGTATTTCGGAAACCAGGTCGCAGCCGTCATCAATGGTGATATGCGGCTTGAACTCGATAATCTTGTTGATATAGCGGTAATAGTCTTCCTTGGTTTCGCCCTTGTAGGCCCAGACCTTGACCCCTTCATCAGCCAGGGCAGCAGCCACGTCATCCTGGGTGGACAAGGGGTTGCAGCCGGTGATGGCCACATCTGCGCCGCCGGCGATGAGGGTGCGCACCAGAATGGCGGTTTCCTTGGTCACGTGCAGGGCCAGTCCTATGCGGATATCTTTCAGGGGCTTTTCCTTGGCAAAGCGCTCCCTGACCTTGAGCAGGGCTCCCATGTTGAGTTCGGCAAGTTCCAGGTTCTTATGGCCCTGGGATGCCAGAGACATGTCTTTGACTTCGTAATGATTTCCTTTGTCCATTTTTGTTTTCTCCTTGTTTAGGTTTGGTGTTATGTAATTTTTTGTTTACCCTGTAAAAACTTCTTTCCCGGAAGGACCTTGCGGCTTGACAGCCAGGCATACATTAACGCCTAGTCCCTGCTGCACCCAGTGCTGTTCCAGCTGCAGAAGGTCCAGCCCGGCCTGCTGCAGCCACTGCCTGAGCTGCTCCCTGTCGAAGCCTGCCCAGACCCCGCCATACCTGTAGCGGATCTCTTCTTGGTCGTGCCGGTCAAAGTCGGCCATGATAAACCGCCCTCCCGGTTCCAGGACCCTGCTGACCTCTTTTATCCCTTCTAAGGGAACTGCTACATGACGCAGGACCATCTCCATGACCACCAGGTCGGTTTCTCCGTTTCTGATAGGCAGGTGCTCCAGTTCCCCCAGCCGCAGGTCTGCATTTACCCCTGACCCGGAAAGCCTTTGCCTGGACTTTTCCAGCATTCCGGCGGAACTGTCTACTCCAATGACCCGCTGGGCATGCCTGCCCAGCTCCAAAAGCATTTCCCCGGTGCCGCACCCGAGATCCGCTGCCGTATTTGCTCCCTGGGCCTCCCGGGCTACGATGCGCTTTAAGCTGAAGTCCCCGAGCACTTCCTGCTTTAAAAGATCCCAGTCATCCACAAGGCTGTTGAAAAAAGTCTTGACCCTGTGCTTGCGCTCATCCAGCAGTTCCTGAGTCTTTTCCAGGTCAGCAGCAAAATCCTGCCGTGATCCGCCGGCCTGAATTATAAAGTCAGTGAGATGAGCAAGATCCGCACCCCCGGCCCTTGTGTAATATATGTAGCTGCCGTCTCGCCTGGACTGCAGAAGCCCGGAGTCCGCCAGGATCTTCAGGTGCCTGGAAATGCGGGACTGACCCATGTCCATGATGCGAACCAGCTCGTTCACATTCAGCTCATGGTGCAGCAGCAGGTGCAGCAGACGCAGCCTGGTTTCATCGCCCAGGGATTTAAACAGTCTAACGATATCCAACTTATTTCCATATAAAGATATTTTGATATGTGCGTTGCGAGATAACTAAGTGAATACGGCAACCCCTGTCAAGGATAATTTTCAAAAAAATATCGATTTTCATCCAACATATTGTTATAATTAAAAATAAACTTCCTCTGACATCCTGGCAGCATACAATTCCTCTGCAATGTCGTAACCATTCAGGGGATCATGGGTGTTGATTACTGGCACTCACGCCTCTGGCGTGAGTGGGGACTGTCCCTCGCTAAGTACTAAATGTGCAGGTTCACAAAAACTCGCGTCTGTAATTTTTGTATTTGTGAGGAGAAAAGGTGTCGCGGGGACTGTCCCCAGTCATGCCAGAGGCGTGTTTCCGGCATCCCCTGAATGGTTACGTAATGTCCAGGACCACAGGCCGGGAAATAAAGTTGCCCTGCAGGGCAGGCCCTGATAAGCTGAACAACATAAATGCATCTGAAACTTTTCAAAAGCCAAGGGGGGGTTCAGGCTCATGCAGACACTTGCCGCTGTCGCAACAGGCCTTTTTTGTGCAGCATCCTGGCTGAATGGAAATACAGGCAGAGATCCGCAACAACCCGGAACAGTCATCTGGTTTACCGGGCTGCCCGGATGTGGCAAAAGCAGCATCTGCGATTTCGTTTTGTCCATGCTCCGGGACAAAGGCTTTGACCCGGTTCTGCTTCGCATGGATGACCGGCGCAAGCAATATTTTCCAAGGCCCGAATACACCAGGGAGGAACGGGAAAAGGCTTACGGGCTTTTTGCCAGGGAAGCAGTAGAGTACGCCCGGCAGGGCCGCCTGGTGCTTATGGACGCCACCGCCCCCAGGCTTGAAATGCGCAAAAGAGTTCGAGACCGGGTCCCTGTTTTTGCTGAAATTCATATCTACTGCACCCTGGACACAGCCATGCACAGGGAGCGCTCCAGGCCCGGTGGGCAGGTCATGGCCGAGCTTTATGACAAAGCCCTGGAGAGGAAAAAAACCGGCCGGGATTTTCCCGGACTGGGTATGGTCATCGGTGTGGACCAGGAGTTCGAGGTGGACCCGGAAGCCGAAATGACCCTGGAAAACGACCACCTGAGCCTGCAGGAAGCCGGACAGAAGGTGAGTAACTTCATCCTGGAAAACATTCTTTGCAAGTAACAACCAAGCCCTACTGTCAATGCACACCTTTTATCTACCCCCGGAAAAGTGGCAGGAGCCTTATTGCCTGGAGTCTGATGAAGCACACCATTTAAGCCGGGTGCTGCGCATTAGTGCCGGTGAAAAGATCCGTGTCCTGGATGGGCGGGGCAGACTGGGTATTTTCGAGGTCCGTACCAGCAGCAGGAAAGAAGCCGGTTTGTTTCCGGAAAATATCTGGAGGGTGCCAAAACCGCAGACCAGGTTGCACCTGGCTCTGGGCTGGAACAAAAGTTCCCGCCGCTCCTGGCTTCTGGAAAAGGCGGTGGAGCTTGGAGTATGGAGGCTTGTTTTCTGGACCGGCAAAAACAGCCAGGGCAGGATGGACAATGCCAGTTACCAAAACTGGCATAAAAAAATAGTCACGGCGGCCAAACAAAGCCGCAACCCCTGGTTCCCTGAGCCTGTGTTTCTTTCCGGGAATGTGCAGGAACTGGTGCAATACGCCCGTAATATACCTGTAAGAATCGCCCTGTGGGAGCAGGAATGCCAGGACGACCTAGTGAGTCTTTACCAGGCAGGCCCAGAACCGGACAGGGTGGTGGCCATCGGACCTGAAGGAGGACTTACACAGGAAGAACTGCAGGTGCTCATGCAGGCCGGCTTCAAGCCCGCTTCCCTTGGCCCCCGTGTGCTTCGCTGGGAAACGGCGGCCCTTAGCGTTTTATGCCTGGACATGTTCTTCAGGCACAGGGAAGAAGGTAAACATTGAGACCGAAAACAGCTACCTGCTTCTCCAGCCCCAGTCCACATCCATATCCCCGGGTGCCTGAATCTGCATCTGCAGATCCACCTCGCCCTTTTCTCCCCCGCCCAGATCCATTTCCCAGATGAACAAGGACTCTGTTTCTTCCGACGGTTCAGGGGTCAGGTCGAATGATGCCTGCATATTGTCGTCACCGAGAACCGGTCTTGGTTCCTCCAGCCTGATGCGCACGGGATGGTCGTGATGGTTGTGCACATTCACCAGGAAATGCCACCTGTAGGTCTGGCGCTCCCGGATAATCCCCCTGGTACCTGAGGCACTGGCTTTGGTGATGGTCTCTGCAGTAACAAAGGGATCCTCGCCGAAATAAATCTCTTTCTCCGCTCCAGTAAAACTAAAATCCCGGCGGCCCACCATGGCCTGGTCATGAAAAAACACGGCCTCGCCTGGCGGAATGTTCTGAACCTTATCCAGATCCAACTGTGCCCGCAAAAAAGCATTGTTGCTTCTGCTGGGGCGCAGCAGACGTACAAACTCTGCAGGCCAGGTCTCCTCGTGGATCTTTATCCTGGGCCTTTCCCCGGCTGCCAGATCCTGCTCTCCCAGATGCCAGACGGAAAACTGTCCCCGGCGCTCCTGGACCGGTGCTTTATCCGCGGCAGCCTCCATTACAGACATCCTGACGTCCCTGGGTCCGGGCAGGCCTGCTTCCGGTATTGGGCGGACAATCCAGTCCGGAATCCGGGGAGGGTCCAGGTCAGTCTGCGGCTCCAGGGTGGCCAGACTGATGCGGGTATCCTGCCAGTCATGGCCGCTGCTCTGCCAGACCCTGGCATTCCAGGTAAATTGCACCCCGCCCTCGGCGGAATCCGCCTGCAGCCGGTATTCAGGCTCCCATCCGCACCCGGACAGAATATAATCAAAGGCTATACCTGCAGCTTCCAAGCTGTCTGCACCTTCCAGAAACACCAGCACTTCCCAGGTCTTGTGCTCGGGACCCGTAATTTCCCTCAGTCTGTCCTGCAGCTCCTGGATTCTTTTTTCAATCTCCTCCAGTTCATTCCCAGCCTCGGACTTCTCCAGATAAGCAAGCTTCAAAGCTTCAAAGATTTTGGCAGCCGCCTGGTCCATCCGGTCTGCTTCCTCATGGTGATCCCTGCGGGATTCCCAGAAGGCTGTCCGGGCTTGGTAAGCCTTCAGGACAGCTTCCTGCTTCTGTCTGCTGCTTTCATGCTCCTGGAGCTTTTGTCTAAGCTCCCGGACCCGCCTGGAATCTTCCGGGTCTGTCCTGGACCACTGCACATCTGCCACTGAAAGATCTTCCGGAGCTTCAGGGCGCACCAGCAGAGTGGAAGGATCAGCCTGGGCCGGGAGCTCCAGCCTCACTGCTGTCCGGCCTTCTCTTTCCTGCACTTCAAACTTCCCGGCATCCCAGACCCGGGCGGAATCGGGAAAGATCAGAACCTCCCTGGGAGATGCCTGGGCCTTGAAGGATGCCACAAGACTTATTCCCACCAGTGCCGTCAGACAAAGCATAAACTTTTTTAACTTAGCAGACATTGCCGACTCCTTGGACTATAATCAGACATGTTCCGGCAACTGCCGGGCAGGAACACTTCACAGGACAGACTATTTCTCATCCTCGGGCATGGCCGGGAACAGGGGCAGACGAATGGTTATGCTTGTTCCCTGTCCTTCCAGGCTGAGCACATCTATCTTTCCGCCCATGTCATCCAGAATTTTCTTGGTCATGGCCAGGCCCAGACCTGCTCCTGAATTCTCTTTGGTGGAATAGAAGGGGTTAAAAATCTTGTCCCGTATTTCCTTGGAAATGCCCTTACCGGTATCGCTCACCTCAATCACCACGAACTCCCACTCCACAAAAGTCTCCAGGCCTAATGTACCTCCCTCGGGCATGGCTTCCAGGGCATTCTTCACCAGATTAATAATGCACTGCTTGAGCAGTTCCGGGTCTCCCCTGGCTTTGGCCATATTCGGGGGCATTTCCATTTCAATGCTTACATCCTGCTCCTTGCAGGTTAAGTTAAAAAGCTGCATGACCTCCTGGACCACCCCGTTTACATCTACTTCCTGCTGAACAGGCTCAGTTGGGCGGGCAAAGTTGATTATGCTCTTGAGAATCCTGTCCAGGCGCTTTGATTCCTGCAGAATTATGTTGACCTTGTCCCTGGAAACCGCGTCCAGATCAGGATTTCTGAGCACTGCATTGGCAAAACCTCCAATGGCAAAAAGAGGGTTTCTGATTTCATGAGCGATATAGGTGGACAGTTCACCTATGGCTGCAAGCTTTTCCGACTGCTGCAGACGCTTTTCCATCTCTGTACGTACGGTGATGTCCCGGCGCATCTCCACCACCCTGGAAAGCTGCCCTGCCGCATCAAACACAGGATAAGTATAGATCCTGAAATAATGGGCTCGTCCCTGCTCATCCACCCAGGTCTGCATGGCTTCTGCAGGCCGGTGCTCTTCCATGGTCGTGCGGAAAGGACATTCGGTGCCGTTGAAACCCGGTCCGGAGGAGGCATCGCTGCAGGCGAACAGTTCCCAGCAGTGTTTGCCTATAATGTCCTCCTTTTTTCTATCCATCCTTTTGACGACGCCCATGTTCACATCCTGGATGACCCCGCTGGTATTAAGAAGCAGTATATCGTCCTGGATCTGGTCTGTAACCGCTTCAAAAAGCGCCCTCTGCTGTTTTAGATTCAGCCTGCACTTGTTGCTCACCTCGGCCATGATGAGCATCCCGCAAAGAAAGGTGGCAGCATTGTGATCCACCATGGAGATATTCGCCGGCAGGCTCTTGCGCAGCTTTTTGACCATGTGCTGCTTGTCTGTCAGCTCTATGACCAGATTTATTTCCGGGTGGGCTTTGAGCATATCATGGTGGGATTCATAGAGCTTCACCCCCATTTCCAGGGCTTTTCGCAGGCGCCTGTCCCTGGAGTAGGGCTGGGACAGGGCGACAAGATTGAGCCTGGGAAAAAACTCTTCCAGGTCAGGGTTGCGGGTCAGCTGCAGGATGGATTCAAACCCGGTACCCGTACCGATGATGCCTATATTGAAGCCTTTCTCCACTTCTTCCAGTATGCACAGCTGCTCCTGGTGCAAAAAATCTTCTTCCTGGGACATTGCTTGCCTCTTGGAACATATTGAAAATTAGATCAATATCAATTGCCGTAAAGCCCGGTCCGGCCGCTTAAAGCAGGCATCACCTGGCCAGAGCCTTTTCGCTTGCAAAAAACACGCTCTTTTCCCCGGTTAGAGGTCTTTGCGAGGACGGGTCAACATACCGGTCCTCGGTCAACTGCATCCGATACCCGAAAGTGATATATATGTCCTCTGATCCAGGCATTTTGTCCGGTTTGAGCCTGAAATCCATGGGTACCCCGTTTTGCGGATCCAGCTCCTGGGTAGGATACACCCTGAGATCTCTAGCCAGTACCCGGCCATCATCATCACTTAGATAGGCGGTAATCCACAGGTTGTGCATCCATTTGCCCCACCCGGGAAGGTTTTCCTGCCTGGGATAAGCAGTGCCCTGGATATGGTAGTGATCATTCTTCACCTTATTTACGTAGGCAAAGTCCCAGTAGCGCATCTGCAGTTCCTCCTCCTGGTCGAAGCTCAGTGGATTGGAACTCAGATGCTTCACGCTCATATACGAACATCCGGCCAACATCATTATAATACACAAAAGCAGAATGTATCTGGGCATGCTTTTATCCATTGTAGCCCCCGTTGGTTTGCTTTTCCCGGCAACAGGACCTCCGCCCGTCACCCCCTGCTGACAACCCCTGCTACATAACCAATAATCTTCCTGAATTCCTCAATTCCCCAATCCCCCAATCCATAAATCCCTTAATTCCTTAATTCCTTAATTCTAAATCCATCAATTACTGCTTAAAAGGCGGTCCATGCATAATCATCTCCGCCAAAGTCATATTAACCCTGTCCATTTTTACTATCTTTGGACCAACATAGCTTTGCTCCAGCCAGGCCAACTGATGATAAAACCTGGTCCGGTCCAGCCTGGGGACATGGCTTAGATGCTCTGTCTTTTCCCGGCACCTGAAGCACCCCGGAAATTCCCGGGAGCGCCCCCCGGGAGCGGTGTGGGTGCTGGGCACCCCGTGCAGGCGGCAGATCATAAGCCTGTGATGGTACAAAACACACCAGCCATCAAAGTTTACCGGGCACATGATCAAGGGATCTCTGCCCTGGGACAGGTCGGTGTTCATCTGTTCCACGTATTCCCCGGCCCGCTCCACGATCTCCCGGCGTATTTCCGGGCGGCACTGCTCCAGGCCTTTCCAGAAATAGGCCCATTCCACCCTGGTATGATGCCTGAAAAAACTGTTGCAGCAGTTGTCCGGGCACCCATCGCAGGTAAACCCGGTTTCGGCTGCTACCTGATCATAACTGTTCTGCATCTCCTGGTACAGCTTCTCAAGCTTATTGAAAACCACCCTGGGCATCAATTTTTTAATTTTTGCCACTGTCTTAAAACCTCTACACACTGCTCCGGGCTTTTTTTATCCGTATCCAGGACCAGTTGGGCATATTTTTCATACAAAGGCCTGCGCTGGCGGTATACCTGCTCCAGGCTGAAACCCTTCTGCACCGCCATGCCCCTGTCCCGGGCATCGCTGATACGCTTAGAAATGACCTCCAGTCCGGCCCTGAGATAAACTATGCGGCCAAGGCTTCCCAGGTGCTGCATGGCCCGGGGGCGATAAACCACGCTTCCTCCAGTGGAAATGACCGCCTGATGCAGATTTATGGAACTTACCAGTTCCGCCTCGGCATCAAGAAATCCCTCCAGGCCCAGGTGGTCTAAAACAGCCTGCAGGGGCATTCCCCACCAGGCCTGAATCAGATAATCCGTATCAACCCAGGCGCACCTTCTGTCTGCGCATAAAATCCTGCCCAGGGTGGACTTGCCCGAACCCGGCATACCGATTAAAATCAGACAGGTGGATTGCTGCAGTATCTTTTTTTCTTTGTTCTGCGACACTTGATAGACCCTGGCATCACTTAGCCATGAAGCTGTCAATATTGAATAATTGAATCAGCGGCAAAAGAAAAGGGCCAACTCCATCCAAATTTGAACAGGCATGGGAATTGACCAAAGTCTTTGTACCGCCTATAAACACCCCGGGGCCGATAACCCGGGATCAAGAACGCCCGGGCAATAGCCCGTGCGCAGACCGCCAATTTCTTTCCAGGAGAATTCATGCAGGACAAAAGCCTGGATATTATTCATGCCCACGCCCGGGACGGGTCCAGGGCCAGGGACGCTTTTTTCGAGAAAAACGCTTTAGAACTTGCAGCCATCAGCAGAACAATCGCCGCAAGCATGGTGGCCGGGGGCAAGGTGCTTTTCTGCGGAAATGGCGGCAGCGCGGCCGATGCCCAGCACCTGGCGGCTGAATTCGTAAACCGCTTTCTTCTGGAAAGGCCACCTTTGCCGGCCATTGCCCTGACCACGGATACCTCTATACTTACAGCCATAAGCAATGATTATCATTTCCACGAGGTATTCGTAAAGCAGGTCAAGGCCCTGGGTCGCTCCGGGGATATCCTGGTGGGCATATCCACCTCCGGGGGCAGCGACAATATCAACAAGGCCCTGCATCAGGCCCTGGAATTGGATATGGTCACAGTGGGGCTCACGGGTAAAAAGGGCCGGGAGCCCATGCAGGCATGCTGCTCTCACCTGCTCGTGGTGGACGAGGAATCAACCCCCATCATCCAGGAGGTGCACATTGCCGCCGGGCACATCCTCTGCATGCTTGTGGATCACTACCTTTTTGAAAAACCACAGGAATCGAAAAAGGGTCAGGGATGCTGAAATGCCGGGATTCTGGGATTTAGAGCAGGCCAGGGGACTGTTCCGCACTTACTTTTTAATGTGGCCCATGCCCGCAACCCAAGCGAAAAAATTGCCCCTGAGCACTTAAGCATCTGTGCTTACGCTTATCATCGGGGTCGGTATCGGTATCGGGGTCGAGGTCGGAATCAAATCCGTTAGGCACAGTCAAGTGCGACGCTGTCCGGTATTTTCGATTCCGATACCGATTCCGACACAAAAATAAGTGCGGGGGTGCCTGTCCCCGATGACTGTAAACAGCAAAGCTTGAAAAGTTTCGCAGTAGCGCTAAAAATGGAGGAAACATAAATGCCTTTACATGAGTTTGTATGTGTGGATTGTGGACAAGAATTTGAAGAACTTATCCTCAAGGAGGACGAAACAGTAACCTGCCCCGGATGCAGGGGATCCAATGCCCAGAAACTCATATCCGCCTGCAAGTTCAGGACTGGCGGGCCGGTGGTCCAGGGCAGCCCTTCGGCCAATGCCATAACCTCCAGAAGTTCCGGATGCGGCGGGTGTGCCGGCGGAAACTGTTCCAGCTGTTAACCCCGGATTTTTCAGGAGAACGGCATGTCTTCACTGCTTATAAAAGACGTCCTGTTGAAAGACCGTATCGTTGACGTCCTGATCCGAAACGGGCGATTCCAGGATATCGCCCCCGGCCTGGAAGAACCAGAGGCTCAGGTGTTGGACGGAAGGGACAAGGCCATACTGCCCTCGTTTATCAATTCACACACACACGCCGCCATGACTCTGCTTCGCGGCTACGCCGACGACCTGGACCTGCATACTTGGCTGACCCAGCATATCTGGCCCTTTGAACACCAGCTGACTTTTAACGACGTTTATATCGGGGCCAAGCTGGCCTGTCTGGAGATGATCAAGACAGGAACCACCTTTTTTTGCGACATGTACTGGCATATGCCGGCCACCCTGAAAGCGGTGGAGGAGATGGGCATCCGTGCGGCCCTGTCCTCTGTTTTCATTGATTTCGGCGACCCGGCCAAGGCCAAGCAGTTCCGCTCCCGCACCAGGAAGTTCTTCAGAGAAAACGACAGACATGAAAGAATTATTTTCTGTCTGGGGCCGCACGGAATCTATACCGTGTCCAGGGACTCCCTGGTCTGGGTATCCGAGTTCGCCAGAGAACATGACCTGCTCATACACATCCATGTCTCTGAAACCCGGAAAGAAGTTGAAGACTGCCTGCAGGAAAACGGTCTAAGGCCGGTAGAATATCTGGAAAGCATAGGTTTTCTGGGACCCAACGTAATCGCCTGTCACAGCATATGGCTGACTGAAAAGGAAATGGACATGCTGGCCCGGCACGGGGTCAAGGTGGTGCACAATCCCGTCTCCAACATGAAACTGGCTTCAGGACTCTTTCCATATCAGGATATGCGTAAGAGAAATATCTGCATAGGTCTGGGCACTGACGGCTGCTCCTCCAATAACAACCTGGACATGCTCCAGGAGATAAAGACCGGGGCATTGCTGGGCAAGAGTTCCACCGGGGAGCCAACCGTATTCCCGGCCCAGGAAGCCTGGGAATGCGCCACTATAAACGGGGGGGAGATTTTCGGCCTGGAAGCCGGGACTATAGCCGTGGGGCAGTTGGCCGACTGCATCCTGGTGGACCTTGACCATCACACCCTGATACCCAGACACGATCTCATATCCAACCTGGTCTATTCCGCTTCCAGCGAATGCATTGACACCACCATCTGCAACGGGCGCGTCCTCATGCAGGGCCGAAAAGTGCCCGGGGAAGAGCAAATCATCCAGGAGATCAAAGAGTGGGAGGAAAATCTGAAAAACAGGCCCTGATCCTGGTCTACACCGGGGAGGGCAAGGGCAAGACCTCGGCCGCCGTGGGCCAGGCACTGCGCGCTCTGGGCGCCGGACTGAGCGTTGGTTTCGGGCAGTTCTTCAAGCGTGATTCCCAGTCCGGAGAGCAGAAAATTCTGAAAAAGCTGCTGCCCGCGGGCATGTTTCTGGCTTCCGGAGAAGGCTTTTACCGTGACGGGCACGATCATGAGCGCCATCGGGCCAAGGCCCTGGACCTGGTGGACTGGGCCGGGGAAAAAATACAGGGAAAAGCTCAAATGCTGGTTCTGGACGAGGCTCTGTACGCCCTGAACCGGGGACTGATCGACCGCCGGGAGCTGGAATTTATCCTGGACGGGGCTGCAAACAGCGGCACCACTCTGGTACTCACCGGCAGGGACCTGCCGGACTGGCTCAAAGACAGAGCAGACCTGGTTTCGGAAATCCACCTGATCAAACATCACTTCGAGCAGAACATCCCCGCCCGCAAAGGGATAGAGTTTTAAAACGCTTCGCAAATGTAAGGCAGCAACCCCGCAAGCATTTATTATGTTCAAAACCATGCGCTCCAGGCTTGTTGCCATTATTGCTCTTATCCTGCTGCTTACTGCTGCAGTCATCATCTATTTCACGCACCGTGATGTAGGCAGGGAAGTGACCAGGCTGGAACAGAACAATGCCGAAAACATCCTCAACTCCGTCTTTCTCAATATCCAGGGAGTCTACAGGGGACTTATCTTCGACCGGGTCAGCAGTATTGACCGGGCCAAAGACCGACTGCACCGCGAAGTACGCATGATCCTCTCAGGCCTGGACCTGCCTGAGGCACCGGTAGAGACCCCGGCCCGGGAATTCGAGAAATCCGGCAAGGATGAACTCTTAGAGTGGCTGCAGGCCCTTGGGCAAGGCGACACTGAATTTTTTGTCGCTGATCCAGGCCAAGACATTATTTTTTCCTCCCGGGAAGGCCTTAAGGGACGAAACCTGGACCAGATGCAGGACTTAAGGGGAGAACCCATTTCAGATGCCGTGAACAGGGAAGAAAGCCCCCGCAGGCAATACATTGTCTTTTCCCCGGAATCAAAGGAGACTGAAAAGGACCAGAACCTGGCCTACCTGAGCAGTTTTCCCGGGCTGGAATGGGTCCTGGGGGCATTCGTGGACATATCCTCCATTGAAGAGGCTGAAAAGGACCGCATGCAGGAACTGATTCAGGAGCTGCAGGATCAGTTCAGGCAGGTCAGCCTGGCTGAAAGCGGATCACTTTTTATTTTCCGGGAGGACGGGGAGATGGTGGTCCCGCCCCACGAACCTGCACATGAAGAGGAGCTTGCCCCTCACCTGCCCGGTCTGGCCCGGCAAAGTCTCCAGAGCGAAACCGGCCGCAGCACCCTGGATACCGGTCAGGGATACATGATTGTCCTGACCAGGTACTTCAGGCCTCTGGACTGGTACTTGAGCGCCATGATCCCCGAGGCCGAAATCAGGGCCCCTGCCCAGGGCATGGTCCAGAGACAGTCGTGGCTCATTGCCGGCATTTTCCTTTTGGGGGCTTTGGCAGCCGTATTTTTCGTGCGCCACATATCCAGGCCCTTGTCCCTGCTGGCCGGGCACACCCGGGATCTGGCGGGCAAAGACCTGGCTTCGGACGATTTTGAGTCGGAAAAGATCATTGCCCTGACCAGGAAGCATCATGACGAAGTGGGCGAGCTGGCCGGCTCATTTGTATACATGCAGGAAGAGCTCAAAAAAAATGTCCGCAAGCTCCTGGAAACCACTGCAGCCAAGGAGAGATACGAAAGCGAACTCTCCCTGGCCAGAGACATTCAGATGAGCATAGTGCCCAGGAAGTTTCCGGCCTTCCCGGACATCAGGGAGTTTGATCTTTTCGCCATTCTTGAGCCTGCCAGGGAGGTGGGTGGCGACCTGTATGACTTTTTCCTGCTGGATGAGCAGCATTTGTGTTTTACAGTGGGAGACGTATCAGACAAGGGCATGCCAGCGGCCCTGTATATGGCCATTACCAGGACCCTCATCCAGAGCCATGCCGCCAAGGAAAAGTCCCCGGCAGGGATAATGGCCCGGGTGAATAACGACCTGAGCAGGGACAACCCCAAGAGCATGTTTGTCACCCTCATTATCGGCATCCTGGACATGTCCACCGGCGAGATCAGATACGCCAATGCCGGTCACAATCTGCCCATACACATGGATGCCCAGGGCGGGCTTTCTTTTGTCAAGGGCATAAGCGGCCCTGTGGCCGGGGCCATGGAAGACCTGCCCTACAGGGAGCTTCTGGTAACCTTGAACCCTGGTGAAAGCCTTTTTCTGTATACCGACGGCGTTACCGAAGCCATGAACCAGAAACAGGAACTCTTTTCCGATGAAAGGCTGCTGCAGACGGCCATGCAGGCCAAAAACCAGGAACTGCAAAAGCTTTTGCATGACATCCGCAAAGAGATCAGGACATTCTCGGCAGATGTGCCCCAGTCCGACGACATCACCATGTTTGTTCTGAGATACTACGGTCCCGGCGCTTCCTTAAAACCGGACAGGTAAGGATCACATGCACTTCAGACTGAAGATATTCACGGCCACCCTGGCCATCCTTCTTTTTACCCTGGTTCTCAATTCCGTTTTGAGCATCTCCTCCTTTGAGAAGATATACTCCAGGTCCCTTGTATCCATCATGGAATCCAGGGCGGTAAACCTCAAGCAGGACATTGAGCGCGGAATCCTGCTGGGCAAGCCCCTGGACGCCTTTGAAGGCATGGACGATATGCTGGCTCAGTTCCTGGATTCCAACCCCAGGGTGGAAAACGTGGCCGTGAGCATGGAACCCGGGGAAATAATCTATTTCAAGGGGGCAGAAGAAAATGGTTCCAGTCTTCTTGCCCGGCATGCGCAGGAATTTGAGGGGCAAGAGGAGCCCCACGCCGTTTTTGACCGGGACAGATACATTTTATACCTGCCCATAGTCCACAGGGCTGAACAACAGACCCACGGAGGGTTGTTCCTCTCCTTTTCCCAGGCAGTGATACTGGAGCGCATCACTCAGATGATTAAGGGTGCCCTGAACCGCCTGGGCTGGTCCCTGGGGGGCACCGCCCTTGTTCTGGTGGGCCTTCTGGGTCTTTTCGTGGTCCGCCCCATCAGAAAGGACCTGGAAAGAATCAGGCAGGCCCTTTTGCCCTTTACCCGGGAACACAAAACAGCCGGCACACAGGACGTGCCCCATGAAGAAGCGGATAGCCGGCTCAGCCCGGTTTCAAAAGACGCAAAAACCCATAAGGCCGGGCCTGCTGCGCCCGGATCCGGCCGGACGCCCCTGACCCAGAAATTTCCTGATTCCAGGATAATCCGCAACGATATTTTGAGCCTTGGCAGCTACCT
Organism: Desulfonatronospira thiodismutans ASO3-1; assembly: GCF_000174435.1. Lineage (NCBI taxonomy): Bacteria > Pseudomonadati > Thermodesulfobacteriota > Desulfovibrionia > Desulfovibrionales > Desulfonatronovibrionaceae > Desulfonatronospira > Desulfonatronospira thiodismutans. Next base: position 630,839 of record NZ_ACJN02000002.1, read on the forward strand.
TCAGGAGATAGCCCTGGAGCTTGAGTCCAGAGGCAAAGAGGCCGCAGAATTTCCAGGGCGCTCTTTGAAAGAAATTGCACACGGCCTGGAAATGTGCACCAAAGAGCTTGCCGAACACCTGGAAAACGAAGAAATACCCCATGATCTTAGACTTGAACTGGAACAGATCATCAGGGACAGCCGGCAGGCAGTCCAAGCCCTTGGCAGGGCTACAGACGACGTAACCATTCAGGGGGTCCTCGGTAGTGACTAATGACAACAAGGCCAGGGGGGACTGTCCCGCACTTATTTTTCTAACGCTCACATCTGTTAGTTGTTCATCAAAAAAAAATAAGTGCGGGACTGTCCCCCTGGCCGGTACTTGCCCCCCTGGATGGTTACAAGGCTACAGGTACGCATCAGGCTTCAAAGAGCCTTCAGCTGATACATCAGGCAGGGGAGGCGGCTTATGAAACCGGACCTGAGCCTGAAAGTAAATGTGTTCCTGGTGGCTGTGGCGGTGATCATACTGGGGCAGGCTGCGTATTCTTATTTCAATATAAATGCTTTTCAGTCCAGCCACGTGAGCACCATCAGGGAAAAGGCCCAGAGCGCCGGCCAGAACCTGAAAAATGACCTGGAATATGTCCTGGACATGGGCATCTCTCTCGAGAGGATAGCCAGGCTTGAGGACAACCTGGAAAATATCCTCGCCGACCTGCCTGAGGTAGAGTTCATGGAGATCACCGACACCAGGGACTATACACTTTTTTTTGCCGACCATGACCAGGCCCTGGACATTGAGCCCGGCACCCGCAAGTCCGATTTTGTCCACAAGCCCTACGTCTCTGAGCTGTCCCGCAAGGGCCTGACTCCTGAAGACACGGACATATCCCTGCCCCTGAAGGCGCAGGGGCAGCTCCAGGGACAAATCAACATGCACATTTCCGGAAGCGTCATCCACGCCCAGTCCAGGCAGATCATGTGGGACATGCTCACAGTCATGTTCACCTCTCTTCTGCTGACCTTTGAATTTCTCACCTTTTTCGTCATCTACTATATAAGCCACCCATTAAGCGTACTGCGCCGGGACATCTCCCGCAGCTATCCGCGGCTTATGTCCGTGGACAGCGACAAGTACGCTTCCCTGGGCGAGATAAGCGTGCTGGCGGATTATTATAACTCCATAATAAAAAACCAGGCCCAGAGATTTGCCACAGGTCTGCGGGGCTTTCTTCCGGATCTGTCCCAGGGGCTTTCTGCACCGCCCCGGCAGCAGACAGAAAAAATATCCGGCCTGGTTCAGGAACTTGACGGACCTGAATCCAGCCGTGCTCAAGCACCCCAGGCTGCCCTGCAGAAAATCAGGGCCTGCCTGCAAAAGGTCAACACCTACTGGAGTGACCTGGCCATAAGCATGGAAGGCGGCAGCAGGACCCGGGCACCTGCAGCAGACCGGGATGAAGCTTCCGGGTCTGTCCCCTACTCCCTCATCAGGCCTCTTATCTTTCTTTTCATCATGGCCGACGGATTCAGCCTGTCCTTTTTCCCCATGTATGTTGACTCCCTTTATGAGCCAATTATGGGCCTGTCACGGGAGATGATAATAGGCCTGCCCATTGCCGCTTTTATGCTTACCATGGCCGTATCCATGCCCCTGGCCGGATCCATGACCGATTCCAGGGGCTGGTTCAGACCCCTGATAATCGGGCTTTTACTGAATGCTGCAGGGCATTTTCTCACAGCCATGGCCCAGGATATTCTGTGGCTTATAGTATTTCGCTGCCTGGCCGCTGTGGGCCTGGGCATGGTTTTCATGTGCTGCCAGCGCTTCGTGATTGACAATACCAGCCTCAAGTCCAGGTCCATGGGCATGGCCGGATTCCTGGCCGCCTTTTTCAGCGGGGATATCTGCGGCACGGTCATAGGGGCCATGCTGGCGGAAAGAATCGGTTATGCAAACGTGTTCTATGTAAGCGCCCTGTTCACCTGCCTGGCCCTGATTTTCGCAGTTCTGGTCTTCAGGGGGGAGTTCAGGCCGGCAAAACCACAATCGTCGGGGGGCTTCGGCCTTCCCTTCAAAGCCTCCCAGCTTTTCCAGGTCTTCCGGGACAGGGAGTTCGCTGCCGTGCTCTGGCTGCAGGCCATCCCGGCCAAGCTGGTCCTGGTGGGGTTTCTGTTTTTCTTTGTCCCCCTTTACCTGAGCAGCATTGACGCTCTGCAGTCCAATATAGGCCGGGTGATCATGTGCTACGGCATATGCCTCGTTTTTGCAGGCCCGCTTATATCGCATCTTTTTCCCCAGGTATATCTACGCAAATACTTCATACTCCTGGGCGGGCTTATAACTGCCGGGGCAATGCTTTCTTTCGCCCTTTTCAGCGGTTTCATACCCATCCTGGTCATGGTCATAATGCTGGGCATAGCCCACAGTTTTTCCGTATCCTCTCAGGCCTCGGTGATCTCTGAAACTGATATCGTAAAAAAGCTTGGCCCGGGGGCAGGCATGGGGATATACCGCTTCTGGGAAAGGGCCGGCAACGTGGCCGGACCGCTGGTAATGGGCTTTCTCATCGCCAGGGTGGGCTATGAAAGCTCTGTGGTGCTTTTCGGAATACTGACCCTGATCAGCAGTATCCTGTATCTGGGCTTTCTTATCCGCAGAAACTGGCTCAGCCCTTGAATCAGATGTATCTGTTTAGCGCTGTTAAGAAAAGCATGGGGACAGGCACCCCCGCACTTATTTGTAGCTGATGTGAAGATTATTACTTAAAAATAAGTGCGGGGAGAGCCAGTCCCCATGCCACATGCAAAGCGCTAAACAGATACAACCAGATTATGAATACCTGAAACTTCTGCCTGAGGATTTATGGACAAATACTTTTCTTTTCTGGACAATCAGATAAACGATCTTTTGCGTGTGGACATAGGCTTCAGCACCTGCCCGGCAGCGGATATTTATCCCCTGCAGCCCGAAGTAATGCAGGGATACCAGAAACGCCATGAGCTTATCCAAAAGTTTCAGGACATAACTTCTGATCTTTTCCTGGCCTCCCTGGCTCAAGAAGCCGACCCTGCCATTGCCGGGCTTATTATCAATGAACTGCCTCAAAGCTTTGGCTGGAACTGGCACAGAGAACTTCACGAGCGGGCCCGGGAAATGGAGATTTCACTGCAGCCCGCTTTTTTTCGCACCGATGAAGTTGTGCCTGGAAAAATCTCGGAAATTCAGAGCCCGGGGTCTTTGTGGTGCCAGTGCGAGCAGCTCTACTCTTTTTATGAGCATTTCAGCCAGGATTTTAAAGGAAAACCCGTTTTTCCCGGGTCCATGGCCGGGCAGTTCGCCAGGGACCTGAAGAAACACCTGGATGATCAGCCCCTGGTGCACCACCTCCTGGACAACGCCTCAGTCCAGTCCGGAATGCGCTTTTTCCTGCAGCGCACCAGGGATCACGGGGTCAGATATTTCGGTTACGACAAAGACGTAAGCGCCTATGACTGCAACTTTATCCGGGCCCATGCCTTTCACGGGCTCATGTCCGACAACTACTTCAAAACCCGTTTTGATGCCTGGCAAAACAAGAGGCTGCACTACGACCTGCCTCCGAGCATCGTCTTTGACGAAAAAATCCCCCTTATCTTCCCTTTCTGGGAAAAAACCAGGGATATGTACCCCGATGAAATCCGGGAGATCTTCCCTTATACTACCTTGGTGGACCCGGAAAACATTGTCCTGGAAGACGGGGAGCACATGGACATTCATGAATTTTTCCAGCTGCCCAGGAAAAGAAGGGATTATTTCCTCAAGTATGCCGGATGCGACCTGGACGCCAACTGGGGCAGCAAAGGGGTCTACTCCATGCAGGCCATGACCGGCAACACCGCCGAGCGGATAGAATCTTTGCTCACTGAAGGTTATAAGCACAACAGATACTGGATCCTGCAAAAAAGTTACTCAGTCAAAGAAGATATCGCCTACCTGGACAGGTCCAGTGGATTGCAGGAGACAACAGCCACTGCCAAGTACAGCGGATTTTACGGGCCGTCCGGGCTCATGGGTATCCTGGTCATGCACCGGCCTTTCTACAAAGTCCATGGGGCCGGGGATACCATAGTCAGTCTATGTTGAGAACTCATTGCCCTGAATTGACTAGACCTTGTCCGGGAGTATCTGTTTAGCGCTTTGCATGTGGCACGGCTTCCTGCCCGTAGGCATACAGCCCGGAGGGGGACTGACTCTCCCCGCACTGATTTTTCAGTAATAATCTTCATATCAGCTAAAAATAAGTGCGGGGGGTGGCTGTCCCCTGCTTTCCTTAAGGGATGTTCAAAATACCAATATGCCGTTTAGACCTAACCGTTGAAAGCCTGTTACAAAAAACAAGAATGTTAGACAGGATTAACAGGAGTGATTACCTTTTGGCCTGGCTTCCGGCCAGGACAAAAATATTTTTCTCTTAATCCATCTCTTAATCCAGTTAATCCTGTCAAAAAACTCTTATCTTTATTGTTGAGGATAAAGCATCACTATGTCGGTATATCAGTATTTTTCTAATCCCTAAAAGCGCTGAGCAGATACGTCAGGAAAACGATTTAAATTAACTGTAACATCATATTTTAAAATAATTGGAGCAGGTTATGCTAAAGTTTTTCAGGCTGCAGAACATGGCTTTTATCTGCCTGATCCTGGCCGGAATTCTTCTGGCCTCTCCGGCATTAGCGCAGGAGAAGAACTACCGGGTGGGCTATATCGAGGGAGGTTCGTACTGGCTTTTTTCAGACTCGCTGCAGGCTGTAAAGGATTCTTTGCAGGCCCGGGGATGGCTGGAAAAAATAGATTTCCCCGGGGATGCTCACTACAGCCCGGGTTGGGACAGGGACGAGCTCCTGGAACAAGAGGCCCGGGAGCTGATGCAAAGAGACGACCTGGACCTGGTCCTGGCAGCAGGCACTGATGCCACCCGGGCCATACTTGCGGCCAACAACCATGAAACACCCATTGTGGCCATGGCAGTCTCCGACCCTGTGGATTCGGGTTTTGTGCAAAGCACCCAGGACTCCGGTGTGGACAATTTTACTGTACGCCTGGATCCGGAAAGATATCCGCGCATGTTCGATATTTTCCACCAGATCGTGGAATTCGACCGGCTGGGGGTGATCTATCCGGACACCGAGAGCGGCAGGCAGTTTACAAACCTTGGTGCCGCCAGGCGGATAGCCGCTGAAAGGGGATTTGAACTCCTGGAATACGACAGAATCACTACAGAATCCGTCCAGGACTGCTTAGAAGGGATCAGGCACCTCCTGGATAAGGGCATGGATGCCTTTTTCATTCCCTCTCTTCTGGCCTTTGACTGGGAAAGCAGCGATGTGGATAAGATTCTTAGCTTTCTGCGGGAGCAGGGAATACCCACCTTTGCCAGAAACGGCTCCCGGGATGTGGAGGCCGGCGCTCTTATGGGCTTTTCAACCGTGGACTTCAGCAGGAGAGGCAACTTTCTGTCCCAAATGATAATTGATATCCTTGAAGGCAAAAAGCCCAGATCCCTGAACATGGTGGACAGAGGCGCACCCAAGATATCCTTCAACATCCAGGTAGCCAACGAAATAGGCTTCAACCCTCCCTTTGAGCTCCTGGCGGCCACGGACGAACTCTACCGCGAAATCTCCCTGCCTGAAGACAGGCTGGTGGAGTGATCAGGAAAACCGTTCAGATAGCTCACAAAGGTGCTTGATGGTAATCATTCAGGGGTTCCTCGGTATTGATTGCTGGCACCAGGCCCTGGGGACTGTCACCAGTCACGCCAGAGGCGTGATTCCGGCACCCCCTGAATGGTTAAGCTTGATGAACCGGCCTGGAGACTATGTAACTCAAACAAGTAACACCTGTTTTCAGGTTCAAAAAAAATAATGCACACCACAAAAAACTGTTCAACTATCCAGTTTTGAAATATGTTGCCAGAAATAGTGCACATCAACCCATCTTTCCGAGCCTAAAGGCTGTTTTGGTCTTCTGCGTCAGCTAACCCTTTGTATTTGTTGACTGCTCCTTTCGAGCCAGGCCACTTTAGTGCCCATAAATTTAAGCAGAAACACCTTAAACGTTCGAAATTTTTAATTTTACTGCATTCAATCGCGGAAAGATGGGTTAACAAATTGTGCAAATATCGCTTTGGAGGGTAGTGATATGTCGACTATCATGGAATATGGCCTTTGGATTGAAAGGACTCGTGTGGGGCTGAGTAGCCCGCGTTCGGCCCCCCTTAAAGAAGTGGACAAAGCCCTCAATGCTTATCACATGAACCCGAGTCAAGATAAGCTGGATAAACTTAAAAAAGCCCTGGACGACTGGAAGACATTTAAAAAAGATTGGAAAAATTCTAAACGTAACAAAGAACAGGTAGTGGAGCGTCTCACGGAGCAAATAGAAAAAGCCGTGTCGAACAAGCCATCTTCTCCTACAAAAGAGGAGCAGGAAATACATTCTCTTTTTGAAGCCCGGTGGCGGGATGCAGCGCAGATCATCTTCGGTAAAGCGGAACTCAGGTTTAAAAGCAAGTCCAACCTTGAAAAACTTCAGACAGCATATGGCCTGAAGAAAGATCTGCAGGAGGTCCACAAAGGGACAAAACATATCCAGGGATATAGGGAAAATACCAGTCAGTCGAATAATTCCTCACTTATTAGCCAGGAGTCGAGACATATTAGCCGGGAGTCGTTGATTTCAGAGGACATACCTTTAAGTGAGGAGGCCAGGAAAGTCTCAGCTGTAATGGGGAAACATGCCCAACAACTCAACGGCATTGAGATTCACGCTCTCAACACAATTGCTCCCCTTTTCGAGGGGGTTACAGATGAGATTGCCAAGGCGATAGGCGAACATATATTCACCAATTTGACATGGGAACTTTTAACGGGACTTACCCCATTTGTGGGTCATGTCGTCAGCGCAGGCAAAATGATCAATGGGGCTGTGAGTACTGCGATAGAGGCAAATCGGAGTTACTCGGCCGTTAAGCACATCTCGGCTTTTGCCCCTGGAGATCCTACTGAAGCTGCAAAAGCCATAAATATAGTTCTGGATCGAATAGTTAAGCGTGAGATCGAGAAGGCCGCCATACATACTGGCGAGTTTACTGCACGGAACGCCGCTTTTTTTGACGCCGGAGTAGCCAGTGGGCCTGTGATTGGCGGGGCCTGTGCGTTGGCAAGACTCATGCACAAGGTTTCCTATATAGTCAGGGACTACAATGAAATGAGGCTCACGAACGAATCTATTCGGGACCAAAAATTCGACACTGCCAGATTGTTCGACGAAAATCCTTTGCTTGGCTGTTTTTTTGTCAAACACGCGGAGACCAGCACTCTGGTTAACGTTCTTGTCTCCGAATACGGCACTACCGGAGCGAAATACGAGATTGAATTTCTTTGGAGAAACCACATAGACCCCATGAAAGTGCAGGCAACCAAAATCCTGGAGGAATCCCGTCTCGAACTATTGAACTACAACAAAGGAAAGCCGTTGACAGAAAAAGATATGTTGAATCGCGATATCAGGAAGGGGGTAAACCTCAAAAAAGTCAAGACTCGTGCGTCACAGGGATTTTCCCATGAAGCCAGGCATATGTCGGCCATCGGCAACTTCAAAAAGAGCCGGCTCAAACAGACTATGACCAGAGAGACCGACCCCTTGAAAAGGCAGCGAGAGGTACACGCCGCTCTCAAGGCCGTCGACAATCGCATTCTGCAGGCCACTTACTTTAACTCGACCGTTCTCAGCAGAGAATCCATGCCCACTGGCTTGAAAGACCTCAAGATGACCAATCAGTTTATTAACATGGAGGCGTGGAAAAAATTCAGCTATGGATCATTTTTCGGCAGGCGCACACCACCGACTGTGGCCGTGGACATGGCCCTGGAAGAATACAGGCAGCACACCATGGGCAACATGCAAAAGTTTGGATCCGTGGCTACAGCCAGCAGTCGAGCCGATATCCAAAGACGGTTAGAAATAATTCAGCAAAGACTTTTTTACCTTGGTAATATCCAGGATAAAATCGAGCGTTGGCTTGTTGTCAAAGACGAAAAGTCGAGTACAACGCGCCGCCCTTATATGATGCGGCTTCAACAAGCCCTGCTGCTGGAACAGAACGCATTAAACGATCTGAACGCGAAGTACTCGAACCTTCAAATCAGCGTTATTGAAACAGACCTTTTCACTTAGATTTAAAAAGGCCTTCTTAATACTGTACCAGTACTTAAATTTTGATACCCATGGCTGAAACTCTGTGCCTGGATAACATTTTAACCACCGCCATGATGCACTGTCCGGCCGTTGCCGGCCTGCATTGTTTCTCATGTCAGGGGATTTTGCCATTTTAACCCAGGAAAGCGGGCGAAATCAGATATCACCTGGCATCCTCGCCTTCCACCTGGGCCAGGAGTTCCTGGATATTGTCCAGGTTTCTTCCCTGCTTAAGCCCCATGGGTTGAGGCATGGTTGTGTAATCCTGCTGCAAAGCTGGCTTTTCCACTTCTCTTAGACCAGCTCTGAGGGCTTCATTGATCACAGTCTTAAATGGGATTTTACGCCGGGCGGCAAGAGCCCTTGCTTTTTCCAGGACATCGTTGTCTATGGCTAATGTTGTCCTCATACTGATGATGCTAAGACATCAAAACTATTTATGTCAAGGCATATTAAAATGATAGCCAGAGCCCAGGGCATTTCGCTTTGACTTCTTAACTGTGTCGCCCGGCTTGTCATTTTACGCAGAGCGCGATCCTCTCCCCTGCCCGGTCAAGGAAGGGCTGGGGGGATTGCTCATTCTCAAGAGCCACCTTCTTATAAAATTACTACTGAACAATCTCCGGAAAACGATCATACACCCTGTCCGCTGCCAGCATCAGGTCCAGGGGTAGGTCCACATTCATCTTCTCTGCGGAGCTGGTGTTGATGGTAATGTTTACTTCCCTGGGCTTTTCCACTGAAATATCTCCCGGCTTTTCCCCCTCAAGGATCCTTTTGGCCATGGCCCCGGTCTGCAGGCCCATACTGTGGTAATCTATGCTCAGGGAGGCCATGGCCCCTTCAGCCACGGAGCTGGGGTCTGCAGCATACAGGGGAACGTCATGCAAGGCACACAGTCGAGCCAGCATGGATACGTGCTGAACAACATAGTTGTCTGTAGAGATGTACAGGGCCTGCACCCTGTCCAGTATTCCCAGGGCTGCATCCTGTACATCGCCCCCGGGGCCGACAGGGGCCGTCAGCAGCTCCAGGCCGGAATCCCCTGCCATTTCCTGCAGTCTTTTTTTGATTAAGACCGCGTTTTGCTCGAATTCGGAAAACACAATGCCCAGTGTTGAAATCCCGGGATGCACCCAGGTAATCATATCCAACTGTTCGCGCACAGGGCTCATATCAGTAAGTCCGGTAACCCGTCCTCCGGGCTTGTGCATATCCGTTATAAGCCCTGCGCCAACCGGATCGGTGACCGCTGAAAAGACAATATCTACAGATTCCATTTTCCGGACAGCCTCCTGCGATGCCTGGGTACCCAGGGTAATTACCAGGTTGGGGTCAAGTTCGCTTATCTTTGATATATGATCCTTTTCATTTTTGCCTTCATCCTGCTCCCGGTTCATGAATACCTGGGTAAATTCGATGTTTACATCCTTATCTTGAAAGTGCTGGATGACCCCGGATGCTGCTTCATCCAGAGCCGGATGCCTGATGGAGTGCAGAATTGCCACCCTGAAGTCCTGCGCCCATGCAGAACTCAAGCCTTCAGGTAAGCCCACGGCATTAACAAGCAAGAATAATAAACCGGACAACAGATGAATTCGATTCAAGGTTCAGCTCACCTCCAGGACAACCTTAACGTAACCATTCAGGGGGTGCCATCAATCGCCACCGAGAATTGACGTGAGGCGTTACTCGCCAGCCGTGAGCGGCAGAGCCGCCCGCCTGTCCCGTGAAACAAACGTAGTTTCAGCGTAGCTGGTTTCACTGGGATGTGCAACGAAGTTGCCCGTGCCAAAAAAATCTTCTCTGGCACGGGAAGCCTTCAGGCTTCACACCCGACTAAAATGCGCTTCGCTGTCCTTCGGAATTTTAGCGGGCAGGCAGGTGCTCCGCACACACGGTTTTGAAGAACATAGATCCCCACAGGGCATTGCCCGCCTGGCAGAAAGGCAAATTGGCATATCTCCCCCTGAAGGGTTACACCTTAACAGATTTACAGCTCAGGGCCATTTCAACCGGGGACCCTCTAAATGGCTACAAACACCAAGCTTAAGACTACAGCGAAACTTATAAAATATAATATCTCAATTGGGGACAGGCACTTTTTCCGGTTGCAAATTTGCAATTCTTCGAAAATTCGGCAGCAAAAGAGCCAGTCCCCGGAGGTCAATCACCGATCATAAGTTTCGCTGTAGTGTTAATTATCCAGAATAAAATCAGGTTATGCTTGCGGAGCATATTTTAAGACGACAATTATTTGCAAGATGACCTGAGCAGGATGCTGTAGAACCTGGCTGCCATGTCCGGATCTTTTTCCTGCAGCAAGCCAATGTCTTCTGAGCTGAAATAATGCACCCTGGATGCAGACGATGCCCTGTAAAGATGCTTGCTTTCAACCTCTTCAAAAAGCCCCTTGAGGTTTACCACGTCACCAGGACCGTATTCCTGCTGCACAAGCTCTTCCTGCCCTTCCGGATCAGTCTTTACAACCCCGCCCAACTGGATCAGATATACACCCTTTAGTTTTTGTCCGGGCTGTATCAGGGCTTCGCCTTTTTCCAGGTGCATAACAATTGAGTAATCTTTAATATTCTCAACAACGTTCTCAATGGATTCCAGCTCTTCGAGGTTTTTGAGCATTTCATCGGCAACATCAGCAAAAAGCCTGGATCGTATATGGTCCTGGCTTCCCTGGTTAACTGCATCAAGGTATTGCTTGATAATTCTATCTTCACACCACTGCAGACCCTGGTTAAAATCATTAAAACTTATAAAATGCTCCTGATCCTGCATTCGAGCTGTATGGTTTTTGAGTTGATACAAAAACCAGGTAGAGGCCCCTGTAAAGACAACCCTTACACCACTACGATCAAGCCTGTTCAAAAGCCTTGCAAAGGCGCTTACAGATGAAATATCCACACCGCTTGTGTCTGAAAAGTCAATTATTGCATACAAGTCGTCAGAATAATCCTGTTGTGCAATCTTACTATCAATATCCTGAACCAGGGAATTGACAGAGCCAAAAAACAGGTATCCGGACAGCTCAAAAACTTTGATCCTGTCCCCCTGATCCATAAGTATTCTTTTGTGCGGCAGAGGTCTGGACCGGGGGCTCTGAACACTCGGGCCTGAAAATGAATTTTTCAGTACCGGTACCTGACTGAATCTGATTACAAAAAGAACAACAGACAGGAGAATCCCCAATACAACACCCTGGAAAAAGCCAAGCCAGGCAATCATCACCAGAATAGCCAGAACGATAAGGTAGTCGGTCCAGACCATCTTTTTTCTGGCCTCAATCACCCAGTCCCACAGAAAAAGCAGACCCAGGAGCATAAGCGCCCCTCCCAGAACTGCCTTGGGAAACAGGGCTATCAAAAAACCTCCCCAGGCAAGGGTCAGGGCCATTACTGCTGCCGCTGTCAGCCCGGCAAGACGGGTGTAAGCCCCTGTCTTGAACCCCATCATGGAAAGGCTCAGGGAACTGTATCCGGCAGGAGAACCGCTTAAGCCGCAAAGAAAATTGCCCAGGCTGTTGGACATGACTTCCCTGTTCATGTCAATTTCTCTGTTTGAAGCCAGCTCCACTCCGCTTACGTTTAGAATCAGCCCCATAAGGACTATAAATGGAATGGTCAGCAAGACAGGCAACTGGGCAAATACAGCCTGCCAGTTGATGCCGGACATTTCCTGCCAGGTGAATACAGGCCATAGGGCACCAGACTCCAGGGTATCAAAAAGAAGACCTGCTTCTCTGGCCTGGTCCAGAGAAAAGCCCGAAAACAGAAGAATAACGTGGAATAATACAGCACCCAGAACAAGTGTTGCCGGCAGCAGCGCGAAATGAGAAAATCTCCTCAAGAGCACGAAGAGAAGTACCGCCAGCGCCGTTCCCGGCAGCCAGAGCATTAAAAAAGAGGGAGTGAACAGATACCAGGGGTCAAGCAGATCAGGCCTTGAACCCAGCATGACTTCCAGGCTGCTGGAGCTGAGAATCCAGCCCGATCCAGCCAGAAAACCGCCTATGACCGGATAGGGAATATACCTGAAAAAATTGACCAGGCTGAAGCAGGCGATAATAAACAGAAAAAAACCGGTAAAAATACTGGAAATTATTAATCCGGCCACAATTGTCATGAACACGTCACCGGTCCCGGAGATGGTCTGTGCAGCCATCAGGGCTGCTCCCCCGGAAAATATCGCTGCCGGAGCATCCTGCGGCAGACTTATGCTGGATTTGAATGAAGAGGTAAGGGCCACGGCAATGCAGGCCAGCAAACCTCCCGTCAGGGTCAGCCCTACCCCCCTGACGGCCAGATGACTTACTTCCCCGGAAAAAATCATGGCTGCAAAGGATACCGCCAGTACTATACCCATAAGCCCTATAATCAATCCAATGCATAAAGCCGGAATGAGAGTGCCGGGTCTTAAATCATGGATAAGCTCCTGGAATAGACTGGTCATAACCGGTTCCTGGTAGTTCGGATTCAAATAAAAGGCTTAGCTCAGCCCTTATATACAAGCAGCAGCGCACAATCAGCTTGACAGGCACACAAATAAATGCAATACTATAAAAAGTCTATGAAAATGCACCCTTAGCCGCAAAAAGGTGATTATGCGTGACTTTAAGACTTTTAACTAAAGACGTTCTACACTCCTGCAGTGCTCAAACAGAATAAATCATAAAGGGAATTATTATGCGAATAGGCAACCCTTTTGACGGGCGACCCCTTGGATTCAAGAATTTCTCCGACTCACGTTTAGTCAAGAAAAGAGGTGAAAGCGCTCATCCGGTACTCGAAGTGGACAAGCAGGGTCACAAATGGTTCATAAAAAATTTGGACAGTGACCAGGAAGCACAGATCGAGTGCATGATCGGCGAGATTTACCGCTACCTCTTAGGACCTGAACAGCCCAAGATCCGCCTGGCGGATATAAACATCGTTGCCTCTGAAGGGGTAAACTTCACTTCCGTGAGAGACCTCATTGAAAAAGAACCCAATGTGTACGATAATTACCAGACTGCATTCTGCGAAAACATTGAAAGCTTTTTAATGCTGGCTTTTTCGTCCATCTTTTTCGAAGAAAACGATCTTTCTGACGCGAACTACGGTCTTGCCAAGAAGAACGGAAGATACGGAGGCTTTGTCAAGATTGACCATGGCCAGTCCTTGAACACCTTGCGCATCGTTGAAGAAAAAAGACGAAGTTCGTCTTTCAACTTCAAGAAACAAAATCTGGATCGGGCGGAAATCAAGTACTTCCCTCCCGTCAATCCCCGACCTTCTAAAGACTTAAGAAAAAAGAGCCAGAGATCATCGCTGGGACCGGTCTTTTATGGAAAAAGAAAGTATGAACTGACATACCAGTTTATGGACCGTGTCGTTCTGGATTTCGTTGATGGGCGTGTGGACAAGGACTACATTTTAAACCTGACCAACCAACCGTCAGCATCTCCATTTTACGACAACAGGCTTTTGGGCCTGATAGATCTTTTTGGAAAGGGCAAGTATGACATCATGGAGGTGAAAAAACACTATGCCCTGGCCAGGTTAGCATTTACTAATGATGCCGCATACTTTTTCATAGCTGAAAAGTCAACCGAGGCCTCCATTCAGCGTGTCCAGGCCATATTGAACCTGGTAAAGGAAAAAATCAGGGAGAACCGCAGAATTTTGATTCAAAACCTGATGCAGGACCCTGATTTTCTATGTTTTGCCCACGTTTACGGTTCAGAGGTCAAGAAAAAAATACGTGCATCCTGGAACGTTATGTTAAAAAAAAGAGATGGCAGGACAACATCGGATCGTTATCAAAAAGGAAACGCTGTTGATCCAGTAGACAGCACCAAGCTTGATATTGCGTCAACCCTGGGTGCACAGTACCTGATAAACCTTCGCAAACACCAGCACCTGCGGGTCAGGACCAACGAAAACGGAGTCGTCACCCATGAAAACATTGAGAGCTATGAATCCTTAGTGCACGCCAGAAGCAATGAGTTGATTGAGGGCCTGATTAACTTTATAGGTTCCCACAAATGGAACGTGGGTTTTGGTGGTGGAAAAACCGTGATGGTCAAGGGTCGCAAGATCAAAGTCCCGTCTCACGTTGCCAGTCTGGCTGATGTTCTTGATTTACATACCAAGACCAGTTATCGGACCTTAAGAACAGTCAAAGACGCAGCAGATATCATAACCGATGCCCACCACTCCTCCAGCAGGAGTCGAAAGGCTTCAACCACTCAGGCTTATTTTGCACTTTATACCCAGGTTGTCGAATATGTAAGAGACTTGAGGCATCAGGGTGTTACAGACGAAGCACTCAGGCACATCAACCCAGCATTGCTGAATATGTAGCCTGTGTGAAACCAAAAGACAGTAATAAACCAACCATTCGGGGCAGACTTTTGCTGTCTGGTGGACAAGCCATCGCAACACACTTCTGTACAAATCAAATAATTACAAACACGTAGTTTTGGGAACCTGCACAGGCAATATTGAAAGGGCAGTCTCACACGTCTCTATCCAGGAACCACCTTTAAGCCTTCCTGAAAGCTACAAAACATCCCTAAAAAAACTGCAAAAGGCCAGAACATAGCAACCCAGCGGCAGTTATGAATTACCAGAAATTTTTCGGCTTCAAGGAAGCTCCATTCCATCAAAGCCCTGATCCGGCTTACTACTTTTCCAGTGAAACCCACAGGGAAGCGTTGCAGCTCCTTGTGTACAGTATCAGAGCCGGCGAAGGTTTTGTCCAGGTCACTGGAGATCCTGGTACGGGCAAGACTATGCTCATCCGTACCATCCTCAGGGAACTGGGCGAGGATATGTGTGTGGCCCTGGTATTCAATCCAAGGCTTTCTCCTCAGGATTTGTTGAGAGCGCTTCTTGAGGACCTGGGCCATGATCCGGCCATGCTGGAGGAACTTACAAGAGAGACCATGCTGCGCCGGCTCAAGGCCTTTCTGCTGGAGCAGGCCAGTCAGGACAAACGGGTTCTGGTCATCATTGACGAGGCCCAGAACCTGCCTTTAGACACCTTAGAAGAGTTGCGGCTTCTTTCCAACTTAGAGAGGGACAAGGAAAAGCTGCTGCAGATTATGCTGGTGGGTCAAAGGGAGCTGGAGCAGAGGCTCGACCAGCCTGAGGTCAGAAATCTGCATCAGCGCATAACCATTCGTTACCGCATCAGGCGCTTAGGTCGCCAGGAAGTCCAGGCCTACATCCATCACCGCCTGCGCATAGCCGCCATGGATCAACGTGCTGTTCAGGTGCAGTTTGATGCCAGAGCTCTGCGGGCTATTTACAGATTCAGCCGGGGAATACCCAGGGTTGTCAACATCCTCTGCGAAAGAAGTCTTATGTCCGCCTACGTCGTGGGACGCAAAACCATTTACGTGGGCGATGTGAAAAAGGCTATGACCAGCATCAGTGGACGTCAGGATGAGTACGGTATTAAATTTTTCCTGAGGTCCAGGAAGCCGTCCGCTGCCCTGGTTACAGCGCTGCTGTTAGTGGTGCTTTTTGCCGGGTGGCTGCACAGACCGGAGATTGTGCAAACCCTGTCCTCTCTATGGGCGGAGCAGGAAACGCAGGTGGAAAAGACAAGAGAACCAGCCCCGGCCGGGGCCGATGACCCTGAAATAAATCTGGCGGCTCTGCACAGAGATACTTCTGCTTTCTGGAAGTCTCTGGAAACGGATAAGGCCGCAAAAGATGAATCCGATACCCTGCAAAATCCCCCTCAAGAGGTCTTTTCAGCTTCCCCGGGCAGCAGTTATGTAAGAGTGCTTACTGATGTCGGCCATTTGCAGGTATGGAAGAAGGACCAGGAAGGACATACTTTGTCATATTCCATGGAGATAGACTGGCCTTACGGGCAGGGAATCTTTCTCATGGGAAAGGACCCGGATCAGGGAGAGTACCTGTATAACTATTCTGGTATTATGGGGGAGAGCCCTTTCAGGAAAAAGTCGCCTTTCTTTAAGCATGTTGATCATCTGGTGCCGGGCAATGCCGTGCCTGTACTGGCTGTACAAAGCGAATACAACATAAATGACCTACACCTGGACAAGGCCGGGGAAGTCAAGCCGGTCTTCGAGGAGTTTCTGTCCGTGTGGCAGGACATGAGTGCAGATGACATGTTTGAACACTATGCCGGTGTCATAACCAGGCATTACCTGGATCAACCGGAACCTGACGTCGTTTTCAGGGAAGAAGCCCACCTGCGGCAGCAGAATATCTTCCACCGCAGCGGCTTTATTGAGCTGGAGGTGAACAGGCCGGTATTCATGCTTGACCCGCTGGACCCGGAAACGGTGATGGTCATATATCACCAGGAGTATCGATCAGCAATCTTGCAGGACGTGGGAACCAAAGTTTTCTTCTTCGCCCGGCAGGAAGATGCTGCAAAAGAACACCCCTGGAAGATAAAAGCCGAGATGTGGGTGAAGGGAAGTTAGCTGCAGCGTAACCATTCAAGGGGTGCCGAAACCGGCCAGGGGACAGTCCCCCAGGCCTGGTGCCAGAGACTAAAACTGAGCACCCCCTGAATGCTTACGTAAATTATTTAAAACTTTTTTGCTTTTTTAAAAGATTGATCCAGTGTTCTGTTGTTCCCTTCCTCGCACAGTGACAAAAGAGCCGCGAGTGAACCACCTGCGTTATTGTTCTGCGCTATCAGAAGTTCCTCTGAGGACAGCTCTGCAAGAATCTGCAGGCCAAGAGTCTCAACAGCGCCCCCGCGATCACTTCCAGCTTTTTTTTGGCGATGATCAAGGACATTTCGCATCATCCTGCCCAAGGCTTTAAATTTTTGCGGAAAATTATTTTCATCCCATGGGCCAGCCTTGTGATACTCTTTAAGGAGGTCATCTATTGATGCAACCTGTCCCTTACGTCTGGCGAACCTGCCTGCATAGCTGGCTTTATAAAACTCCTCACTAGTCCAGATACCAGGGCGGTCCAATGATTGCCTGGAATTATTGATAAGTCTTCTGCTTTCAATGTTCAGATCATCCAATCGATTTACCAGTTTGTCTGCCAGAGCAGATATATCATTTGGTGTATAGTACATTTTGGGCTGTTTTATATCGATATAGGCATCTGCGCAGCCCTCTAACAGACACTGGGCCACAACAGCAGCACAGTTGTACTTGGTGCTCACAAAGCTGTATCCCTTGGGTGTGTCGGAAAAATCCATCCACCACTTGACCATCCCTGGAAGATTCAAACCCCAATAGGTGTACTCGCCGTCTGCAAGGCTTGATCTTCCAGCCACGTTGTCGAAGCCGTCTATCCCAGCCCCACTTTTCCGGGTTCTGCCAACCCTGGAAAACAGCCCTGGCAGATTGAATTTCTTATTGGCTGAAGTTACAAACTCTAAAGCGGTATTAGGGTTTTGTGATACTTTCTGGAACCGTCTCGGATCTCTATTGATTTCTCCATCATTCAGCCTATTCCTGGTACTAGCACTCATTTCCAAAAACTTGTCTTTATAATACCCAGGCTGGGCTTCTGCCGGTCTATAGGAAAAGGGAGTATTTTTGCCTTCACCTCCAGCAGGCCACCAGCTTACATATGTCTGGTAAACCTCACCATCTTTGTTGGTGCGGATTTTCAGAGCGGCATGTCCAGGGCTCTTCATACCGTGATAAGGCCAGATCAAAACTTCTGCTTCACTTTCATATATACGCATGTTTCCTCCTGTTTCAGTAACTACGGATTCAGTATGTATAACCCCATTCAGGGGTTGCCGGAATCACGCCTCTGGCGCGACTGGGGACAGTCCCCAGGCCTGGTGCCAGAAAGACTGCAACTGAGTACCCCCTGAATACTTACCCAGGAACTACCTACCGAGGACATCCTGAATGACGACTTTTCCGGTACCTCATATTAGCATGTCCAGGTCAGGATCATAGCTTATATTCATCAGTGCTGCCAGGACATCGCTCTGAACCTGTTTGTCTTTTTGGTGCCACTTGTTACGGGTATTCATATAGTAGTAGTTGGCAGGTACACCATTATATACCGGACGTACAGCTACAATATCCTCCCAGTCTACCCCCCCTGCAACAGATATTTCCGCCTCGCCCGGGTACTGAACCCGCTTGAAGGTACCTTCCTGATCTATAGCCCCGGTAGCACGTACTACATATATATTTCCATTACCGCCGCCCATGTTTACGAAACTCAGCGCTACTTCAGGACTACGACTCACCGACAGGAATACGCTGATTGCATCGTAGTTATGTTGATGCAGATAGGGGTCGAAATGAGGTGTTAGATGCCCACTATATTTATCTCTTGCGCGTTGGTTCAGTTCAGAGCGATACTTTTCAAATTTTTGACGCGCATCCTCTTTGTCATAATGTCGAACTGCATTGGGATGAAGCCCACCGCTTAAGTATATTACCAGAGGTGATCGTCCGTCGCCCCGAAAACCATACTCATGAACAATTCTGGGGCGCTGGGTCTGGCCTTTCATAAATCTGTCCTGAAAAACCTGGCCAGGCTTAAGGACGTTCTGTTTTTTTAAAAAGGGTAACTTCTGGTTGTGGGTTGTCCAATGCTTCATGCTTCTTTCAATATGTTCCATATACTCCCTGGGCAGCCCCTTGTAACCTTTATCTGTGATACTAGTAATGGTGAATGGCCCTGTGGGAGTTCTTCTGGTAGTTTTGCTGTGGCTGATTTTTGTAAGCCCCGGGACCAAATCAAAGGATAAACTACGGTTTTTTGGATAAGCACTTCTATGGGAACGGATATAAGAAATAAGCTCATTCATTCCAAAGTTTTTAAAACGAAGTCCACTATAAGTCTTCTTGTAAAATCCAAGTCCATCGTAGGCAGTCTTAATGCCTTTCATGAAGAAGCCATAAGTAGTATTACTACGGCCTATAGTCAATCCTTTGAAAAAATTACTCAGACTATGATTAAGTGAAGCCTCCTCAGCTGCCTTACGGAAATGATTACGCAGTATTTCTGTAAATGCCGTAACTATATGTGTCCACTGACCCTTTATCTTTTCCTTTTCAAATTGCAGTTGAGTTACTTTGCTTATAAATTGTTCTTCAAGATCATCTTTTCCTGGCAACATAGGTTCAGATATAAGATCGTGACTTTCTGGAGCAACCTCTTTAAATTTTTTTAGCATCTCCAAGGAGGTTACCTTGTATGCCTGATTCTGATAATGACCGATATCAAGCTGCTGTTGGCTGTTATTATCGAAGAAGCCAAGGTTATATACATCGAAACTATTACGGGCATTTGGTGCTATCCATTCGTAACGTTCAACACTTTTGCCACCTTCAAGAACATCTACATAATAAAATAGTGGTACTACTGACGTTTTAGGTTCTTTGGACGTAAACTTAAGGGATGGGTATTTATAGGTAGCCATAACATTCTCCTTTGGTAACAGTTTAGCCACTTGCATGTGGCATGGAACTGGCACTTCCGATATGCCTGAGACATTGTGTAGCCATAAGCATTCAGGGGGTGCTCAGTTGTGGTTTCTGGCACCAGCCCTGGGGACTGTCCCCGCTAAATACTATCTGTGCAGTCTTAAACAACTAAGCGTTTGTCATATTCATTGTGCAGAAATTGTATCGCGGGGACTGTCCCCGGGCCGTTTGAGGCACCCCCTGAATGGTTCGTGTAACCGCTTAGTGGGGGAAGGTACCGGCCAGGGGGACAGTCCCCGGACCGGTTTCGGCAACCATCTGAATGGCTACTGATTACCTGTCCAGCCAAAGTCCCCGGTAAATTATTCAGAACTTTTTTGCTTTTTTAAAGGATTGATCCAGTGTTCTGTTGTTCCCTTCCTCGCACAGTGACAAAAGAGCCGCGAGTGAACCACCTGCGTTATTGTTCTGCGCTATCAGAAGTTCCTCTGAGGACAGCTCTGCAATAATCTGCAGGCCAAGAGTCTCAACAGCGCTCCCGCGATCACTTCCAGCTTTTTTTTGGCGATGATCAAGGACATTCTGCATCATCCTGGCCAAGGCTGTAAATTTTTGAGGAAAATTGTTTTTATCCCATGGACCAGCCTTATGATACTCTTTAAGGAGGTCATCTATTGATGCAACCTGTCCCTTACGTCTGGCGAACCTGCCTGCATAGCTGGCTTTATAAAACTCCTCACTGGTCCAGATACCAGGGCGGTCCAATGATTGCCTGGAATTATTGATAAGTCTTCTGCTTTCAATGTTCAGATCATCCAATCGATTTACCAGTTTGTCTGCCAGAGCAGATATATCATTTGGTGTATAGTACATTTTGGGCTGTTTTATATCGATATAGGCATCTGCGCAGCCCTCTAACAGACACTGGGCCACAACAGCAGCACAGTTGTACTTGGTGCTCACAAAGCTGTACCCCTTGGGTGTGTCGGAAAAATCCATCCACCACTTGACCATCCCTGGAAGATTCAAACCCCAATAGGTGTACTCGCCGTCTGCATGTGAGCGCCAACCTGAATATGTCTTAATTATGCCGGTTTGAAATTGTTTATATCTTATTCTTGTATCTTCTTCTAAAAGAGAAAAGAAAAAATATTTTTTATTTTGTCTTCTTTTCTGTCCTTCTTTTTCTTCCTCTTCTTCTGTCTTGCCGTTACTGCCTTCTTTGCCTGTCTGAGGCAAAGGAGGCTAAGTTCTTGGGCCGTAAACAAAGCCAACAAGTTGTCTGCCTGCACTGTGGCGAAGCCTTTTGTCCCGACTATCGAAACAGGGGCAAGCAAAAATACTGCTCCAAAGTGCCTTGTCGGGCAGCCAGTAAGAAAGCCAGTCAAAAGGCCTGGCTGGATAAGCCTGAAAACAGGGATTATTTCCGGGGGCCGGCCCATGTGGACAGGGTCCGGAACTGGAGAAAGCAAAATCCCGGATATGCCAGGCGCAAGACCACTGCTCCCAGGAAAACGTTACAAGATCACTGCCTCCAAAAAAGCGTTGAAAATCAACGTGTTGAGGAAACGTTACAAGATCACTGGATCACGCAACCATCTGTTATTATAGGACTAATCTCCTCCTTATGCGGGAGTGCGTTACAAGATGACATCGTCAGGGCCGCCCGGCAGATGTACACCCTGGGCTGTGACGTCATCAACAACCCCAAAGGAGGATTTCATGTACCAAAAGTATCCGATTCATCCCCAGAGACTGCGCAAGGTTCCCAGACAGTTCAGCTGGGTGGACCACAGGCTGGTTCGTGACGGTCATATTGAGAGGTTAAGCCATGCTGCAGCAGCCTTGTACCTGTTCCTGGTGACCGTGGGCGATCAGCAGGGGCTTAGCTACTACTCCGACCCCATTGTCATGCAGCGCCTGGGCATGGATGAAGTCACTTTGCAGCAGGCGCGCTTCAATCTGATCCAGGCTGACCTCATTGCCTGGAAGAAACCGCTTTATCAGGTTCTATCCATCCAGGTCCCACCCGTAAATCAGGCCAGGACAGCACAGGCCGGGCCTGTGCACTTCTCAGACGTTCTCAAAAAACTTGCCGGGGGTAACACATGATTGATTATGAGCTTTATGCCAGAATAAAGCACTACCATGAACAAAAAGGACTTACCCCGGCCCAGATAGCAAAAGAACTGCAGCTGGATCCGCGTACAGTGGGCAAATGGCTCGAAGCAAAGCAGTTTCATCAAAGAAAGTCAGTAACAAGACCAAGCAAGCTTGATCCCTTCAAGGATACCATCGTCAGGATGCTGGAGGAGCACCCCTACACAGCCGTCCAGGTTTTGCGCAGCATCAAGGAGCAGGGCTATACAGGAGGCTCCTCCATTCTCAAGGAATACATAAGCAAAGTCAGGCCCAAAAGGTCCAGGGCCTTTTTAAGTCTGGCCTTTGCCCCAGGAGAGTGCGCCCAGGTTGACTGGGGAAATCACGGCTCCATCCAGGTGGGAGACAGCAGGCGCAATCTCAGCTTCTTTGTCATGGTCCTTTGCTACAGCAGGATGATGTATCTTGAGTTCACTGTCTCCCAAAGCATGGAGCACTTCCTGGCCTGTCATCAAAACGCCTTTGACGCATTCGGGGCGGTCCCCAGAAAAATCATGGTGGACAACCTGAAATGTGCAGTGCTCAAGCACCCCTATGGCCAAAAACCGGTTCTAAATCCCAAATATCTTGACTTTGCAAAGCACTGGGGTTTTGAGATCAGTGCCTGCGGAGTCAGAAAGCCCCATGAAAAAGGCCGGGTGGAGAATGCCATAGGTTATGTCAAAAAGAACTTGCTGGCCGGCCTTGAACTGCCGGATTACCGGGCCATCAACCATTACGCCCGCCACTGGTGCAGGGCAACAGCCAATGTGCGTATCCATGCCCAGACCGGCAAGAAGCCGGTGGACATGCTTGAAGAAGAAAGAGAGCACCTTTTGCCCCTGCCTGTTAACACCTATGATATCGGAGTCTTAACCCAGGTCCGGGCCTCGTCGCAGTTCCGGATCACCCTGGAGTCCAACCGCTATTCCGTGCCAGCCAGGTACGCAGGCAAACGCCTGACCTTGAAGACTTATCCTGATCGCTTATGCATCTATGACGGCAACAATCTTGTGGCCAGGCATGTCCGCAGCTTTGATAAAAAAAGGGACATTGAAGACCCCGATCATGTCCAGGAGCTTATTGCCCAGCGCCGGGCAGCCAGGGATCAGCAATTGTTTTCCCGGTTCCTGGCTTTGTCCCCAAGAGCAAAGGATTACTTTTTTGAGTTGGAGAAAAAGCACTTGAACATCAAACACCATGTCCAGAAGATTGTAGCCTTAAGCGAAATCTATGGCTCTGAAGCCGTGTCCAGGGCCATGGACGACGCATTCACCTACAGTGCCTTCTCCTGTGAGTATGTAGCCAACATCCTGGAGCAAAGAGCCAGGACCATGCCCGCACCAGGAGCCCTGCATCTGACCAGGCGAGAGGATCTGCTGGATATTGAAGTCAAAGACCCTGATCTAAGCATTTACGACAAACCCAAGGAGAAAAACCCATGACCAACAAACACCAAAGTGAGGTGCACAGGCTGGAAGAAAATCTCCAGCTGCTCAAGCTAACCTGTATAAAAGAGCAGTACAGGCCGGCGGCTGACAAGGCTGCCAGGCAGAACTGGGATCATCTGGGCTATCTGGCCAGGCTGGTCCAGGCAGAAGCAGATGCCAGGCATGATCGCTCCATCCAACGCCGTATCAGGATGGCCCGTTTCCCAGGCATAAAAACCATGGAGAACTTCGACTGGACATGGCCGACCAAGATCAACCGCCCGGCCATCCAAAACCTCTTTCGCCTTGGATTTATGAAGGACAAGGCCAACATAATAATCCTCGGAGGAGTAGGCCTGGGCAAATCACACATAGCCACAGCCCTGGGTTACAGTGCATGCCTGGAAAAGCATTCTGTGCTGTTTGCCACCACCATAGATGTCATAAACACCCTCTCGGCCGCACAGGCTGCACACAAGCTCAAAACAGAGCTCAAGAAATATGTAAGTCCTGAACTGCTCATTCTGGATGAGCTTGGCTACCTGCCCATAGACAAGCAAGGTGCAGACCTGCTCTTCCAGGTCATAAGCCAGCGCTACGAACAAAAATCAACCATCCTGACCACCAACAGAGCCTTCAAGAAATGGCCCGAGGTGTTCAACAACGACAGCACCCTGACCTCAGCCATGTTGGACAGACTTCTGCACCATGCCGAAACTATCCTCATTGAAGGCAAAAGCTATCGGATGAAAGACCAGGTTCAGGAACAATAGCTCCGCATAGGCAACCGCCGGCATCAACCTTTATGTCTGGAGCTGGCGGTTGCTCCAAAACAACATTTTTAAACCGGCGTTTTATGGCATCTTCAAGCCGGCGCTAACAGTCTGCAAGGCTTGATCTTCCAGCCACGTTGTCGAAGCCGTCTATCCCAGCCCCACTTTTCCGGGTTCTGCCAACCCTGGAAAACAGCCCTGGCAGATTGAATTTCTTATTGGCTGAAGTTACAAACTCTAAAGCGGTATTAGGGTTTTGTGATACTTTCTGGAACCGTCTCGGATCTCTATTGATTTCTCCATCATTCAGCCTATTCCTGGTACTAGCACTCATTTCCAAAAACTTGTCTTTATAATACCCAGGCTGGGCTTCTGCCGGTCTATAGGAAAAGGGAGTATTTTTGCCTTCACCTCCAGCAGGCCACCAGCTTACATATGCCTGGTAAACCTCACCATCTTTGTTGGTGCGGATTTTCAGAGCGGCATGTCCAGGGCTCTTCATACCGTGATAAGGCCAGATCAAAACTTCTGCTTCACTTTCATATATACGCATGTTTCCTCCTGTTTCAGTAACTACGGATTCAGCATATGCAATAATTCATTGATTTCTGGGAACATTCAGCGAACCACATTCAGGGGGATGCCGAAACCGGTCTGAGGACAGCCCCCTGGCCTTATGCCATTAGTCATCGCCGCCATCCCCTGAATAGTTACGCTGACATTATAGTGGTAAGTCAAGAACCAGGCTGGAATTGCAGCAAATCCCGTTCAAGCGGTATTGATGTCAATCCGTGCCCATCGATAGCTCGTAAGTAACCTTTCAGGAAGATGCCGGAACCGGTCTGGGGACAGTGAGCACTTATTTTTTCTGATGAAAAATTTACATGTAATCAATTCAAAATAGACCGTATAAATTCAACATCTTTAACAACCACCCATAAAAGACATTTAACAGCTACTTCTCTGTCACCACCATGAGCAAGATAATAGTTGCATGCAGATACTACATTAAATGCCTTTTGGACTGTCTGACGTAAGTGTAATGATTTCTCTTTAGAACTTACACTGTCCATATATTCAAATGAATTGCGATAAACATTTAATGCTTCGTCTACATGTATTATACGTTTTCGCTTTGCAAAAAAACCAGATCTGGAAAACTTTACCCATTCATCCTGGCTGATTATCTTTGAATCCTTTGTGTATTTTTCAGGCAATAATGTTTCTGTATTCGAACTATTTCCTTGGATAAACATCTTTATAGTGTTCAAGTTTTTTAGCGATACATATGTTCCTGTGCCACCGACGCGTTTAACCCAATGCTGACCATTTTTTATATTTACACCATAACTTTTGACACTCTGAGTATCTGAGGCTTGATTTACCAGACCCATGCTTTGAGGATGTGCTTGTGGTGGGATGTCAAAATATTTTTTAACATATTTATCACTCCATCCCGGCATTTTTTCTTTTAAAATAACATAACTAGAATTTTTAACATCAATATCAAAATCATTTTGAGACCTGCATGACTTATATCTACCAAATTTCTTTAAAATATCATAACAGTAATGCTCATGATCATTTAAAAAGAGATCTGGCATGCTTGTATGTAAAATTCGATTCATCTTTCTCACTTTTCTTTCCTGGTAACCACCTCCGACTATTTTACCACCATAAAAGCTTGATGCACTACGTTCACGAATTAACTCTTTGGAGGAATTGATAATTTTATAGTAATGCAGGATATCTTCAACATTTTGAATAGGATCATCCATATAGCTTTGACTAAAAACTGTTCCATGATAAGATAAAAAATTTTTTGATATATGGCGTACCATATCAGACACTGCAAGCGAGCCTGGATCGACTTCACTCAATTTTTTAAAAGCTCCAACTACTGTAGAATGATTGCCCGGGAAAGGAAGAAAATGTATTGAAGGTGGTAGTGGGGGATTAGATGGCGGGTTATGGATTTTATGTTTGTCTTCTCCGCCTCGATACTTTTTTAAGTTAATTACAGCGCCTGGCTCCGGACAGATTATTTCTGTTCTGTCAATGGGTTGAAAGTTTTTACGGTCATCGTCCAAGGCAATGATGGCAAGATAATACTGCACATTGGGAGGAATCATCTTCATATCGTATGTAACTTCTGTTGTTCCCCCAGGTACAGGATCAACCGCCAGAATATTGATTTTGACCTGATACTTAAGGTCATCAAAAATCCGGTTGGCTATACGAAGACAGGTGACAGCGCCCCTGCTCCATCCTACAAGGTTTACAATTTCTGGAGGACGCCTTTCTAAGGTAAGCTGCAAAATTATATTCATTACCTTAGTCACGTTGTCATCCCAGCCTATTCCCCAAACACGGCCAGCAAACCCATCTGTCCGGTATGTATCTCCTTTGGCTTCTTCTGCAAACGATCTATGTCCAGTAGCACTGGAGCGCGGAGATCGTCCCAAGACAGAAAAAAGATTAGGTCGTGATGGATCTCGCTCTGTTTTTTTTTCTCCGGTCAATGGGTTCAGAAAACCTGGCGTGCTATATTGATAACCCCTGCTTGTTTTTTCAAGATTTTCTGATCCAGGCCCCATATTGATCATGTATGTGACCTCCTGAGCATTTTCAATCTTATACTCTCCGTCACTGTCCATGGTCATTCTGGCTTCCTGCCCTTTGGGCATGAGATTATGCAAAAAAGTCACTGACATGATAATTTTTATCAGGGTGATAGTCTGTTCCATGGTTGAATACTGTAAAGACAAATGGCTTATGCATTGGTCGTGCCTCCTTGGGTGAAAATGCATTCAATCAATACGATAAAGTCAAACACTTGTAGCCATTCAGAGTAATGCATGATACCGGCTTGGGTAGCCATGCAGAAGAATTTGGATACTGGTCTTCGGAGAGTCCCCTGGACTTTTGCCATTACCCACCATTGAGAACCCTTTTGATGGCTACGATCACTTCACCCCACCACAGCCTGAAACCTGCCAATCTGACGGAACAGTTGATTTTTGGCCTTTTTGTGCAGTTTGCCACTCAGGTACTGATCCCTGGACCATTCCTGATCCATCTCCCCTGCCTGGATCATCCGGGGAAAGAGCGGCAGAAATTCTATTTTGTGTGGCAGGTAGTATGCTCCAAGCTCCCTGGAAATTGTCCGGCGCAGGTGGTCCCGGATCTGGGCCTGGCCGGGATTCATAGTGCCGTCATTTCTGATGCAGGCTGCGGTAAAGACCACCAGTACCCGGCGGGAATCATCCCTGGCGGCATAACCCGGCAGGGTAATGAGCAGGCAAAGCACTCCCCGGGGCAGAGCACTGGCTGCTACTTCCTGGACCATGTTTTCCGGAAAATGCAGTCCATCCTGGTCCACATGAGGAGGTCGAATATAGTTCCACACCTGCCCCTGAGGGGCTATAACTGCTGGTGCAGGCAACGTGGTTTCGAGTTGTGTCTCATCATGACCAGCTAGATTGCGGGCAATACTTTGAACCAGGACCCCCCAGTCGCCCATGGACGGGGTGGATGGGTCTGTAATGTCCCTTAGGTGCCAGAGGCTGCCAGGGGCCGGCAGGACATGGTTGTGCGCAATACCCATTCGTCTGGGCGAAATCAGGCAGCACCCTCCCAGAACCGGGGTCCAGGCCAGGTTGGATGCATAGCTTTTTTTGAGATCCATGGCCTCTATCCAGTCCATCCAGGGTGTGATATCCACAGTCTCCCCGGGATGGCGGAACCAGTGCTCACAGCTCTTGCGCAGACTCAAGGGCTCCTTCAGCAGGATATCTCTAAGCCCGCGGCTTATTCCCAGGACCTTGCAGGGCACAGATAATATCCGCCGGGGATCTTCGCGAATCTGCTCCAGGGTCATGTGCACAATAGTTCCGGCGTTCAGCAGGCTTGCCAGCAGCATGGAAGGCCAGGTTGTCAGGGGATTAAATCCAGGAGCAGCAAAAAACTCCCCCGGACGAAGCCCCAGGGCTATCAGACCGTCACGCATGGCCCCGAGATACAGGGTATCCGAGCTGACAGCCCGGGGCATATCCGGCTCCATGGAGCTAGGGTCAAAGAGAAGTGCGGCAGTGCTTCCAGAGGGATAGACGCTGGATATGGTTTCCGGGTAGTTATCTGATGAGGAGGACGAGACAGTCCAGGGCAGTACCCTGGAGGCATAAGCGCGCAACTGGGCGGCGTGCAGGCTGTCCATAACCAGGTGATCCGGATCTAAGGCCTTTAGACGCCTCTGCACCAGCCAGCGTCCCTGCGGAGGCACAAAGGAAAACACCAGGCCCAGTTTTAAAGCAGCCAGCAGTGCAGCAGCCAGTTCAGGACCGGGATGAAGCACTAAGGCCACCAGCTGACCGTTCTTTGCCCCGGCACCAGCCCAGGCCCGGCTTAGAAGGGCAGCCTGACGACCCAGTTCCGCATAAGAAAGGGACTGGGCCCGGCCCTTGCTATCCAGCACCTGCATGGCCTGAAGCGGTCTGTCTTTGAACCGGCCTGCCAGATCATAAAAAAAGTCATAATGCCTGAACAGCTCGCTTTTGACCCGGCCCGGCACCTGGCGCTGGTGGGCCTGCACAAGTCCGTGCCAGAAAGAACCAGGATTTTCCCAGGAGGATTCCAGCCAGGCGATGTTGTCCGGCCCCTGTATCCCGGGGCAGCACAGGCTGTTCTCTATAGCCGCAAGGTCCAGGGGATTTTGGTCTTCAAGCATGGTCTACCCTTTTATGTCCTGAGCAGGACCGGATAAATCAGTAACGTTGAAATCTGCGGAATATGCTCCTGCGGCCTTCGATGACGACTGATTGATCCTGGATGCTTATTCTATAGGTGTCGTCCAGGGGCTGGGGCATGAGGTGACGCCAGTCATCCGATTGTTCTGAAAACAGAAAGTAAAAGGCCACCGGGTTCTGACGGGGCTGGACCACATCAATCTTTTCATCCCTGCCGGGAAGAATGGGGAAAACACCCAGGATGTCCGGATCCGCCGGATCACCGAACACTTTGGACGCCACGTGGGAATATGTATGTTCAAGGTACTGCTTTTCGTCCGTGGAGCGCACCATCAGGTAGAAAATCCGCCCGCTGTTGGCGCTTGCATCCGGCTCTATCCTGAGAGTCATCTCCGCAGGCGGAGGGTCCCCTCTCCTTAATCCGCACCCTGTCAGCCCGGCACCCACTATGCTCAGGCACAGAAACACCGCCAGCATGGATACAGACTGCCGCGAAAATGTTCGCGCCCCCGGTTTTACAGCACCAGACAGATATATGCTCAGGGATATGATCAAGTCTTTCATGGCCTGTCCTCCAGGATAGTTCCGGTATCTATACCTACAGACAAAACAGAGCGCTCATCTGCTGCTTCCGGGGTCACCGGGGTAAAATCCCGCGGCCTGCGTTCCTGTAGACTGACTGCTTCCCAGGGATCGGCTTCAAAGGTGAACTCTACGGTAATGCTTCCTCCCCATGGGCTTTCCAGGGACCAGGCAAAGGTGTCCTCATGCAGCGGGCGGGCCTTTTTCAGCAGGCTGAAAAGACCCCAGTGCTGTTCGTCCAGGCGCAACTCACGATGCACCCGCCTGTTGGTTGACGGGGACTGAAAACCCATACCCGCCACAGCTGCATCGCTTTTCCACCATTTTACCCGGACCTCCTGCCAGTCGGGCTGCTGATTGAATGCAAAGACAGATGATTCTCCAGAGCGCAGATAGGCCACCACCGGGACATTGGCCCGGTCTCTGGCAGCCGGCAGCCTTGTGGGCAGTACATTGAACACCAGGGGCCTGGGCTCTCCCTCCCGGTCCCACAGATTGCCTGCAATACGGTGCAGCTCGTTGACTGTAGTCAGCATTCCCCGGGGCAGATTGATCCTGTCCCTGGAAGCGTCCCGCTGCACCCAGCCATCGCGGCTTTCACGAAAAAACGGCCCCAGAAATTCTTCAAAGTCTTCCCAGAAATCACCGTCCTCAGGATGGATAACGTCTTCCAGAGCAGCCGGATCAATCCTGGCTTCAGCTGTCGGGTCCAGAGGAAACCGGCGCTGCAGATGACTTATATGTTCTCCCCTGATATCCTGCCAGACCTTGGCCATAGTATTTTCAATATCGCTTCGGCCCAGGTTGAAGGCCAGCAGAAAAGGCTCCAGGAAGGGTCCCCGCCACTCAGGATCTACACCTAGGCCGGAAAGCCATTTGCGCACCAGATTCACATAGGCATCGGGATCATCCTGCAGTGCGGTGAAACTTATCCGCCCCAGGGGGCTTAAGCGCTCTTTAAATGTTTCTGCACCATCATCCTGAGACATCCAGGGTGCTCTTCCATCGAGTTCTTCACGCATCTGGTTTATAAAAGCCGTATAGTTCCGCCATTCAGGAATAACCCCGTCTTCTTCATGCATCAGGTTGCGCACAAATCCAAACTTCTCCAGTTGGTTGGCAAATGAACGGAACAAAGGACTGCCACTGGTGTCCAGACTGGTGTTTTCATGAAGTGTCAGCAGAAAACGCAGAAACGGGGAATGACGGGTGGGAATCTCATTGAGGACAAAACGCAGGGTGCCCTCGGAGTGAGCCCGGATGTGAAACTGGTGATAATAATTCACATAACTTTCCACGTATCTTTCAGCATAACTCTCCAGCTGCCTTTCCACAAATTCGGCAAACCTGTCCTGTTCCTCCTGTGAGACACCAGTTTCTTCCAGCTTTTCATCCAGAGAAATAACCCCCGGTCGGACTCTTTTTTCAAAGGCCTTTGCACTGAACAGGCCGTCAACCCTGGCCCGTCCTGCAAAAAACAGGGTTCCTTCGCCGGCAGGGTTCAAATGGATATGGGGAAAATCGTCGGTTTCTTCAAAAAATATCAACCCCCTGCTTTGCTGCCTCTCCTGGGCAAACTGACGCATCATAAGGGTCTTTTTGCTGCGCATCTCCAGATCCACCCATTCCTGCATTGAAATCCTGAAGTTCCTGCGATCCATAAATATATTCAATACAGGCCTCTCATCGGGCGCACGCTCGGATAAGGAGTCCATGAGATCAAATAACGAATGCAGCGAACGGTCCTGGACATCAGGGGTTTCTAAGGATGACCGGGAAACCAGTTTCAAAAGTTCCAGAAGCTCTTTCTGCCTGATGTTGCGATCTCTGCGCTGCACCCACTGGATTTCGGGACCCACTCCGGCCACCTGCTGCAGGTGCTCCACAACTTCATAAAGCATGGGATAGGAGTACACTTCCTGCATCAAATCCAGCAGAGGTTCTGCAAGGTCCTGCACCTCCTCAAGCATCTTTGGACTCATGTATGGGGCCTGCAGAAGTTTTTCCACTCGACGCAGGAAAAAAGTCCAGTTAGTGGCATCTTCAGAGGGGTCCAGGGTTTGTGGACGAATATGAGAAATGATATCCACTTCGGCAATCACATCCGGCAGGTACTGGTTGCTTGAAGCGTAATCCTCCACCAGCTGCCGGGGCAGGTCCAGATTTTCGGCCCAGGTGTGCGATCTGGTTAAAATCATGGGCCCCAGTGGATTGTTCGGGGATGCATAGATCAGGCCAAGCAGATAGACTAAGGGCTGGGCGTTATCCACCTGGGTACGCAGGCTGTAAAGTTCCGGGTAGAGGTAATGTTTCCGGATTATGTCGGTAAGGCGCTTTACTATAACCTCTTCGGACTCAGGAAAAAACCTGGGCAGCACCCGGTGATAAATCCCCTGATACTGGGCCAGTGGAAAAAGTGAATGCAGTTCAGCATAGTCTGCAGGAGGCCTTCTTTCTGCTGCCTCCACATAGTAATCCAGTCTGGTCAGGTCCCGGTACTCCATACCGAAAGCACTGACCAGGCCCAGGGAGGCCGCCAGAAAAATACCGGCAGCAGCCACCTGGTGTTTGCGGTTTGCAGGCCAGGCCTGCCTGTAAACCATGGCCTCCTTGCCGGTCTCAAAAGGGTTGCCCGTAGCGTTTTCCTGTCCTGAACCATGCATGGTCAGTCCAGCAATCTGAGGAGCCTTGCTGAAAGGATCAGGCGCAAGCAGAACATCAGCAAACTCCTGCAATATCTGCATGCGTTGCCGGAAATCTTTGAGAAACCCCACCATGGCCAGATAATCCCTGCTGGACATGGAAGTAAGTGCCCGGGGCAAAAGCCTTTCATAGCCGTCCTGAACCCTGGCCAGGTCCGGTGAATATATCTTTTCATCCCAGGAAACCTGGGGGGAGAGTCTGTGTTTTTGAAGAAAATCCATCCACTGCACAAATCCATGCACCTGGTCCATGTGGGTCAGGGCCAGCCTGACCTGAACCGGCCTTTTTCCGATTTCCATAAGGCTTATTTTGCCGCGCATGTACCTGGCCAGTTTCTTGAGATTTTCAGGATCCTCATCTTCCAGGGAGGCTCCGTTCAAGGTAATAACAACCTGGAACTCTTTTTTACAGGGCATTTGCTTCAGGAGGTTTTTCAAGGCCCTGTGAGCACCGGAACTGACATCCGTCAGAATAATAGAAGGCATCTCCAGTACCACAGCCCTTGCCCCCATATAACACTGCATCAAAGGTGAATCCACGTGGCTTGGCTGAAACTGCAGGGCCTTGCCCTCCCAGTCGGTGCAGGCCGAGATAAGACTGCTCTTGCCGCTGCCGGCTTCTCCCATGACAAAAAAGGGCTGAAAATCACCCAGGTAGCGGCGGATATCCCAGGGCATGCGGCGCACAAAGGCCTTCCAGATCCGGACCAGGCTTTTTCTCGGAATGGGAGGGGGTTGGGCTGGTCCGGACTTTTTGGCCTTGCCGCCTTTTTTGCGGCGGTTGACAATGTACATGACCAGCCCGATTATCAGGGCCGCTATCAGGGCCAGCACCAGTGTTGATACCCAGGGGGGGCCAGGGATAAACTCCCGAAAACTCCTTAAGATCCTGGTAAATACCTGGGTTATGATGCCAATGAAGTTTATATCCATAAATTACCTTAAG
Source organism: Desulfonatronospira thiodismutans ASO3-1 (assembly GCF_000174435.1). NCBI lineage: Bacteria > Pseudomonadati > Thermodesulfobacteriota > Desulfovibrionia > Desulfovibrionales > Desulfonatronovibrionaceae > Desulfonatronospira > Desulfonatronospira thiodismutans. The sequence continues at coordinate 663,784 of NZ_ACJN02000002.1, forward strand.
GCAGGCTGTGCCTGCATCCCAGTTATCTGTTATTTGTTAATTGTTATCAGGGTAAAGCAGTGAATTAAGTCTTTTGTTCTTCAACCATTAACAATTAACCGATAACTTTCAACTCTCAAGCTCTGCACTGTCAGGTTCTTCATGCTGACTCTCTTCTTTGCGAATTGTAAGTCGACCGTCTTCAACGTCTACATTTATACTTCCACCTTCATCCATGCCCTCTTTAATCAGCATTTCAGCCAGGGGGTCCTGCAGGCTGGTCTGAATGGCCCGCTTGAGCGGCCTGGCTCCGTATAGAGGGTTGAAACCATCCTGAGCCAGAAGGTGCTTGGCCTCGTCACTTATATCCATCTCTATGCCCCTGTCAGCAAGTAACTTATTGAGTCTTTTGAGCTGAATATCAACAATGGGAGGCATGACCTCAGGAGTCAGGGGGTTGCAGATCAGGATATCATCTAAGCGGTTCAAAAATTCCGGCCTGAAAAACCCCCGGACCACATCCATGAGGGTGCTGCGCATCTTTTGTACTTCTTCTTCTGTCTCTGCAGGCTCAATGGTCTCTGCCCCAAGGTTGGAAGTCATAAGAATGACAGTGTTGTAGAAGTGGGTGGTTCTGCCCTGGCCATCGGTAAGACGACCGTCATCCAGGACCTGCAGAAAAAGGTTGAAGGCATCGGGATGAGCCTTTTCCACTTCGTCGAAAAGCACCACGCTGTAAGGTCTGCGCCGGATCTTGTTGGTCAGCACCCCGCCTTCTTCGTATCCCACATAGCCTGGAGGAGCCCCAGTAAGACGGGCCACTGAATGTTTTTCCATGAATTCACTCATGTCTATGCGCACCAGAGAACGTTCGTCATCAAACAGAAACTCCGCCAGGGCCTTGGCCATCTCTGTTTTTCCCACACCAGTTGGACCAAGCATAAGAAAAGACCCCAGTGGACGATTGGGATCCTGAACTCCTGCCCTGGAACGGCGCACCGCCTTGGAGATGGTCTCCAGGACCTGATCCTGGCCCACAACCCTTTTGCGCAGGTAGTCCTCAAGCTGCAGCCAACGCTCCTTTTCCTCCTCCATGAGCTTGGAGACCGGGATACCCGTCCAGCGGGAAACGCAGGCCGCGATATCCTGAGGCAACAGCGCCCTGGGACTGCCGTTTTCAGGCTCCTGGTCAGCATCAAAGTTTTCATATTCGGCCAGCACCTGTTCAGCCTCGGGGATTATCTTGTACTGCAGTTCGGCCACCCTGGAAAAGTCTTCCTGGCGTACTTTCTGTTCCAGCTCTTTTTTGGCGTCGTCCAGAGTCTTGCGGGCCTTTGCCAGAGTCTCGGCAGCCTCCTTCTGCTGCTCCCAGGCTTCTGTCATGGTCCGGCTCTGTTCTTTAAGATCAGCCAGGGTGTTCTGGACAACCTCCAGGCGCTGCATGCTCAGCCTGTCGGTTTCGCCCTGCAGAGCGCCGGCCTCGATCTCCAGTTCCACTATCTGCTGATCTATTTTGTCAATGTCTTCCGGCTTGGAGGCCAGGGAGATACGCAGGGCCGCTCCGGCCTGGTCCATGAGATCAATGGCCTTGTCCGGGAGGAAACGATCGCTTATATAGCGCTGGGAAAGTTTTGCCGAGGCACCCAGTGAGCTGTCGGAAATATGTATCCCGTGATGGGTCTCATATTTTCCCTTGATCCCGCGCAGGATAGCCAGAGTTTTATCATGGTCCGGCTCCTCCACGGTCACGGTCTGAAACCGGCGCATCAAAGCAGAGTCTTTTTCTATGTGCTTGCGGTATTCCTCTGAAGTGGTGGCACCGACGCAGCGTATATCACCCCGGGATAGGGCCGGCTTGATGAGATTGGCCGCATCCATGGTCCCCTCGGAGCCTCCGGCCCCAACCAGCATATGAATCTCGTCAATAAAGGTAATGATATTTCCTGCATCGGTGATCTCCTGCAAGACCCTCTTGAAGCGCTCTTCAAACTCTCCGCGATACTTGGCCCCGGCAATAAGCTGGCCCAGATCCAGGGCCAGAATGGAAACATCCTGCAGGCTTTCAGGAACATCTCCATTGACAATACGCTGGGCCAGGCCCTCCACTACAGCGGTTTTGCCCACTCCGGGCTCGCCGATGATAATGGGGTTGTTTTTCAGTCTACGGCTAAGAATCTGGCTGGCCATACGAATCTCCTCTTCCCTGCCGATGACTGGATCCAGCTCGCCTTGACGGGCCGATTCAGTCAGATCCTTGGTATACTGAGCCAAGTATTCAAAATCATCTCCCGGAGCCTTGCCCTGACCCGGCCCGTCAACGCTTCGTACCTGTTGCAGAGCCAGAGTAAGCTTTTCTCTGTCTGCGCCGGCCTCTTCCAGGGCCCCGGCCAGCTCCTGTATCTCCAGGGCAGCCAGAAGAATATGGTTGATTCCGATATACTTTTCCTCTGCCTTCTCGGCGATTTCCTGGGCATTGATGAAAAGTCTTTCCAGATCACGGCTTATGGGGGTCTGCTGGGCACTGGCCAGGGCCTTGGGCTGGGCGAGCAGGCTGGTTGATACTCTACCTCCGAGTTTATCCAGATCAGCCCCGGATTCCTGCAGGGCTGTCAGGGTTGGATTCTTGCCGATGTTCAGCAGACTGGACATCAGGTGCCATGGAGTAACATGCTGATGTTCTTTTTTTACCGCCAGACGGCTGGAACTTTCTATCAGTTCCTGGGATTTGAGATTGAACTTGTCAATAAGCATAGGGTCACCTCTGGGATGAAGGTTGTGTAACTCAGATGCATTTTTATAGTTGCACCTTGACCTGTCCTGCATACTTGATTGAAATCACCCCGCCCCAGGAACAAATCAAAGTGCTGGAGTCCGTCAGGGCGGGCATTGAGCCTATAAGCACCGTTGGTTTGCCGGTGATCCAGGGAGCAACAGTCACCGGGATGCACGGCATGGGGGTCAAAACCCCCAGGGCTGCAGCCGTAGCCGATGCCACAGCTGGATTAGAAGGCGTCGTACATAGTCCAAAGGGGGGTATGTTTATAAATGGCACGTAATCCATAATAGTTGCCGCGGGCATTGAGGCAAAAACCCTGTTTACTGGAAGTACCAGCATAGACGATGGAATGGTGCCGAAAGTACAAAGCATTAATGCACCGCTTGTCACCAGAAAAGCCATGATTACCTCAAGTGTACCGCATCCGGGTTAGTATTTCTCCCCGCGCAAATGTAACATCAACCTGTGATGGCGACTGCGGGCTATTTCTACCGCCAGGGCAGGATCTGTTGCCAGGCATGCACTGCAGATGGCAAACCCCTGTTCCATCTGCAGCCTGTTGCTGTAGACCTCCCGCCCGCAGGACTCACATGAATTGCTGCCGGACTTGGCCTCATGATCTGAATACGCCTCTGCGCTGGTGCTGGCAGGGGAGACATCGCCTAAAGACTGCTCTGCTTCACTGCTTTCGAGGCTGACAAAACAGTCGGGGCAAAACAGACGCCCGCCTGCATCCTTGGCTCCTCTCAGGGGGATATGTCTTCCACAGCCTGCGCAGGGGATGCTTTGAAGCATCTGCTGATGCAAAAGTGCTTCTTCGTCCTCTTCCCGGTCCTCCTGCTCAGATCCATCCTGCTCCTGACCAGGCTGGTCCGGTACCTGCAAGTTGCCCAAGGCAGGCGAAGCCACCAGGTCCTGCATACAGTCCCGGCAGAAGTTCCAGATGCCTACACTGAAAGTATCACCTTGCAGAGCGATACCGCAGATTTCACAGTTTTGCGCCTGGTTCCCGGCTTCAGTTGAGGCATCAGAAACTTCAGCAGGCTCTCCTTCATGCCGCGGGGATGTTTTAGACGTATCGGTCTTTTCTGATTTCTGCATCAGCTTTGCAAAACACTCGGGGCAAAAAGGCCACTGGGCCACCATGGTCATTTCTTCATGGGGTTCTGGTTTGCGGCCGCACCCTTTACACTCTCTGTCCATTTCATCCTCCGGTTTTTTTATAAACGCAAGTCATGGGTAAAGACACAATCCCAGGTGCCTGATCAGCAAGTAAGAATTATCAGGATTCAACAAAACCATCCGGATCCACATTGAGGTATTCCCGCATGATCTGCCACTCCGGACTGTCCTTCATCTCCTGATACCCGAGTATATCCTGGCTGTTGGCCGAAAGACACATAAAAAAACCGCTGAAGAGCTTGGGAAGATAGAGCTTGGGATCAAACTGGGAGATGCTGTCCATAATATCATCCGCAACAACAGCTGCCTTGGCATAATCCTGGGACTGGCAGAGGCTTTGAAAAATCTCCAGTTTTTTCATGAGCACCAGGAGATGATAAGAACCTTCCACCCACACCCCGCCTGTGGTTGATTCCGGTGTTCGGGGGGCAGATGCCGGCTTAGAGGCGCTAACCTGCGAAGACTCCGGCTGCCCTTCACCTGCACCCGGCTCCTGCTCCTCGGCCTGCATCTCTTCCGGATCTGATTCTTGCTCCCTGTACACCATGGGTTGGAAAGAGCGCAGCCATTGAACTATTTTGCTCAGCAAATCCAGAAGCGGTTCAGCTTCATCTTCCAGGCATTCTGACATGGCTTTCTGGAGTTCCCTGGCGGTATCCAGAGCCTGCTCTACGTCATCACTGTCAGTGACTGCCAGCCACTGCTGCCATGTATCGCCCTTGAATGACTCTTCATACTGCAGCTTTTTCAGACTCTGGTTAAACAACCACCGGAAACTGGTCATGGCATGTTTGTTGCGCTTTTTTACCGGACCCGTGGCAGACCAGTTATTTTCAAGAAACCAGGCCAGAGAGGCAAAAACATCCCCAAATCCAGCCGGACCCTTTTCAAACAGTAACCCGTAAATAAAAAACCCCAGGAGCCGGACATCATAAATATCCTCCTGCAACAGGGCTTCGGCAGAAGCTGCAGCACCATGGTAGTCACCACTCTGGGCCAGGCCTGATATTTCCATGAGACGGGGATCAGTAGTTTCCAGCCCTGGATTTTCAACCTCCTCCAGGTTCTTTTGAATCAGTTCAATCTGCATGTGAACTCCTAATATTGTTTGCTCAGCATTGCTTATCTAAGGCTGGCTATGCCCGCAACCCAGTTATCTGTTATCTGTTATTTGTTAATTGTTATCAGTGTAAGGCAGTGAATTCAGGCTTTTGTTCTTTAACAATTAACAATTAACAATTAACTGATATCAGTTTCTTGTTTATTATGACATGGTTTCAGGAATAAGTCTAAGATCAATTCAGCACATTGCCCGAAAAAACACGCATTCGTCGCGCCCGGGTCTGTCCTCCCTTGAAGACATCGTATCCAAGTTGCCCGGCATGCAGTCTGGCCCATTGTTTTTCACCCAGAAGAACCAGGTATACCTCTAATTCGGCACCTGCTTTTTTTAAAATGGGAAAAATAAACTGTTCCAGACGTCTATTTATGACATTTACCCATGCATCACCATTATTACAGAACTCCTCTTCACTGAATAGATCCACCCTGATACCCTGTACATGAGCTTTAAAAGTGCTGCCAAGAAAGTGATTGGAACCGATGCTGTTCCGGCCCACAATGAAGGGACGGCTCTTAATCTCCCGCTTCAAAACTGTTTTGTCCACCTTCACCACAAGCTCTGGAAAGGCTATCTGAAAAAACTGGTGAAGTGATGCTGGTGAACGGATATTCAGCAATTGAAGCTGTAAGGCCTTGGACTCCTCATAATCCGGAAATATCCGGGTATCAATCTCAGGATATATACTCCGAAACAGGGTCAACAGCATGGGGTGATCCAGAAAGTGCATAAAATCAGTAAACTTGCCGACATCTGTATTATCCTGATTCATTCTCTTGAAAAAGTAGCTGGGCAGAGTGCTTTGAGAACCAAGAAGGCCCATGTTGACCTCGATTTTTACATAATGTCTTGGGTGCCTGTAAAAATCTATGCTCCTGAAAAGAGAGTCCTGGGATACAATATCAGCATGACTGTAAAAAATAATCTGATCCAGGTTGTATCCCCAGTGCTTCAAAAGGAGCAACAGCGATAAAGGATCAAACTCGTGTATTCTTTGCTTGAGCTTTCTTTGTAGTGCAGCATCCTGCAAAAGGTCCTCTCTTTTTTAGCTTAAAATGCTACATATCGTATCTGTTTAACGCTTTGCATGCAGCACGGGAGCCTGCTTTACTAAAAAATCTCAACAGAGACTACAGGTCTATACCTGCTGGTCAAAAAGAACAGCCTCAAGCAGATCTTCCAGTTCAGCAGCCATTTTGCCAAGAGCCTGGTAATCCAGGTTTGATTCATGGATACTGGCTTCCGGCTCCTGTATCTCCTCCTGAGGCAGCTGAATCATGGCTGACATTGCGTCAATTCTCTCTTCAAGGATCTCTAAGGAATCAGAACCGACTAACTCACGGCGCACCATGATACGCAGATCCTCCAGCAAAGTCAGAAGAAATCCGCAGTGGTTCCCGAGGCATGCAGGGGCGGTATCCAGACAATCTGATCCGATGGAATTGCGGGACCATCGCTTCCTGAGCTTGTCTATAGAGAATAATTCCTGTTTTTTATCCTCGCCGGACCAGCCTTTATTTTTTTGCTCTTTATCCTGAAAATCTTGCTGCATAGCTTAACTATAATCTTGTGTCGGAGTTAAAAAGGTGTCCAGTAATGTCCCAGCAGTTTCAGCCCAGCATAGACAAGCCCGGTTGCTACCGCTGCACTGCAATAAAACCAGAAAGGAGATATGGTACTGAGCATGGAAGAGCTTTGGACCTCTTCGACAGGAAACGGCACTGTTTCATCCTGCTGAGAAGGAGTGGGGATACGGTTCCGCAGTCTTTCCATGTATTCCTGTCGTTTGCTGGGATTATTGGCCAGACGGCCCCCAAAACCTTCATTCAGACAATAATAGTATACTTCAAGAATCAATGGTAGAGTCTGTGGTTTTATAAGCAGGTCATCCAGGGTTTCATAAAACAGTTCACCTGCTGAGTCAGTATCAAACAGCTCCCGCTGCAGGGGCGGCCATCCATTTGACTGAGCAGGATTTAAAAAACGAAACTGCACCTGCTCGTCTATGTGTGCCACCAGCGGAAATAGAATGTAATAGACATCTCTTTCATTGAGATCTGTTTCCAGGGCTATGCGCAGCCTGTCCAGCTCATCCCGGATTGAAGCTCTGACCTGGACCAGGTCTTCAATGCCTGGTTCCTGAGAAGAAGAGCCAGGCAGAGTCCAGCCATTGTGCTGACTGTCCTGATGCAGGTCTGAAAATTCAAAGCCTTCCCGGTTTTCTTCCCCCGAACTCAGAAAAGGCATAAAAAGCTGATCCCTTTGCACCAAAAGGGTGTGAATGTCTTTCCAGTGATTGTTCTTCATCTGTTATAACCCTTTTGTGTCCTGATATTCTTAAGAGATGCCTGTTGTGGTTTCAACTTCAACTGCAGTATCTGCAATCCAGACATCCAGTATTTTCTGGGCAAGTCCGGCAAAATTCTGAATAAGTGCTTCATGCAATTGGGCATCATCGGTAAAGGAGAACTGGTAGATCTGCTTGACCATACCGTTCTTGTGGCTTGCCTTGCCAGGTGAGGGCAGGCAGAACACTTCTTTCAACTGTTGGGCGGCTTCATGGTAAGCCTCTGAGCCTGAGACTCCTGCAGCATTGAGAAGTAGTTTAACATCCTCCATGTTATACATGGTTTTGTTTTTCAAGGTAATCAACTGGGAAAAGTCGTCATAATGCTTCAGATAGGGGTTTTCTCTATGTGGTACAGGAAAAGCCGCCCATTCCCATTTAACCCCGGTGGTCATTCTACTGAAAGGAAAAATGCGCAGCCTGTGGTCGATAACCTCGCTCAACCAGGGCTGATGCCACAAGGCGTCCACACTGATCTGTTTTTTATCTTCAAAGGCTTCAGGGTAGTTGAGAAGCAGCCAGACCCCCTGGGTGTCGTTCTGAGAAGAAAAGTCAACTTCGTAAGAACCACTTCCTCCCATAAAGGTACCTGAACGAAGCGGTATGAATCCATTAGGCCCTGATTCATACACTCCACGCACCGAGTGCAGACAGAATCCAGCTTCGGGCATGTGATGAAAAATGCCGTGCTGCTCTTTTGTTCCCTGACATATTATGGGTTGTGCAAGATCCCTTTTGAGGTTGACCACTGGTACTACATGCAGTTGAAACATACCCCGGTTCAGGTTCAGGTTGGCGGGCCAGTTTTCATCAAGATCCAGGCAAAGGGTTGCAGTGCTCCATGGCCTTGGGGACGGAGCCACCTTGATGTTCATAAAAAGCTGCTGCTGGGGAAAATGTATCAACAGACGTTCTTTTTCAATAGGGTGGGAGAAATGATCCGCCTGGTCCTCACCAGGGTTTTGCTGCTCCAGTCCGAAAGTAACAGAGCAGGGCCGGCCGGAAGTTGTCTCATTAACAGCCTCATCGTAAACCACGCTTGAGTGGACCAGATGTTTGCTCAGAGCATGCAGGACTCTCAGGGAGTCCTTGAAATCATTTAAGTAATTGATATGAATGCGCAAAGTTCCTATGCTGTCACTACGGGGGTACGGCACTCCCAAACGCAGCAGAACTCGGGTCCCGCGGTCAGGACGATACAGGGTTGTTAAGCCGGAAAGGGATACAGGCATCAGGCTCAGGTCTGTAAGGGTAGAAAAGAATGCCTGACGTCCGTCGGGTGGAACCGCCAGAAACTGGGTTCCTCTGGGCAGGCTCAGAGTATCAGCAAGCTGAGCTGTAGGCTGGGCCTGCATAAGACCTGCTACAGGCATGGGTGATAAAAGATAGTCAAAATACTGCCTGAAAAGTCGTCTTCGAAGAGCCAGTATATGTTTTTCAGCTGCCAGGCGGGATCTGGCGTTGAAGAAAGCCATGGTCTCCATAAGCCGCCTCACATCTGGATCGTCACGATCCAGTGGGGCTGATGGATGGATTGAAGCGTAGTTGACTCGAAAGTTCTCCAGAGCGCTTATCTCCTCCAGGAAAGCTTTGTGGATCTTTTCATCTATACGCATAACTACCTTAAAACCCTATCAGCCCAACTTGACCATTTTGCCTTGAACGTTGGTTATTGAGCCTTTTATTGTTGTCAGCTTTCCTTGTACATCCATTTTGCCCTTGGCGGCCACCTTGACGCTCATGGCATCCATATCAGCCTGCATCTTCCCCGAAAGACCCAGCTTGTTTCCAGATACATCGGTTTTGTTTTTGGCCTTGACTGATACGTCGGCTCCAGAGAGTGCTGCCTTATTATCGGCCGAGAGTTCCAGGCTCTTTCCAGAGACTTCCGCCTTGGAGTCGGATTTGGCACTGAAATTCGATTCTGATTTAAGCAGCATATCCTTGGTGCTTTGGATTTCATACTTCTGCTGGCTTTTATGAACAGTATCCTTTTCTGATTGACAGGTTATGCTTTCTGCGTCCAGGTTAAAGTTTTTACATTTGATATCTATGCTGTCCTGCTTCTGGGTAATACTGCTGGTATCATCCTGCCCCTTACAGGTAAGAATAATGGATGTGCCGTCCATGACCAGTGTCTGGGTGATTTTACCATCCTCGTTTTCTACTGTGACGGTTACACCTTTTTCTTTATCCAGCTCGATGCGACAGGCTAAAGCAGCCATATAAACTTACCCTTGTTTGTAACAGTTTAGCCCTTTTTAAGGAAAGCAGGGGACAGGCACCCCAGCCCTTGTATTCGTAACCCTTCAGGGGGGGGCACCGGAACCGGCCTGGGGACAGCAATCAACACCGAGGACCGCCTGAATGGTTACGTCCGCGTTAGCTGTAGTGTTACCAGATGTCTTGTCTTACTGATAACAAATAACTGATAACAGATAACCGTAAAGTTACCCCTTTTTCTCACTGGTTTGAATTACCAGCCTGCCCTGGGAAAAAGTGATTGACTCGGTATCCTTTTCTTCCTGCCTCTCCATGGCGAACACCGGGAGATTGTCCTGGTAAACATGACTGATGGCGGTGCGGCTTGTGGGTGTCTTGCCCATCATAATCCTGTTGCCCTGAGTATCCGCCGGCACCTGGGCTTCACCGCGCCAGTCCAGACATCCGGCCATGGTGGCATGGTCAAATTCTAAGGCAACCAGTACCCGGGCCCCTTTATAAACTGGAAAATAAAAATGTCCTGACTGAATTAGGGGCATGAACGGCATCAGCAGTTCCTGATTATTTAGAAGGGGAATTTTGACCTTGTAGTAACGCTGAGAGGTTTTGGAATCTTCATGTATCTGATAGGTCTCTTCATCTTTGTCTCCATGCTCGCTGACCACCAGCCCTTCGAGGTAAACGGGATAAGCAGGCGGCACATATTCAGGCAGTTCCTGCCAGGTCTCGTCCTTAGTCTCCAGCCTGGAACACATTTCCATCTCATAACGATTAAAGGGCATATCCCGGTCAGAATCAGGGTTGGCGTCTGTTGCGCCGGCTTTAATATGCAGGCTTCTTATGCGATAGGTTTTTCCTGTGGTATACAGGTTTTCACTCCACAATCCTTTTTCCAGTTTTAAAAACTTTCCCGGGATGAGACAAAGCATAGGATAGCTACTGAAATACAGCAGCAGTTCATGTTCCCGAATCTTTTGTCGCTTTTTCTCCAGAGCCTCACGGTTGTTCAGATCGGAAGTCACCGGGTAATTGACAAGAATATCTCTGGTTATCCCCTCCATGGCCAGTTTGTTTTCAATCTTTTTGGTCTGAGGGTTTTCGGCAAAGGAATTGAGTAATCGAAGTCTCTCCCTGGGAGGCTCAGGAAAATCCATTCTCAGGGACTGCACTGCATCTTTGTTTAGATTATCGGGTTCACCCTCAGTATCCTTGGTTTCGCTAAGGGTGTAGCTGTTTTTTGAAGCGTCAAAGCTCCAGATTCCGTTCCTGGTATCCACATACCACATCACAAAATCGTAAAAGTCTGCTTTTCCAGCCTCGGAGCCAAGGTACAGGGCCAGCATGGGAAGCTTTTCATTGAGAACCTTCCACTGAAAATTCAGGTTTATCCGGCTTGTTTTATGGGCCTGCAGCAAGTCCTTGACACTTTTATCCGTCATCAGCTCCAGTGGCCGATGACATTTCCATACTGCCTGTGCAGGATCGACAAAAAAGATTTCATACATGCGGTACACTACGGGATTGCCTTTCAAAGGCCCCCTTTCAATGGTCTGTTCTGCAGTTATGGCCTTATGGGTAACCAGTCCTTTGAGTTCAACATACTCCACACTGGTTCCCTCGGGGATGTAATAAGGTTTGAACTTGAGCTCGACCTGAACTGTCTCGCTGCCGGTAAACAGCTCAAACAGGGAATCATCTTCATGCACCAGTGAAACTGCAAATTCAGCACGCCCTGTAAAACCCCAGTTGTGCAGATCCAGCTCCCAGAGCTTGACATTGCCTGCTGCAATATCAACACTCTTTTGAGATATGGTCAGCTTCAGGTTCAGTTCTATGGCATCGGTGAACATATCCCGCCTTTATAGGTTTGTGCATGCCTACAGGGCATGTTCCATGGAATAAACGCTTGAAAATGAATCAAAAACAACCTTCAGTTTCTGGGATTTGTCTCTCAGTTCGCAAACCAGCACAAAGGATAGGTGCAGGGGATTTTCACTTTCTGTAGGTTCTACAGAAACTATACGAAGTCGCGGTTCATACCTCTCAACATTCTCCTTGATTTGTTCAGCCATTTTGCTGGCCAGCAGTCCTCTTGAACTGTGATAGTTCATATCGTCCATACCCAGATCTCCCAAGGGAGCACCGTAGTGTTTCTTGGTATTCAGGATACTGTTGAGGTTTTGCAGGATATCCTGCAGCTCTTCAGACTTTTTCTCATTACTGCCCACGGCAAACTTGTCAAAGAGTCCCATATTTTTTATGCACCCCTCCAGTAAACAAAAAACCTGACTCCACTGAAAGCAGGCATATCATAAAAAGCTAAGGACAGATCCCGCAGGGCCTGATCCCATTCTTCGCCTGGCTGAAGCTGGTAAAAATCCACTTCCGGGCCAAACTTGTGCTGGAATGGCGGTCGCTCAATTTTTTTCAGGGGTATCCCCTGCAGGGCCAGCCTGTGGATGGTAGATAAGCGACTGCGCCCTCCAAGCTTGAGGTTCTGCAGGGAAACGGCAGCGTGGACATGGCTTTTCTGCACCAGAAGATAAAACTCCTTAGCCTCCTTGACCTGCCCTGGAAGGTCCACCTGGTGTAATCCGTCTTTGAATTCAAAGGGCAAAAAGGTGGCTCTTCGCTGAAACTGACGCATATGTTCCTTCAAAGGTTCCAGGATGTTTTGAAAACACTTGCCCAGTGCCTCGTGATCGTATGGGGCCAGCACGTGCTCTGGCTGCATATCGCGATAAAGAGCTACATCCGTCAAAAATTCCTTGAGGGCCTCATACAGATAAAAGGGATGAGGCTGATACTGGGCAGAAATATTGGCCAGCATCCGCCCTGTCCGAATGGAGCTTTTAAGGCATTCCCTGGCACTGAACATACTGTCGCCGCTCAGGTAACTGGCAGCTATTTCCTGGGAAAGCTTCTGCTGAAACACCTCCAGCAACTGCTCAAGCTCTTTGAGTTCCTGCTGAAGAAATGGACAACGTCCCACTTGCAGAAAAGGAGGAATGGAACCACTGGACAGCTGCCATGTTCCCTGAGGATCTTTGTAAAAAAGCCCCAGGCGCAGACTCTCCAGAGCATCAGACTGGGCCTGGTCTGAAGAAAAGATTATAAAGTGCTGCTTGCGGGGGATATCTCCAGGTTCATCCAGATGCGGAGATGATGCCTGCTGCTCATGACCTGGTATAACCAGGTGCATATATACCGGCACCTGCACAGATCCTATGTTGTTCAAATTCATAGGCTCAGCCCGGGTATTGCCGGGAATATCAAGAAAAAGCCCGGAAGGCATTATGGCTGTCAGGCTCTGTACGGCCAGCACACCCTCAGGCAGCATGGTCTCGTTCCATTGCAGGCGTACCAGACCATAATATGGCAATCCCATGTTGCGCAGGCGTGCATCCACTTCAGTCGCCAGGGATTCTTCCTGCGCCTCCAGATGGCCGGGAAGCAGGGTTTGTCCCATTTCCCATCTAACTCGCGCCAGCTTCTGGTTCATATCTTTCCTTTTGTATCTGTTCAGGCCTTTTAAGGAAGGCAAGGGGACAGCATCCCCGCACTTTTTATTGTAAACAGTCCATGTTTTATTTATTTGTCAATCAGTGCGGGGACAGCCAGTCCCCTTGAGAGCTGCAAACCTTAAAACAGATACCTTTTTAGGACACCTCTACGCCCCACCCCTTGGTAAACTTATCAGAGACAGAAATTGCCATCTGAATCTCCTGAGCTTCGTCTGTGGGAGCAACACCGAGGAACATTTCGTAGTTGGAGGGCTTCATGACATCCTGAGCCTCTTCAAGTTCGACATTGAACTGTAGCTCTCCTCCTCTTTTGTAGATGACACCGTTTAAGTCTGTTTCATCAGTATGAAAGCACTTAAAATAAGCTGAATTGCCCTGATCGTATTCATAGACATTGAAAGCTATTTTTACACCCGTTTTAGCCAGGCTCTGATGTTGCTTGGTTGCAAGAACGTTTTTGTTGGATCTGCTTACCCGAAAGCTGGCTATAATAGGTTCTGCAAAACCTCCGTCCCAGGCTATCCGGGAAATCACACCTACAGCATCAACAGTAGCACTCAGGTCTTCAGGGTCTGTGACCTTGAGATCTGCTGAAATTTCGTCATCACCGATTGTGAGTGAGGTAATATGCCCAACCCTGTCCTGCTGATCCTTTTGAAAATTAAAACCCTGATATACACTGCACATTAAATCTGTAACTGCCATGACAAACTCTCCTTATAATTTATTAATTGATTTTTTTCGGATTTTTCCGTGTCAAAAACGAACAATCTATAAGTAAAACACAGGATATTCTATGTGCGGCTTCCTTGTCTAAAGCCGGGCATCGAGTTTGAGTTCCACATCCATGCCTTCAAACTGAATATGGGGCAGAATGCTTATGGAGCAGTCATACCAGCCAATCATTCCCTCTCTGGGGACAACGTCAACTGTAGCAGCTTTGAACGGATAATTGCGCAGTGTCAGGTCGTCGGGATTGACAACAGTAGTGACATACTTGAATATCCATTTTTCAAGAGCCTGCTTGATATAGGCAGCATCAGCACTGGTGCCGATGTTGTCCCGCATGATGCTTTTGACGTAATGAGCTACCCTGGTGACGGAAAAAGTATATGACAGGTTTGTTACCAGTTGCGAGTTTTCCGTATCTTTGGGATCCTTGAATTTTTTGGCCTTTTTCAGTGACTGAGCACTGAAAAAAGCGGCCTCTGCCGAACCTTTGCGGTAAACCAGGGGAATAAAACCGGCATTGGCAAATTCCAGTTCGCGGTAATCCGGAACAACCATTTCCACAGGGACCTTGATTTCTTCTTCACCCCGGATGTTGAAGGCGTGCACCGGAAGTCCGGTCACCAGCCCCCCGCCTTTAGGCCCTCTGAGATACTGGCACCACCCGGACTGGACAAATGAACGTACCATGTTCTGAGCAAACAGGATGGCCGAACTGCCCCACAGATAGTCCTCGTTATTATCTCCTTTGACGTCTTCATAAAAATTGAGATCCCCTGTGGGGTTTTTAGCCGGATCATACGGCAGACGAACAATATACCTGGGCAGAGTCAGTCCCAGGTAGGCCGCTTCCTCGGAGTCACGCAATTGGTTCCAGGAACCGTACTTGGGATGATTCATCAGACCTTCCAGATCCTTGATCCCGGCAAGCTCTTCTATGCTGTCGCAACCAAAAAAACTGGGGGAAACAGAGCTTAAAAAGGGCGCATGGCTGGCCGCTGCAACCTTGCCCATGGTTTTAAGCCAGAATTCGTCCTGAGGGGTGTGAGTAAATTCGTAAAGACCGATTATGCCGCCAAAAGGTTTGCCTCCAAACTGGTCATATTCGGATACGTAGACCTTTTTAAAAAGTGCGCTTCCAGTGATGTCCACGGCGTTACTCTCAAAGTCTTCAAAGAGCTCGTCCTTGGAAACATCCAGGATGTCAATCATGACATTGGCTTTAAAATTGGTATTCTGGATAAGATCATTCAAGGAACGCCAGTTGGACTCCACCTGCTTGAAGTTATCGTGATGAATGATTTCATTGAGCTGACTGTTTACCATTTCATCAATCTGGGCCACAATGTCCTGGATCAGGGCCTTGTCAAAACGTCCTGTTGATGGATCAACGTTCATCAGCAAAGCCGCCAGGCCGGATATAAAGCGGTCTTCATCGCTTATATTTTCCTGCACACTGGACAGGCCGTCCTGAACCATGGGCACCGGTTCACTCACTTCAGTACTCAGACGCATACTGGACAGGAACCTTTTTAAATCAATGGCTTCCTGGGTTTGCTCTTCAGTCTTTTCTGCCTGCTGTTTTTCTTCCGCCATATGCAAATCCTCGCTGATTTAAAATTGTTGTAAACTGACTGTGCCAGACCTGCGCCTTATTCTTGTTGGGCTTTGCCTTTAGGGAGCTTAAAATTTTCAAATGCCTTAAGCTCTTCCTGCATTTTGGACAATGCATCAGGATTGCTGATGAGATCGCTTAAAAGCTTGCGAAATTCCTTGCGATTGTCGATATTGGAATTTACTTCCTGCACCAGCCTCTTTAGAGCAAGCAGCCCCTTGAGCTTGGGCACGTTTTGAGCCACCTGATCCGGGGAAAAACCTTTCATGCTTTCAATGGGCAACTCCACTTCCATGTCTTCTTCTTTGTCTGGATCGATCTTGTTGGGGACAGAAAATTTCAGGTTAATGCCCATATCCTTCATAACGGCATCTGTATTTCTGCCATCCATGTTGCGCATCTTGCGCTCATCCAGATCCAGTTTTCTGTCCTTGGAACTTCCCAGTGAATAGTCACCGGTTACAAGCAGCCTCAATGGCAGCTGTACATCCTGAGGCTGACCGTTTATTTCTGTGCGGTACCGCAGAGTCAGCCGCGACTTGGGAATCTCATCCTGAATAGCCATAAAAAACCTCCTTGGTTAATAAAAAATAACATGCATCGCCGCTTAAGCATAAACTATAAAGATTATATGTAGATGTCATATGACATTCACGCCTTGGAGCACCATCCTGAACCGACCATGCCCGGCATGTGCTCAACTGGCAGGCATGGGTATCGTTTGCGCATAAAACACCCGGCCATGAGCGCAGGGCTTTTCAGGCCGGTTTTTTAAAATGCACGAATGCGTACAAAGTCCAGGTTACCAGGGTTTCAAAGTACAGCTCAACTATTGACCTTTTCCTTGCCATCATATTAAAAAAAAAGAATTTTAAAATTGCATTTTAGGGGTATGCACTTGACTCCGGTTCATTTCTCAACTTCTTGTTTTTTAACCAAAGATTTGTTTGTGACCGGATCAATCATCAGAGCCTGTTGTATTAACCTATAGAAGAGTTTTCCTCGTGATCGAGAAGTCCTTCGATTAAAACGGAATGTAAACTCGTCCAAGTAATAACCAAGGTGTTTGTGGCTTACCGAACCTTGATGTGTCCCTGTAAGCCATCTTTTTAGAAGACTTGCTACGCGATGACAAAAGGGCAGCAGATCATCGCCAATAACGTAATCACTGCGAACGATTTCATGAGCATAGCCCTTTTTTTGAAGTTGGTTGTATCCTCGCCAGCCATCAGTTTGAACAACGGTTCCTGGCTCAATGGTATTCATAATTGCAGCTTCCAGGCTCTCAGCAGAAGCATCTGGGATAACTTGAAGCCTGATCCTGCCAATCCGCTGACCATCAACTTGTGCAACTATGCATACCAAAGCCTTTCCACTGGCTCCACGGCCTCTTTTGCCAGGCCTTTTGCCACCAAACATGCTTTCATCGACCTGGACGATTCCGGATAGCTTATCCCTTCCAGGTCTAACCATTGCTCGACGAAGTTTATGCAACCAAGACCAAGCAGTACGATAGCTCCCAAGTCCGAGGACACGTTGAAGACCCAACGCATTGGCCCCATACTTCTGACTGGTCACGTGCCAAACAGCTCTAAACCAGAGACGAAGAGGCTTCTTGGTGTCTTGAAAAATCGTACCGGCAGTTACAGAAACCTGAAACCCGCATCCTTTGCATTCAAAGAGGCCGTTGGTTCTCTGCCAATATTGTTCATGGCTGCACCGCGAACACCGGAACCCCTCGGGCCAGCGAAGTTTAAAAAGGTACTCACGGCAATCTTTTTCAAAGCTGAACCGATCTTCCAGTTCAAGAATAGTTGTCGGGTAGTCCTCCATGGGGAGGAATATTAAGCGTCAGCAGGAACCGGAGTCAAGTGCATACCCCTATTGCATTTTTTTTAGCATAACGCAACCCCTTCCAACCCAAAAAAAATCAACCAACAATTTCAACTACTTGAGCATGAATGCTGCTTTTTTTAAATAATACGGCATGTTATACTGCTCAAATCAACATCTTATCTGCAAAAAATAGTAAAATAACAGTCTCGCCATGTTGCAGATACATTGCAACATCTTGATTTTTGTATTTGTTTAGCGCTTTGCATGTGGCACGGGGACTGGCTCTTCCGGGACCCACTTGTCCCAAAAATTGAGTCTTTTTGAGCACAAAATGATGCTCAAGTGGGTCCCGGAGTGCCTGTCCCCTGCTTTCCTTAAAAGCGCTAAACAGATACTGATTTTTTATGCATTTTTCCCACATCTCCTCATAATAGATGTGACTGCAAAAAGTCACTTTTGCAGCCACATCATTCAGGCAGTCCTTAGTGGTGAGTAATGCCATCATGAATGCCTGAATGTTTACAAGTGCCGGCTGGTCATCCCTTGTGAACTTCCAGGATTACCTTCAGTGCTTCACCGCTTTGGGCCGTTTCAAAGGCCTCCAGGGCCTGGTGCAGGGGATAGCGGTGGGTGATCAGGCGCTCCAGGGGCATGTCCGGGAATCTGTGCATCATGTCCAGGGCGTGGCTGAACTGCCCGCAGCGTGACCCCACCAGGGTGATCTCGTTTACCACCAGCGGGGCCAGGTTTACCTCGCCCTGCAGGGCCACTGTGGACTTGAGCACTATGGTCCCCCGGGGCCGGCACAGGTCCATGGCCTGCTCAATTCCCCTGCCCGAGCCTGTGGCGTCCACCACGACATCTGCTCCCGGCTCTATTCCTTCTCCCCGCAGGGAGGTCTCAAGACTACGCCACCGGGCCAGCTCCAGCTTGTCCCGGTGATGCCCCCTCAGGGTCACCCGGCCTGCAACCGTGGCCAGGACCCAGGCGCAGAGAATACCCAGGCGGCCGTCTCCCAGAACCACCACCCTTTCATTGCCCTGCAGGGGAACCTGCTCCAGGATCTCACAGGCCGCGGCCAGGGGCTCGGTCAAAACAGCCCTTTCCTCAGAAAGGCCATCGGCGCTGAACAAATTTGTCACCGGCAGTACACAGTACTCGGCCATACATCCGTCCAGGCCTGAAATCCCCAGAGTTTCGCGGTTGGGACAGTGCCGGCCAAGTCCTGCCATGCACCACTCGCAGAGGCCGCAAGCCGCATTTATCTCCCCCACGACACGCTTGCCGACCCAGGAAGCATCATTACAGCTTTCCACCACCCCGGTGAACTCATGGCCCAGGATGCCCTTGTAGCCCTTGTAGCCCTTCATGATCTCCAGGTCGGTCCTGCAGATCCCGGCCAGATTCACTCTTATCCTGGCCTGACCCTTTTCCGGACCGGGCACTGGATGATCCTGCACATAGCGCAGTGTCTCATGAAAAATTACAGCCTGCATGGGGGCCTCCTGCCTCTCTTTGCTGCTGTCTTCCAGACTTGTTCCTACTCTTCATCAGGCAGCTCAAAGGAAATATAGTTGATACCTCCGATCTTGATATGCCTTATGTTTTCGGCATATTTTCCCAGAAGAAGAAGCCCGAGTTCTGCGGGATCCACCTCTCCGTCTTTTTCCTCTAGTGCCTCAAGGGCAAAGTCCAGGTCCCGGGCAGAGGAAGAGTCGATGAATTCCACGTAAATTTTTCTGTTTTCCCTGCGCAGGTTCACCTGCATGCGCGGAGCCTTGAACTCTTCTGAAGCGCAGAGATAAGCGAAAAGTTCCTCTGCGGTGAGGTGCAGCTTCTGTAACTGATAAGGGGCAATCTTCCTGGCTGAGGCGTATTCATTGATAAAATTCTGCAGCCGGGTAAAATCCCGCACGTTGCGCTCCACGACAAAGCTGGCCTGGCCTGCGGGTCTCAAGTGAAAGAGAAGGCTTAGCAAAATAGCGGCAAGTCCGCCCATGGCCATGCCATTGGCCATGAAAGGCTCGGCAGCTTCCGGAATCATATCAGGGAAAAAGAACTGGTTTTCAAAGGCATAGCCTGTCCAGAAGGAAACCCCGATTATAATCCCGCTTTCATAATTAAGCCCATGGGAAGCCGCCAGCTTTATCCCGGTTACAAAAAGCATGGACAGCAGGACAAACAAAAAAGCCCCGATTACAGGGGAAGGAATTGCGGCAATGAGTGCGGCCATTTTGGGGGAAAAGGCCAGAAGCACCAGGATAAGGGCAGCGCAGTAGCCGACCCTGCGGGCGGAAACACCGGTAAGCTCCACCGCCGGAATGGCATTGGAATAGGTGGTGTTGGGGATTGTTCCCAGGGCTCCGGCTATTGCGTTGGCTGTACCATCGGCATATATGGCCCCCTGGACCCTTTCATAGTCGATTTTGCGGAAATTTCGCTGTGAGATCTTCTGGATGGCCATGCTGTCGCCCAGGGTTTCCACGCCCCCCACAATGGTCACCAGGGCAAAGGCCAGGTATATGGACAAAAACTCAGGTGCAGGGACCAGGGAGAATCCAGGCCAGCTGCCCGAAGGCAGTCCGGCCCAGCTTTCCCCGGCCAGCCCGGAAAAGTCGGTCATGCCCAGAAATGATGCCATGAGTGTGCCGGCAAAAATACCCAGCACCAGGCTCCACAAACGCACCACCCTGTTTCCGAACACCGCCAGGAGGAGGATGAACACCAGAGTGCCCACTGATACCAGGAGGTAGTAACTTTGCGGAACATCCTCCTGCTGTCCGCTCATGAGATCCAGGGCGATTCCCAGCACACTGACTACAATGAGCATTATGATCACGCCTCCCACCAGGGGAGTGATGATCCTGCGCAAAGGACCTAAAAACAGCCCGAAAAGAATCTGCAGCGGAGCCGAAAGAACAGCCATGGTGGCCACCAGGGACATGCCCCCTACCTCGGCCGCTGCCAGAGAACAGGCGATAAACGCCCCTGAGGAACCGATAAACAGCAGATACCCTGCCCCGATTTTGCCCACCCGCCGGACCTGGACAAAGGTACCGATGCCGCTGGCCACAAGCGAGGCGAAAATGATCCAAGAGAACTGCCCGGGGTCGATTTCAGCCACCCTGGCCACCACCACCGGAGTAATGGTTATGGGACCAACGATGAGCAGTACCAGCTGCAGGCCCAGCAATGCACTCATCCACCATGGAGGATGCTCGTCAACGGCATACAAAAGATGGCCCGGAGCCCTGGACCGTTTCTTCATGTCTTTGAAAGTCGAACTTTTATTATTCTGCATGCAGCATTTCTGCGATATACATGGTTAAGGATACTTATTCTGATTCAACATCTGTTATTTTGACTGGAAAACAGGTCTGCAATTAACTCTAAAACGATATTTATCCATCCATACTTTAACAAGTAATCCATTTGCTAAGTGTAGTTGCAGGGAAAAAATTTACGCAAGACATATCAATCGACGACCGCAAAAAGTCGGATACTGAATGGCTACATTTATTTGAACTTACCCCGAACCTCTGACTTCTGATCCCTGTTCATGAAAAAGTGATTTGAGGTCAATACCGATCCAGTCCTGAAAGCCGGGCACCTTGACCCACAAAGCGAGCGACTCCGGCACTGCGACTACCTGATAAACGGTCCGGATATCACCTTGATCCGGCCAGGTGGGTCCGCCCTTTTCCAGGGGCGTGTCCAACATGTCCTTCATTTTCCCCAGATCAATATTTCCCTTGTATTTGCGGGCCTGCTCCAGCAGGTTGTCGCGGCGCTCAACGGATCGAAACCCGGTACCCTCCTGTTGCATCAGTCCCCATGAGGGATCAACAAAATGGTTGGTGGACACCAGAAGCCCGGGCTCATCCCCTGAGCGGCGGAGGAGATCAAAAGGTGGCCATTCATAGGAATAAGCCCCCCTGGAGTCGGCTGTATTAATAATATAGGAAAAATTGGAACGGGTGGTGTTCATGGCCGCGTCCAGTTGTTCCATGCTTTCGTAGTCGAAAAGAAAAGCCATGAGATTGCTTATGGCATGTACCCGGTTGGTATAGGTGAGTCCACCACCGGAAGGTAATGCATTGTTCAGCTCCAGAAAAAGCCCCTTGGCATTCATTCCGGTTGTGGCATAGATTACCCCGGCAAAGGTGACAATAGTAGCTGGAACTCCGGAATCCGGATTGAAGACGGTAACGGTGAGGCTTTCGGCAAAATCCGTGTAGCTGTCGAACCAGTCGTAGTTTCTTCCGGCAATCAGCTGTCCGCCGGGCGTATAATCATCCCAGGCAAATATGGCGGAGCATCCGCTCATGGTGCCGTAAAGTTCCAGGGCATTGAGCAGGATGTGCTCCTCAAGGGAAAGACCGGACGTCTCGGCCATTCCTTCCATGATATCCTTGAATCGCCGGGGATAAAATTCGTAGAGACCTCTGGCGGCCAGAAGCATGTCCTCAGAAGAAAGCCCCTTCTCTTTTTTAAAATATTCTACAATGGCTGACTGATAAAGATCTTGCATGGGTTTGGACAGCAACCTGCCGTATTGACGCCCCATTTCCCGGTATGATCCGGAAAGATGAAGGATATTGATCTCACCGGCCTGATACCGCTCCCCGCCTTCAAATTCGTCTACAGACTCCCCTGTAACGTCTGCTGGCTGGGAACCATTACTGCCGGCCAGAGCCCAAGAAGATGCGCACAGCATACATACCACGGAAACCGCAACCAGCAAGGTGATTACTTTGCCCGGCCTGAAAAAAACATTGGATCTCATTACCACCTCCGTGCCCGGCCAGCAGGATGCCCCGCATCCTCTACAGCCATTTTCGTGTTTCAAAGCTTCTCTTCATAAGTCCCTGCTTATCCGCCAGGCTGCTCTAAACCACAGCCAAGGGAAGAATTAAGATATATCAATCGTGAATGCAAACAGCCTGAAGCGATTAGCCTCAATTTCATTTCCGGTTGTCAATTTTAATCGCTGACATATATTATCAGTTAGTGTTTGTCATAAAATAAGTGTTACATAATGCTTGCATAATCTGGGGGTTTATCGCTCCCACGCTCTGCGTGGGAGCGTAGCCCGACCGCTCCTGCGGTCATTGTGGACGCGGAGCGTCCAGGGAATGTTCCCACGCAGAGCGTGGGAACAATAAGACAAATTTAACACTTATATCGTGACAGATCCTTAGCAGTGTGGAGCCAAAAAAACTTTTTGCTGACACATCATGTCATCCAGATTTTTTGGCCGTGGAACTATTGACTCGTGAACAATGACAAAGGAGGTCAACAGTTATGAGCAACAGATCTCTTGGATATTATCTCTTCTTGATTGGGCTGCTTTTACTTATAGCCTTTCCTTTTCTTTATTTCCTGCAAATGCTGCCCGCCGGAAGTCCGGCTTTTTACATTCTTGTTTTAATCCTTATTTTTACTTTGGCTGCCGGATATCAAGATCTAAAAAAAATTTTCCGGAGATAGAGAGGTCCTGTATAGAGAGGTCCTGTCCTGAATTATTTACATCTGACTGAATAAGACTTGCTGGTTTTCCCCGTCCTTTAGTTCTGATCCAGAGCATCCCGAAAAGCAGGAAAACCTGAGTATGAATTTGACCAGGACAAAAGCCTTTTTCAAATCCGGCATATGCAGCGCAGCAAATATTGCCACACTTTCCAACATAACCCATTGAATATACTCGATAAACTCTGGAATCCTGTTTGTTTGGACTTGGAATTCCTTGCTGATTGACAACTTACAACCCCCTGTCTTATGCTGAATTTAAATTTGATTCTTGAAGTAAGCTTTTCAGTAACATGTTAACAAGAGAAACAACAAGGGGAGCAGAAAATGAAAAAGTTTATAGTGGCACCTTTATGCATGGCGATTCTAAGCGGGTTTCTTGTTTTCGGCCTGCAGGGCAAGAGCCTACAGGCTGACGACGGACAGGTCATTATGGAAAACCGCTGCACAACATGTCATGGGGCTGGAAGAATTGAAAGAGCCGGCCATGACATGGACGGCTGGAAAGACACGGTCAGTAGAATGGAGGGCAAGGGAAATTTCGGAGAGCCTCTAAGCGATGCTGAACGTCAGTCTTTGCTGAAACACCTTGAAAGCCTGTAACTTATTGGGGTTGCTGAATTATTGTTCAGCAACCCCAGACTGCCAAAAAAATTGAACAGTTCTCATTTACCGGCCTGAACCTGAAACATCCCATCCAAGTAAGCATTCAGGGGGGTCCTCGGTGGTGACTAATGGCACAAGGCCAGGGGACTGTCCCCCGCTAAGTAATGATTATGCAGCTTCACAAAATTTTGCGTCTGTACTTTGTGAATTTGTGCAGGACAAGTGTCGCGGGGACTGTCCCTTTGGCCGGTACCTGTCCCCCTGACTGGTTACACATCCAAGGCCTTTAGGGTTCTGCCTTTCAACCAAAAACGCAAAATTTTTCCCTTTTCCGGATCACGTATATCAGCCAGCAGAATCCGGATTTCCAGCTCTTGAGCTGTTATTACACAGAGGTAGAAAGCACTGCTGACGGCTCCTTCGGCCCATGGCATAACACCCGGATCAGCCTTGCCTCGGCGGATTTTTCTCAACTCGGAGACAACATTGGCATCCAGCAGGAACATTATTTGAAATCAGCTGTTTGAGGTAGATCTTCAATCCTGGGTATTTCCAGTTGTATCTGTTTAGCGCTTTGCATGTGGCATGGGGACTGGCTCTTCCGGGACCCACTTGTCCCAAAAAATGAGATATTTTAAGCACAAAATGATGCTCAAGTGGGTCCCGGAGTGCCTGTCCCCTGCTTTCCTTAAAAGCGCTAAACAGATACTTCCAGTTCAAGATCCTCAGAACCGGTCATGATCAATAAATCTGCAATATTTTCCTTCAGTCACATCTTTAAGGAGAACATCTTGAATACGAAAAAATGTATCGCTTCATTTATGCTGCTGACCCTGCTCTTGTGGACAAACGCATGGGCTGGTGAAGAGACCGGGGTTGAATCGCAGGTACTCATTCAGACCAGCAAGAGCTGGGACGGGGAAATGCTTCCCGATTATCCAGAGGGTACTCCTGAAATAAAGGTGCTTAGAATAACTGTGCCTCCGGGGACAACACTGCCCCTGCACAAGCACCCTGTAATCAACGTCGGTGTTCTGCTAAAGGGAGAGTTGAAGGTGGTCACGGAAGAAGACGAGACCCTCATCCTTCAGTCTGGAGAAGCCATAGTGGAGGTGGTGGATAAATGGCATTACGGGGTAAACGAGGCGGACGAACCGGCAGAGATAATTGTATTTTACGCCGGCACATCCGACAAGCCGGTAACTGTGGAAAAATAAAAAGGCAGGATATCTGAAAAGAATAAGTTCCTGGACAAAACATCAACTATACAAACCCGGCCTTTGGATAATTTCCTGTTTACCAGCAAGATAAAAAGACAATGTTTCAAGCCATGCCTGCTTTGACCATAAATTCTGCATACAGGGCTCTGCAATCCTGCAGGCTGTGCTTTCTCATCTGTCTTTTTGTGGTTTTGTCAGGCATTTTGTATCCTGCCTTTGCCCAAAACCAGGCCCATGAACTGCGAAGCGGCTGGTACCCGGATGAACCATATCAAATGCAGGCAGGCACAGGAACAGCGGCCGAAGTCACCGGACTGGATATACAGATAGCCAGGGAGCTCTTTGAGCAGACCGGGCACAGGGTAACTTTCGAGCCCATGTCCTGGGCTGAAATCCTGGAAGGCCTCAAAACCGGTGAAACAGACTTTCTCATGGGGGCCTATTATGAAGAAGCCCGCGAGGAGTTCGCTTACTTTTCAAAGCCTTACCGCACAGAAAGAAACGAAATCTACTACCACAAAAGCATTGATAAGCTGAGCTCTTTGAACTCGGTGCAGGAGTTACTCCAGTTCCTGCAAAGCGAGGAACTGAGGATTGCCGTGATTGAAGGCCATGCCTACGGTTCAGAAGAGTTCAGGAAGCTTATGCAGGATCCTCCGCCTAACCTGGAACTCATCACCTCCCAGGGTTATGAGGAAAACCTGCACCTGGTAGTTGAGGGCAGGGTGGACCTTTTTGTGGCCAACCCCATAATCATGGACCGCCTCACTGCCAGGTCTCAGGCATCCGGCCTGGTGCAGAAACTGGGTATCAAAAGCCAGGAAATCCCGGTTCATATTCTCTTTAGCAAAAAAAGCATATCAAGGGGTCAGCTGGAAGAATTCAACTCCATCCTGCAGGACATGCAGGAGCAGGGACGTATAAGCACCCTGCACCGCGACTTTGTCCTTCCGGCTTACCTGTCCATCACCACCGGCCAGACCTGGTTCGCCGTGCTAAATCTCCTGGGCATAGCGGCATTTTGTACCTCGGGGGTGCTTCTGGCCCGCAAAGAGCGCTACAATTTATTCGGGGCACTGGTTCTGGCTACACTGCCGGCCATC
Source organism: Desulfonatronospira thiodismutans ASO3-1 (assembly GCF_000174435.1). Classification (NCBI taxonomy): domain Bacteria; kingdom Pseudomonadati; phylum Thermodesulfobacteriota; class Desulfovibrionia; order Desulfovibrionales; family Desulfonatronovibrionaceae; genus Desulfonatronospira; species Desulfonatronospira thiodismutans. Next base: position 689,573 of record NZ_ACJN02000002.1, read on the forward strand.
GGCGGCGGGGTTCTGCGCGATCTTTTTCTCGGGGTGGACCAGGTCTTTGTCCTGGAAACCCCGGCTTATTTCCTGGTGGCCATTGCTATAGTCCTGGCCGGATTCGCAATCATCAGGTATTACGATTTTATTCACGACCGTTCCGGCACCCTGGCCAAAAAAATAGACGCTTTTATTGAAAATAGGCTTGGCAGCGTTTTTGACCGCCTGTTCAAGTTTTTCGATGCCTGGGCCGTAGCCAGTTTCACCGTCATCGGAGTGGGCGTGGCCCTGGAGATGAGGGCCGAACCGCTTTGGCTCTGGGGTCCGGCCATGGCGGTTCTTACTTCTTCCGGAGGCGTGATCCTGCGGGACATTGTCAGGGCGGACTTCAACATCGAAATGCTCAAGCAGGACACCTATGCAGAAATTTCCATTCTGGGCGGCATCATTTACACCTGCGCCCTGATGTACACCCCCTATGAAATAAGCCTGGGGCTTATTTTCTACTTGACCATGTTCATGGTGCTTCTTCTTTTCGCTTTGCGTTTTTTTATCCTCTGGAAAGGTTATATGAATCCCTTCCAGTTCGGGGATATTTACACACATCCCGATACCCGCCTGCAGCAGTTCAGGGAAAAAGAACCCCATCTGTGGAAGGTTGTCTCCGGCTATTATACCGAAGACGACGAGTCCAGGGCGGCCCCTGTCCACCGGTCCAGGCTGGAAGAAATGCACAACAGGTTTCTCTACCTCACCGGGGAGCTCAAAGAATCTCTGGACCAGGTAGCTGCAGAACCATTGAACGAAAAAACCATAAACAACTACCGCCAGTGCAATGCCCGCCTGGAAATAGCCATTTCACTGGAAAACAACCTCTACGCCTTTCTGGAGCAAAAACCCGGCAAGGGTATGCAGCCTTCAGTGGATGGATCAGAACTGCAGCAGCTCATGCATGAAAGCCTGAGGACCATGATCGATACCACAGCCATGGCTGTTGAGACCGGGGATGTAATGGATTTTACCATGCTGGAAGGACTTACATCGCAATACCGGCAGCGCTTCGACCATCTTCGGGACAAATACCGGGGCAGGCAAAAGGAGCATGATGATGCCCATCTCAAGGCTGTATTGCAGTCCACGCACAAGGTGGAGCGCATCATCTACCTTTTGAGCGATTATGTGAAACTCAGGCTGGATAAAAAAGAAATCCGGGCCGGCAGCGCCACCAACAGAAAGGCGCAGCAGGCCCATGTTTTGAAGTAGACAGGGGGGATTTAATTCAAGCATGGCGCAAACTCCCCCAGGCCGACAGTGGTGGACGAATGCAAACCCGGAAAACCAGTCATCCGGTCTAAAAAGTGGCTTTTCTCTGGACCCAGAAGCTTTTTTCCTTGCCTTTAAACCTGCAGCCTGTAAGGGACTTTTTCATGACCAACTTTATTATTCTGGTTTACCTGGCCGGCGTACTCATTATCGGCATACTGGCCGGCCGGGGCATCAAAAATCTTTCCCAGTTCGCTGTGGCAGGCAAAGCCTACGGCTCGATGGTAATTTTTGCCACCCTGTCCGCATCCTTTATTGGAGGCGGTTTTTCCATGGGCAATGCTGAAAAGGTTTTTCTGTTCGGCATTGTCAATATAGTTGCCCTGTGGGGCTTCAGCCTCAAGGAAATCCTTGTGGCAGGATATATAGCCCCCAGGATGGACAGATACCGGGACGCCATCTCAGTGGGCGATATAATGGAGGTTCATTACGGCAAGACCGCCAAGGTATTTTCAGGTCTGTTCGGATTCATTCTTTGTGCCGGAATCCTGGGCGCGCAAATCGGTGCCATCGGATACATTACCAATGTATTTCTCGGGTTTGAACGTTTTTGGGGTATACTGCTAGGGTGTAGTATTGTCATCGCTTACGCCACTGCAGGAGGCATGAAGGCTGTGGTCTGGACTGATATTGTACAGTTCATAATCCTGGCAGTGGGCCTGCCAATGACTCTTTTCATGGGAATTCAAAGTGCAGGTGGAGTGGAGCACATTATCAGCACTGTACCGCAGGGACATTTAAGCATTTCCCTTGAACCTGCAGCAGTTATCGCCCTTTTTTCCCTTTTTCTGGCTTTTGTAGTCGGAGAGACCCTTGTTCCGCCATACCTTCAAAGACTGCTCATCGGCCGCAATGCGAGCCAGGTTGTCAGAGGCACCCTTTACAGCGGACTTTTTTCCATTCCTTTTTTTGCTGTCACCGGGCTGATAGGGATGGTGGCCTTGGTGCTGAATCCCGAACTTAACCCCAATCTGGCCATGCCTTACGTGGTGCAGCAGGCACTGCCGCCTTTGCTGCAAGGCATTGTAATTGCAGCTGTTATTGCCATTATAATGTCTTCAGCGGACTCTTTTCTCAATGCCGCTGCCATCTGCTTCAGTAACGACATGGTGAAACCCTTTCGCAGAACACCCATGAGCCGGGAATCCGAGGTCAAAATGGCCCGCTGCGTAACACTTCTTGTGGGAGTGATGGCTGTGGTTTTTGCCTTATCCATCGAAAGCGTGCTGGACATTTTGATATATGCATACAATTTCTGGGCCCCCATAATCCTGGTGCCCCTGGTTATGGCCATAATGCAGAGAAGGGTCAGCAGCACAAAGTTCTTAGGTGGAGCTGGAGCGGGGATTGCGGCCCTGCTCATCTGGAATTATGTCCTGAACGGCCCCTGGGAAATTCACGGGATCGTGGTGGGTTTTTTTGCCAACCTGTTGGTTTTTATACTGCTGGATAGAGAAAAAAAAGCCGCAGCTTAAGACTGCGCCTTGAGCTTACAGGCAGTGCACTGCCTGAAGCAAGGCTTGCTGCCACGGCCTCTGGACTTAAAAATATGCAGCTGCAGACAGGCCATTGTCAGGTGGGTATCGATGAAATCAGGTATGAAAAACTGCCGTGCTTTGCTTGAACTTTTCCGGATAACCTGCCTTCCTTGGCGAGCTTTGCTTGTCACGCCTTGGCCTGATTAAATGCGTAAGCACCTCCAGGAAGATTTAAATGGACGCCTTTGCGTGAGGAAATGTTTTCGGGTTACAGGCATGGCCCGCGTTGGGCTTCAAGTTACTGCAGTTTTGACTTAAGCTGCATAATCCGTTCATAAGACTCATCAATTCTTTCCCTGGGAATCTGTCCTGCACGGACCAGATCCAGAATTATATCCCTGGCCTTCCAGGCGATATCTTGGTCATAAACAAGATTGTTCCCGAAGATTATGATATCCGCCCCGGCCTTGATGGTCTGCTCCAGGGCTGTTTCCAGGCCATACTCGTCATGAATGGCTCCCATCTGCATATCATCAGAAATGATGACTCCTTCGTAGCCAAGGTCCTCCCTGAGCATTCCAGTCAGGACCGCGGGAGACAGGGTGGCCGGCCATTGCGGGTCAAGACGCGCATTGAAGACGTGAGCGGTCATGACCATATCCATTCCAGGGGAATCAAACAGAAGTTCATAGGGTTTTAGTTCCAGTTCCTGCCAGGTATTGGTCACATCTGTAAAACCATGATGTGAATCCCTGGTGGAACTGCCATGACCCGGGAAATGCTTGAGCGCGGTCAGAATATTTTTGTCCCTGTGGGCCTTTATTACCTCTGCCGCGTGCACAGCCACCTTTTCCGGATCAGATGAAAAACTTCTTTCCAGTCTGCCGATGACCGGATTGTCCGGATTGACATTTACATCCACCACTGGAGCCAGGTTCAGGTTGATACCCATATCCTTGAGGGTAACGGCGGTTTTTGATGCATATTCATACGTCAGCTCAGGATCATCGGCTGTACCCAGCCACTGCTGGGATACGGTGGGTGGAAATCCGTATTTTTCCTTGAGCCTGGCCACCCTTCCGCCTTCCTGGTCCACAGCCACCAACAGGGTATCCGGGCCGGCAGCCTGCAGATCAGCAACCAGCTTTCTCAGCTGATCCGGGGACTGGACATTTCTGGCTGGACTTTCCAGAGCCACATCGTAATCAAACAGCACCACTCCGCCTACCAGGCCGTTTTGAATATCCCGGACAATGGGACTGTTCTCATCAACCACCAGCCCTCTGAAGCCGATCATAAGCATCTGGCCGACTTTGTCTGCAAGCTCTTCATCGCCAGCGCTGCTTCCACCGCAGGACGGAAGATTCAGCAAAAGCAGCATGATCAATAATAATTGCACCGGAAGAAAAGATTTCATGATTCATGTACTCCTGAAAAAAAGATTATAGTTCCATAATCAAAAAGTCAAAAGCAGTGTACTATAAAAATATGCAGACTTTTGCGCTCAAAAGCCTGCCCTTTACTCTATGATGTTTAGTAGCAATTCAGGGGAAAGTACCCGCACAAACCGGCCACCTGCTTCCCAAAACATTAACAGCCAAAAAGTGCGAACAGCGTCCGCACAATTTATTTTGTCGCCTGAAAAGCTCATAAGCAGCCTCTCATATAGCCAATTCGAACTGCTTACCGGGCTTGATGAGGAGTTTAAGCGATTTTTTTATACTGTGGAATGTCTTCGGGGAAATATGCCGAGCCTTGTTTCGTCTGGTTTCAAAACGGGCCTCAACATCTTCATGCAACATGGGATGCCGCGAGTCCTCAAGGGCCTCCCTGACCCTGGCTCTAAACCAGGCATCATGGGCAACCGGGTCGGTATTCAGTCCAGCAGGCATGCCTGTAGCCGCCAATGAGCCATTCAAATCCATTCCAGCAGGCAGTTGGTCCTTTTTTATATCGGGTGGGCGGATTTTTTAAAAAAACCTTGACTTCGTGTATTATGGAGTCCACAATAGTCTTATGGAAACACCTTTTGGATCATACGTCCGTGAAAAGCGCCTTGAACTGAAAAAAACCGACAAGAAGTACTCCTTGCGCCAGGTGGCAGGGAGAATCAGCGTTGAGCCGTCCTATTTGAGCAGGATTGAGCGGGGCTGGCCTGTGCCTCTGTCCGAGGCGAAGATAATCTCTCTGGCCGGGGAGCTGGGGGAAAACCCGGACCTGCTTCTGGCCCTGAGCGGGAAAGTGTCAACAGAAATCCAGGCAATTATCAGAAAAAGACCTGAACTATTCACAGAACTTATCAGGGAACTCGGGGAAATGCCGGATCATGCCGTTCTCAGGCTGGTGCGGGAAGTCCGGGATGGTGACTGGTAATAATCATAAGGAGGAATCATGATTGAGTTAAGAGACAACACTCTGCGTTTCAGCTTCCCAGATGTTCATGGGAGTGCAAGCCTGTCCATTAATTTTCAAAAGACTTTGCGCGTTCCTGATGATGATAAGGAGTATCCGCTTCCTCCGGGACTTGGCTCTTTCCCCATAGAACATGTGGATGATCATTTACACAACCTGCCTGAAAAGTGGAAAGAGCGTGGTGGTGTGATGCTGCCTATGTATCAGTCAGAAGCCATGTGGATAAATTTTAATTCCACTTACCTTTATGATCATCAAACTGATTACCCCTTTGCTGTAAAAATTGCAGCAGGCAAAATAAACGCTGTCACAGGAGAACAGTGGTCCAATGGTTTATCCCGCAATCCCCAGGATTACATGGTTATCCCAGATCAACCCTGGCTGGATGGATATTGTGTTGAAAAGGGATTTATCCGCCAGTTTGTGGCCATGCCTCTGGGAGACGGGTATAGTGCTGAAGAGCAGATAACTAAAAGTGCGGAGACGGGAGGTCTGCAGATTGAAGTTTATCCCATGAAGAGATCCGCGTTTGAAAAGAGATTTCCTATAATACAACGTGATGAAAGACACTATGTTTTGGATGAAAGTAGCGTTAGCTACTGTCTTTCTGCACCACCAGATATGTCTCTGGCTCCGGGCGGAAAAATGCGCCAGGAAATTTATGAAGATGAGCTTGACATGTCTGAATGGGATTTGAACCGTTCAGCAAGGTGTTTTGTGCATTTGACCAATTCCGAGGTCTGGAAAGCCATCACAGGCAAGAACCCTCCTTCACTTCCTCTTACTGCCAGGGATTACTCTGATTACGGTATGCCCTGGTTTGAGTATTATAGCGACTCAAAGCCATTACCTGGTGCAGAGATACTCGGAAAACTCAAAAGCATAACTGAGATGGGCAAGACCAGGCGTATTGATCCATTGCCGGAGAATGAGTCTGCTGATCCACAGAATATTGTTCATATCAGAAAGAACATGCATAAAAATCAGGTTCGGGAATGGCGGGGTCGCGGATAATACTGTCTGCAAGGAGACGATATCACATAATTTTTATTCCGACACGGTTATTGTTGATTGATCTGTCTTATTAGTTTATGCAGGTATTTAGACGAATCATAATATCCTTAACCCCCCGTCAAGAGAGAGTTGTCAAGTGGTATTCATGCCTTGTCAATGTGGTGTTTATTCAGGCTGGTCCTTACACAGTATTCTGAATCTTGATGATGGTCTGAAGGGAAGAGAGTAAAATACAAGCCCGTTCCCGCCTTTGAAGGTGGGGATGGGCTTTTTATTTGTATGGCAATAGCTCAGCAATATTGCTTTCAAGTAACTTGTTATATCACAGGAGTTTTTCATGAAATTTTTTAATTGGGTTATTATGTCATTCTTATTTATTTTACTATCAGCCTGTGTCACATTTTCAGATGATCCTGTAAACAATGTTGTTTTTTGGGGTCCACCACAGCAAATTAAAATCAGCGATGATTTTAAATATATTGGTGAAAGGAGATATCGAGAGAAGGGGGGAGCCATATTTTGGAGGTATATCAAGAAGCACTCAATATATTCATGGACATTGCTATGCAAAAGTAGACAATAGAGATTGGATAGATGAATTATTAGAAATTTCTACTGTCAGGTTGCCTCTAAACTGGTATTTTGTTCCTGGCACAGGTAAGGATGAATTATTTGGAACAGTTGTTATGCCAAACAATATTGAGTCAGATATGATGCTAGCAACGCTAGCTGAAAGGCATAGCTTGATTTTTGTGGGAAATTATGAATATATTTCATTCAACAGGAAATATTCAGAAAATCGAATTACCTATATGACTTATGCTATTAGAAATACTGTGATTCCCAGCCATTTTAGTGATGAAAAGAGAAAAGAATTTATCAGAAATAAAGCACTACGAGCATTTTCAGCAATACACTAAACTTAAGAATGGAGGTTTCTATGAAGAAAGCCATGTTAGGATCTCTTGCAAAAACTCCTGGATATCGATGATGGTTTATCAGGGATTTACTCTGGGTGGGTTCAGACAGAATTGAATGAGAGAACTCCAAGGCAAGCCGACTGGACTGAAGGTGTTGCAGTGGGCTGCAAAGATTTTGTCGAAAAGGTCAAGGAAATGCTTGGCGGCAGAGCTTGCGGCCGCAGGGTTCATGAAGTAGGCAAGTCAGGGATGTACGCACTGAAAGAACCTGTATCGGCTTACAATGATGTTTTTGAGGGTAAAATGGGGCTTCTAAGCTCCGAAAATAGGCTGTTTTGGGATATTTATCCTGATATTTAAGGATGATGGTTAGGTCCGACCCCAAAGAATACTGACTTTGCCTCTAAAACCGGGGATGCAGGAAGGCCGGGAGTTAATGTCCAGGCTAAATCAGGTTTTGCATAGCTACTCATAAATTAGAATGTTTCCGGGTGACTTATGGGGTCGGACCTGACCAGGTTGTTGAACTGATTGAGTAAATTGTCTCTACAGGGCTAAAAAATTATCTTAGGATACTTTTTTTGGGGCCAAAAACGATGAAAGCTGCCTATATGATATCTCCGTTCCAGAGCTTTGCGCAGAACTGCTCCCAAGGCAAAATCGTGATCCGGCTGCTGATTTTTTCAGGATACCTGTCTCGCGAAACAATGATACTTTTCCCTGGCCTGCACTCCTCCCCAAACAGGTGCAGCCCTTTAGGCAATTTCGATGCAGCGTGCTCTCCCGCCTTGACCTCAATGGCCACATCCGCGTCTCCCAGGATGATATCCACCTCAGATCCGCTGGCTGTCCTCCAGTATGAAACGGGAAAGTCCTTGCGGCTATAGTGCCTGTAAGCCCAGCATTCCTGAAGGATGAACTGTTCAAAGGCCCTGCCGAACTCCCTGGTCTTGGGACTGAGAGAATACCGGTTCAGCAGCGCAGAGACCAGACCAACATCAAAAAAATAAAACTTGGCAGTTTCTATGAGCCGTCGCCTTGAGCTTTTTTTCCAAGGCGGCAAAATTCTGCCGATCAAAGTGTCTTCAAGGATTTGATAGTATTCACGGATGGTCTTCACAGATACGCCCGAGTCTCTGGCAGCGTTGGAATAGTTCAGCAGCATGCCGCTGGTTGCCGCAGCCGACTGCAGGAACCTGGAGAATGCAGGGAGGTTGCGGGTCAATGCTTCAGCCTGAATTTCTTCCTTAAGGTAATCGTGAACATATGCCTGAAGATCCATGCGATAATCCGGGGAAAGGTAGTGAGAAGGCAAAAATCCCGAGACAAGAGCTTTTTCCAGATCAAAGCCCCCAAGCTCACGTGAGACCAGAGGGTAAAGTTCGAAACGCCAGGCCCGTCCACCGAGCAGGTTGACGTTGCCGCGCTTAAGTTTTCTGGCGCTGGAACCGGACAAAAGAAAGCGGTAAGAGCGATTCTCCATGAGCCAGTGAATTTCGTCCATCAAATGAGGGATTTTTTGGACTTCATCGATGACCACGGTCATGGACGACTGGGCTTCCAGGATCCGGCGCAGTCTGAACGGCTCCCTGCTCAGCAGCATGAACAGTTCATAGTCAAGGAGATCAATCCAGTACGCTTCAGAAAACTGTTGTCTGAGCAGCGTGGTCTTTCCGGTCTTGCGAGGTCCCCAGAGAAAGGCGGACCTGTTTTCCGGCAGATCAATGCTCAAAATCCGGGGAATAAAATTATGTTGTGGCATGCAGAACAGCTATGATAATTTGGAGTTCAAGTCAATTCATTTGTGATAAGTTGTCCTGACGTATAATATAATCATTTAAAAGCTTGTAGCAACATATACCAGATTGGCATACATTGTGCGTTCTGAAGCGTAACAACTGACTTTAAACGTACCCAAGTTCATATAACCACGAAAGAAAGGAGACGGGTATGAGACAGCAAACACTCTTGAATAAGATTTGAAGATTTGGGGTCGGACCTAATCAAGTTATTGAGTTGATTGTATAAATATCCTCTATATAGTCTAAAATTGGCCTTAGAACGCCCATTTCGATGCTCAAAAACCAGTTGTAAGCAAATATGCCCAGAGCCAACAGATATTTTTTGCCTGATCATGTATGGCATATTACCCATAGATGCCATAAAAAGGAATTCTTGCTTAAATTCGCCAAGGACCGTAGCACATGGGTAAAATGGTTGTTTGAAGCCAAAAAAAGGTATGGGCTACAGGTATTGAACTATACGGTTACCTCGAATCCCAGTTAAATGCGCTGCGCTGTCCTTCGGCCCCAGTAAAGCAAAAGAAAGCTTCACGGGGTAAAAATTTAACGGGACAGGTCATATTCACTTGCTGGTACACGGACATGAAGACAAAGATGCTATACCCAGATCGCTACAATTGATAGCTGGCAGGACAGGCCAGGAATACAATCAAAGGAAGAAGCGTAAGGGGGCTTTCTGGGAAGACAGGTATCACGCTACAGCAGTGGATGTTGATGAACACCTTGTTCGATGTCTGGTCTATATAGACTTGAATATGGTCAGGTCCAAAGTGGTTAAGCATCCCAATGAGTGGAGTCACGGGGGATACCCTGAAATAGTCGAGCCACAACAAAGATACCGGATTATCAATAGGGATCTCTTGCAAAAACTCCTGGATATCGATGATGGTTTATCAGGTATTTACTCTGGGTGGGTTCAGACAGCATTGGATGAGAGAACTCCAAGGCAAGCCGACTGGACTGAAGGTGTTGCAGTGGGCTGCAAAGATTTTGTCGAAAAGGTCAAGGAAATGCTTGGCGGCAGAGCTTGCGGCCGCAGGGTCCATGAAGTAGGCAAGTCAGGGATGTACGCACTTAAAGAACCTGTATCGGCTTACAATGATGTTTTTGAGGGTAAAATGGGGCTTCTAAGCTCCGAAAATAGGCTATTTTGGGATATTTATCCTGATATTTAAGGATGATGGTTAGGTCCGACCCCAAAGACAAAGAAACCCAAAGAAACAGTCGGCTGAAGGCCACCCTGGCCAATTCCCAGAGATTTACCGAGGACCAGGAAGAATATGTCAGGACAGTTCTGTCCCGGCTGGAGGAGGGCGCCCTGCCCAGAAAAACAGCTCAGAAGACCTTCAGGTCTCTGGAGAACCTGGGGGATGAACTGCTCAACCCCTTGAAAGTGCTGGCCACGCTGCAGAAAAACATTCCGGAAAGACTGCTTTTGGCCCACTACGTTGAACAAGGCAGCGCCATCTCCGGCAAGCGGGAAGTTATCCTTTCCATGTATCTTGGAGGAGGTTAAATGAGTGATCTCATACCCTTGGAAGCAATCACCGCAAAAATCATTGTCCTTAGAGGGATGAAAGTTATGCTGGACCGCGATCTGGCAGAACTATACGGAGTCGAAACCAAGGTTTTAAAGCAGGCTGTAAGGAGAAACATAAAACGATTTCCTGAAGACTTCATGTTTAAGCTGTCAAAACAGGAGGTTATGAACTTGAGGTCACAATTTGTGACCTCAAGATGGGGTGGGGCAAGGTATTACCCCATGGCGTTCACCGAACAAGGGGTGGCCATGTTGTCCTCTGTTTTAAACAGCGAGAGGGCTGTACAGGTAAATATACAGATCATGCGGGCCTTTACCAGGCTCAGGCGGATGCTGGCTGATAATGAGGACCTGAGGCGCAGGATCGAGGAGATGGAAGCAAAATATGATGAACAATTCCGCCTGGTATTTGAAGCAATCAAACAGCTTCTGTCTGAAGAGGAAAAAACCGGCCCGAAAATCGGATATCTAAGGGAAGAGGTTGAAAAATATCCGCAACAGGAACCTTCGGAATAGGTAATCGTCAATGGATAAAAGCCAGGCCGGACAACTCATAAGAGAGACCTTTGAAAGCCCTTTTGACAAGGACCGCTTTAAGGCCTTCGTCAAAAATCTCCTGAACACCGTGGAAGATGCTCCGTTCATCTACAGGGGCAAATTCATTCCGGATGCCAATGTAAAAGAAGCGATACAGCTCTGGATAGATACTGCCAGGGAATTTGGAGACCCTGTTCCGGAACCCAAAGGACGTCGCCTGATGTATGCCTGAGGAGTTGTTTACATCCCTTACCAATACCAGTTGCCCCTTCAGGGTCCGCCTCACAAAACGGCTAAAATGTTGTTCTGTATATCAATCCAGGCTGAATCCCGGCATATCTCTGGACCTTTGTGCCTGTCCCGGTCAGCCACTATCTCGCAACAAGGAGAAGGGATAAATGATTGGAGCTATTGCCGGAGATATTGTCGGATCGGTTTACGAGTGGGACAACATCAAGACCAAGGATTTTGATCTGTTCACCTCGCGCAGCTTCTTTACCGATCTCGCCCCGCCTTGGGACAGCGAAGACCTGGAAGAGATGGTTGACGAGCTCGAACCGCTGGACGACGCGGCAGGTGAAGACATGGCCCGAGAGTTTATCAGGGGCTTGAGCAACCAGCTAAGACTTTGGCTGGCCAGGGATGGAGTTGGCAGGCAGTACAGAATGGATTTTCAATGCCCGAGCATGGTCATTTTTTGTTGGTCAAAAATGCAGGGGAAGGGACAAGTATAAACAATGAAATCAACGTTCTGGGAACCCCTGTTGAAGATGCTTATCAAATGCTAAGCTGATTATAAGTAAATATTAAGTAAATGCTGAGCAACTGCTAAGTTAATGATAAGCTAATGCATAGTAAATACTAATAAAAATAAGCAGTTCATTCAGATGGTTATTTCTTTTGATGGCATTCCACACAACCCATCAAAAAATGCTGGCTCTCCACTCACTTATTTTTAAAACCTGTCAAATCTCTCTCAAAAAAACAAGTGCGGTGGTGCCAATAAAAGATTATTGAAGTTTTGTATAATTAATTCAATATCTTACGTTAAATCTAGAGTGAAGAAGTGCAAAACGGTTGAAACTTATTTAGGTTTTAACTACTATAAAGGAAAAGCTTGAAACAAAAACCAGCAGCCTGCCACTTATTCTGGAGGATTCGTGCTGTTCATCTTACACCCTCTCCAATCTGTCCGTCTTTATCTTACTCCCTTTAATTTAGTCTTTAAGTCAGTCATCTTACTTTTTATATTAAAAAATTATTTTATCGCAATCTCTTTTATGTACAAGATGCCTGATTGCAAAATTTTATTTTGTAATTCATTACGATACCATATATAAAAAGACAGCATCAATCAAATGGTTGTCTATTAAAGTATTTATGTTTTTTCGATATATGTGATATATCAATTTTAACTTGATACATCATAATAATTGTTTAGCCAATGGGTATTGGATAACATGTTTATTTTAATTTTATTATAAAAGGATATACGATATGAGTGAAATATATAATATGATAAAAGATTGCAGGCTGTATCGTAATAAGGTTCAAATTAATTCACAAGAATATGTTAATTCTAGATCTGTAGTAAATTATAATAAAAATGACCAAGATATCAATTATGATATAAAAGATATTTTATTTTTGTGCGCATTGAGCGGAACAGACTGTCTTATGACAGGTAAGACAGGTGCAGGAAAAACGCACCTTTCTTCACTGGCTATGCAGGCTCTTTTTGGCGATGAGCATAGAGAAAATAAAACAGAAATAGATGATAACAATGAATCAAGATACATGGAAGGGTATGTGAATAAAACCATAACCCCTTCCATGCGTCCCCAGGAGTTTTTGGACATAAGTTATAAATTATTTATTGAAAGCGGAGAAAGTCTCAAGGGTGCCATGGAGAAAACTCCCATTCTACAAGTTCCTGGGGTTATTCTCAATGAAGCCAACCGAGCGCCAGGATTTGTGCAGAATTTTTTGATCCCTTTTTTAGATAAAAAGATGGATATTGAAGGAAAATATGTTGATGTAGGTGTGGATAACGGCGTCCAGAACTATCAGTTTCGGACTATTACAATCAATGAAGGGGAAGAGTACGAAACCACAGCTATGGACAAGGCCCTGCGGGATCGAGTGGGCCTGGAAATTCCAATGGACGGTTTTTATCAAAGCTCCAGTGACTGCCTGGAGATGCTGAAGAAGATGGCCAAATCCAAATCAGATAAAGATAATGATGTTAACCTTGAAGAACCTAGTATGTCCATGCCTGAACTTTCCGGAAAAATAGAAGGACTGGTTAAAAAAAACCGGGAAGTATCATTTCTTCTTCTTTATCTTTCAGGAATGAGCTACTGTTATAAAGTCGCTCAATACAATGTCTGGCCTCCAGTTAAAGAGCTTATCCAGCTGAACGAGGCTTTCTGTTCGGATTGCCGTTATGCCGCTGCCACTGAATTAAACAGCGAGCATAACATCTGCGGTTCTGTAAGAGCGCTATCTCAGAGAGCTTTAAGACAGCTTCTGCGCCTTTCTCAGGCAGTATGTGTCGGAGCTATGATTCAAGAGAGTCGACTGAATAAAACTTCAGAGTTTGTTGTTCAGGAAGAAGATGTCTGGGCCATTGCCCCTCTGGTTTTGTATAAAAAGCTCCAGCTCTCCCAAAGATGGTTGAATGCTCATGCAGGTTCAGAATGGATAGCCCTGCTTTCAGCTATAGAGTTGATCAGGAAGCGCTGGGAAAAGATTAAAGAGAAGAATATACTGGAGCACGCCATGAAAGCAGATGAAGGTCAGGCCCTCAATGAGAAAGTAATGCGGGAGATCAGGGATTACGTGAGCCGCCAAACAGACTACTGGGTCTTGAGACTTTTTCCAACCTACAGGGCAGAGACACTAAGAATCAGGGAGTAGCACTTGGATTTTAAAAGCCTGGGCCAGGAACTGATTGTCAGATGGACATCTGACAGCAGTCTTTTTTCAAGAGTCAGGTCCGTGTGGAACTGGAACCTCCCTCTGACAATGTATTATCACCCTGACAGGGCCAGGCAGGAAGAGCTTGATATCTGCCTGAAAAAAGCCAGAATAATATGTGGTGGTTTTTTGCAGATCTGCCCTTATAACGGAAGCTACGAGAGAGTCCTTTTACGCAAAGTCCAACAGAGGCTGAAGCATTCTTTTTTTAAGTACAAAAGACGATACGTGGTCAGAATGTTTGCTGAGGTTGTGATTCTGAATGCATTTGCAAAGCGCAGCGATTATTTCGCCGACTGGGAGAAGCTTTTTGTCGACACCCTGGACATAGAGTACCTGCAGGGTACCTGGGAATATAAAGTACGCAAAGAGATTTACAACTGGATTTTTGATTCTTCAAAATGCCTGCTGAAATCTGACATGGACAGCATAAATTTTTCAGAAAACAGCCGGGACTGGCCCGAAGCTGTAAGCCGGTTCGCCGACTCGATACAGAAGTTTATTCAGAGCATCGAAGACAAAAATAAAAAAGTGCTCAAGAGCTGTAAAATTGAAACCAGGGGCTCCAGCTCGCACGCTAAGTCAGAAAAGATAAAAAAGGAGTTGCAGACGGAAACCCTGGAATGGATGAATAATATTCAAAAGCTTGAATCAACTGCAATGCGCACCTATAAAAAAGGCCGGGCATTAAAAAAGTCTCACTTTCAGCCTCTTACTGACGAGCCCTGGGTGCCCGGGGCAGAACTGAACTGGTTAAGACCTGTACTGGTGCCCTGGGAACCTTATTTTTTCCCCTCAACTCCTGACATGCATATAGATATACCTGAAAAAAAAGAGCAGGACCCGAGGCTGGTTTTGATTCTGGACAAATCAGGAAGCATGCTGGAAATGAGTCAGAGCAGGCTTTACTACAGCATACTTGAAACCTGTATCAGAGCCTTTGCAGAAATACCTTTCACTAACGCAGCGGCAGTAAATTTTGCCAGGAACTTTCATAGCTCCGGCTGGCTTGACAAGGGGTCATATCAATTACTCCAGAAGCATATTTTAAGTATGCCCGACCCTGAAGAGTCAAACTTTCCGGGAGAGGAGATCCTGGAACTAGTCCGCTCTGAAACATCTGAAAGAGAAGAAACAGTATGCATTATTTTTTCTGATGGTATCTGGCTCAACAAATCCAAGGAGCTAAGTGCCTTTTTTGAAGGTATTTCGAAAGAAAAAGGTCTAGAAATGGGGATGATTGTACCGGAGACGGCGGGACAGGAAAGTACAGCTGTAAACCTTGCCCGCAAAAACGGCTTATACGTAAGGCGTCTGGTAAATCCTGAGCTATGCACAAGTGTATTTGAAGAACTTTATCAATCCATGAGCAGGGAAAGAGCGTATGCTTGAAAACAACCACCTGGAACAGCTAAGAATAATGACAAGCGGGCTGCACGTGCTTGAGCTGGAATTTACTGCTGTCTTCAGGATTTCTGGAAACCTGGGGGACAAAAAAGGAGAAAAGGTTTATCTTCCACAGGTTCTGAGGGGGGGATGGGGACATAAATTCAAGGAAGTGTGCTGTGACCAGGAGCAATGGAGAGAAGTTCACAGTTGCCCCGATGAGTGCCAGTGCGCTTATGGCACAATATTCTGCTCCAGGCCGGGCAATCTTTTAAGTTCCCTGGGCAGTGGTCAGCAGATTCCAAGGGCTTACCGGGTCAGTGCACCATTTATCAGCAACAGGGTGGATGCAGGCCAGGTATTCAGATTTCATTTCAATCTTTACGGTAAAGCAATTCAAGCCTGGGAACCATGTGCAGCTGCATGGATGCAGCTGAGTGAGTCCGGAATTGGTGTAAACAACCGCATTCCCTTTCAGATCACTTCAATAGTCAACAAAAGCGACTCCAATCGATTGATCTGGACCATGGATCAGCCAGACAGAATTTATCCGCCTGAATCTGCTGTGATAGAAACTGGAGCAGGTCGCAGAGCCGAGATGGTGCATATCAATTTTACCAGCCCGTCTCTTTTCGCTGTGCAGAATCTGGGCAAAAAACTTCCTCCCTGGAAACTCAATCCTGCCCAGCTGGCCCAGACGGCAATCAACAGGATAGCCCGTCTGGCCGAGATATGGGGTGAGAATAGGGTAGAGCCCATCAGGCTGGATTACAATTCTGACAAGCAGCCCAGGCTTATGAGATACAGGCAGACCGGGAAGATGACGGATCAGCGCAGTTCTCAGCAGGAAAAAAACAGGCAGCAGATCAGCGGATGGACGGGCAATCTGCTTTTCAGGGGGGATGCGGGTATGTTCGCTGAGGTCATGGAGTTGGCCGCTCCCCTGGGAATAGGTCAGAATACCACGGCAGGTTTCGGCAGTTATCAGGTTTATCCTGTATGAGTACCCCCTGAATGGTTACGATTTTTCGGCAATAAGCATTGAGAACCGCTGGAAGGGCTATATAATAGAATTAAAGGACCAGATATGAAACAGGATCCTAATCGTCAGGAATTTGAAAGTTTTATCCAGATGCATGATGCCCTGCAGAAGACAGATTTGCATCTAAAGGGTATGCACGAGATGCTTTATGATGCAGCCGGCAAGTGCGGCCCAGGATGCAGTCTGCGCTATATAAGTTATTTCTTCGAATCAGACGATACCCGGCCCGGTCAGAACAGGTTCTGGCTTATTTTGAAGCTGGAAAGAGAAGGCACCAAGATACATGTGCCGGCCACGAGTTTTCCCTGTTTTACCGAGAATGGCACACTTCTTTTTTCAGGCAAGTCTGGAGCAATACAGGAGCGCAGGCCGATATGGCAGGTGGTTTTCAGGCAAGAAAAAGATATTCTTCCGGCAGACTGGGAGGAAGAGAGGAAGAATTTAAAGGAAAATATCCAAAAATACGGCTTGCATCCCAGGTGGTGCAGGCTTTCTTCCCTTACACATCGTTTGAGATATTTCCTCAAAAAGAACCTTGAAAAGTGGAAAAGTCGTGCAGTTACAAATTCTTATGCTGCTTCAGTTTTACTGGCAGGCAGTCTGGATGAGGCGTTTTATTCCACATTCTACCGGAGAGTGGATCATTTCCCCCTTGCAGACACAACCAACAAGCTGGCAGAAACAGCCCAGGGCCGACAGGTAAGCGCCAAATCTCTTCGCTGCCACAGAAAGACCATGATCGGCTCCAAGCCAGAGGATAATGTGCGAAACCTTTTGCCGGAACATACAGGAATGATCTGTCCGGTGGAAACTCCTGAGTCCGAAAGTATTGGCCTGGTCATGCATCTGGCACGAAAGGCCCGTCCGGAACTGTGGTCTCAAGACGCAGCCTTCAATGAAAATGATCAAAGAAGTGAAGAAGGAATTTTAAAAACTCCTGATCCGGACAACTTTCTGGGCTACTCAGCCTGCATGGTCCCATATATTCAGCATACCGATCCAACCAGGGCCATGATGGGTGCAAAAAACATGAAGCAGGCCCTGTCTCTGACTCAGGGTGAAGCACCCCTTATACGCACCGGGCATGAAGAAGAAGTTTTCGGCAGAGGGGAGCATGATCTGGATATGGACATCGGCCGTAATCTTCTGGTGGCTTACCTCCCCTGGTACGGGTTCAATTATGAAGACGGCATAGTGATAAGCAGGAGCGCAGCGGAAAAGTTTCTAAGCGTGAAAAAACACAAATTCGGGCCGTACTTTTGTCCTGGAAATTATAGACCGGCTAATCCGGACAGCAAATGGCGCAAACTGGACCGGGATGGCCTGGCCCCCCAGGGCCAGGAGGTGAAGTCCGGTGATGTTCTGGCCGCCTTTTATCCTGTGCGCTGGAATCATGACTCCAGGAGTAAAAAAAGGCAAATAGTTGTAAATACGCTGGCCGAACCCTTGCTTGTGCGTGTTCCTGACCATGTCCAGGGAAAACTGGTCAGGTTCGAAGTGGTTTGCCTGGAAACAAGTGACCTGCCCTTGCCCCGTCATATTACCAGAATGGCAGTGCATATGGAAATAGAAGAGAGCAGGCCTCTTGAGCCCGGAGACAAAATAATGGGCAGGCATGGCAATAAGGGGGTGATCAGCAGAATTCTGCCAGACAGGGAGATGCCTTATTTTCTGGACAGCATGCATGGTATAACCGACCTACGTTCCAGCAGTCATTTCCATGGAGAAGAGCAGGCCCATACCCATGTTGAAGTTATTCTCAATCCGCTGGGAGTAATCGGCAGGATGAACACAGGCCAGCTTCTGGAATGTCACACCGGACTGGCTATGCGTTGTATTCCAGAAAGAATGGAATTTTACCAGAACAGCGGCATGCCATTTAGTTCTGTTGACATTGAGTCATTAAGGCAGGACCTGTTATCCACGAAAATCGTGGATGAAACAGGTAAAGCCCGCCTGTTCTGGAGGGATGAAGCCGGAAATCATGTGCAGACCGGCCACGCATCCATGATCGGGGTGCAATACCTGATGAAGCTTGATCATATGGCCAGAGACAAGTTTCATGTCTGCGGTAAAAAGCCTCCAAGATGCATGATCACCAACCAGCCGGTAAAAGGCCGGAGTCGGGGAGGGGGCCTGAGGCTGGGAGAAATGGAGAACTGGTGCATTATCGAGCGTCAGGCCTGGGATGTCATTGACGAACTGCTGCAAAAAAGTGAGCCTGATGGACAGGTCAGCTCCAACCAGGCCTTAGAAGATATTCTCTATGCCCTTGGCCTGGAGCTGGTCTGTGATGATAAATCATATGTATTACGCCCCCATGATCAGTCATATGAACATCCACAGGTTTCCAAACCTCTTTCCAGGGCTGTAAACAGAAAAGATGCAGCCTTAGACAAGACTTCTTATGACCAAAGTATATTCGGGCAGGAATCTCTGAAGTTTCTAAAAAAGGAAGCCAGGTCCGGGCTTTCTGCATCAGGATGGGGCGTTATCAGGCTGCCTTTTTCTGTGAACCATCCCCTGTTGGATGCTTATACCTCCGCTGAGCTGAAAATATCAAGAATACCTGTACTGCCGTGCAGGTACAGGCCGTTGCTCAAATCAGATGATGAGCGTTTTATTACTGGTACCCTGGATAATATCCATGACGTACTGCTTGAATTGTGCTCATATTATGACGGGCTTGAGACACGCAAGAAAGAAAAGCTGGCCCAGATCCTTAAAGATATAAAAGAGCAGGATGCCGATATTTTCAGTTTTGTATCCAAATGGCTCGAATGCCGCCTGGATACAAAGACATCTCTTCTGCAGGTCAGGCAGCTTGGATCTGGTGCCTCGAAAATCAAGTCCAGAATCAAAAAGATCTGTGCCGCTCAAACTCAGAAAATTCAGCAGAAAGAGAGTAGTAATGCCGGGTTGTCGGTTATTAATGAGCAGCTTCTGTCCAATCAGGTGTTTGAAGCCAGGCAGAAGATCATTTGCTGCCTGAAGATTTACTACCAGTACCTGGTTGACCTTCTACAGGGCAAGCCTGGACTTTTGCGGGGCCACATCCTGGGCAGGCGCTTTCCTTTGTCAGGCCGGGCTGTCATCGTTCCTGATCCAACCCTGCCTCTTGGCCGGGTACGTATACCCGGAGCTATGTATGACGAGTTTTTTGAGCATTCGGACCAGGAAAACTGGATTCTTCTCAACCGCCCTCCGAGCCTGCTGCCCAGCAACATCCAGGCTTTTTCAGCCCAGCACGGTGGCAGCAGCAAGGTTATAAAGCTAAATCCCGGACTTTGCGCTGGATTCGGGGCTGACTTTGATGGCGACCAGATGAGCGCTTTTGCCCTGCATGCCGAAAATGCCCTGAACCAGGCCGAAAGTCTGATGCGTCCCGGGGCCATGCCATTAGCCCCCAAAACAGGACAGCCCAATCTGTCCATGAATCTGGACATCAGGCTGGGAATTTATCTTGTCCAGCAAGCTCCGGAAAAGCTTGATGAACTTCTTACAAAATACGGTTTAGAATCAACTGACAAGTGCAGTTTTTTTGAACAACCAGATATGGAAAAAAATCTTAAGGGACTTTCCAAAGAAAAAAGAGAAAGTTTCATGGCCGATGTTTTATGGCTGTGCTTTAAAGAAGCTACAGAGTCCGGTCTTTCTTTCAGCTTTTTTGATCTTGTGCAGCAGCATGCAAAACCAGCCAGGATGGACCAGGACTGTGAAATCCTGGAGGTTGACGCTTACAAGGCAGAGTATGGCGATGATCCTGTCAGCGAAGCCAACAAAAAGGCTCGAAAACTTGTGGAGACCAGCCTTCATGCAAAAGACAACCATTCAGCCATAGCCATTCTGACTAAAAGCAAAGCTGCCTCAAAGCTGGAGCAGACAACTCAGCTGCTACACTCCAGAGGAGGGATCCGCCTGCCTTTTGATCCGGCCAAGAATAAGGCTGGGGTGATTCATAGAAGCTATACCTCCGGGCTGCATCCCGCAGACTTTTTTCTCTCTGCCTGCGCTACCAGAGAAGCCATGATGTATAAAAAACTACGTACGGCTCATGGAGGATATTTTACCCGCAAACTGGTAGAGGCCGGGTATCAGGGTGCCCAAGTATCAGGGACTGAACAGGGTGTTTTTCCAGAGCCTTTCTATGAGATGCAGGGGTTTCCGGCTGGGCTGTTAAGCGCGCACCTTTTGGGCGAAGAGGGAACTCAGGCTGCCATGAAAGTTTTTCATACCGGTCAGACCGAAAACCTGGACCAGATTTCCTCTGTACTGAAAATGATCAAGGCACCTCCGACAAGCCCGGAAGAGACTGTGCAGATGTGCCGGGATATTGCCGCGGAACTAAATATCAAGGACGGGGACAATAAAAAAGTGTTCTGGTCCATTGTGCTGCAGTGTCTGCATAAAGCCGGTCTGGGGATAGAGGATCTTGGCCCAGAACAGGATAATATTCTGGCAGCGCTTAGTTATGGGCATGTACGCAAGGTTCTTGGCCGTGCTCTCACAAGAGAGCACGAGCACCGGACTCAGATGAACTTAAAGGAAAAATTTATTCTGTACAACAGGATTCGAAAACTAAAGGAGAAGCAGGATGCCTGAAAGAACTCATAGACGCTCTCCTCCAGGAACTCTTGATGAAAGGCCGCTGGAGCAACCCTCCTGGACATACTCAGATATGCTGGAAGAGGAGGAACTGGAAACAGAAGATCACCTTGATGACAACCAGGGGCTGGAAGTCCTGGAGCAAAGTCCGGTCACAGGAGATGACCTGGATGATGAGCTGGATACGCAAGAGGAGGACGAGGCGGCTCTTTTTGATCTATCCCTGGACCATGAATATGTCACGGCAGGAGTTGAGCCGGACATACGCATAATTGAATCAGCAAACTCTCCCAGCGGCTATATGTATTATCTCTTCACTGCCCGACTGGTTCATTATGGTTTAAGTAGCTACCAGGAGATGTATTCAAAGTTTTTAGAAAAACATGAGTTTCTGGATAAAACTGCCAGGTTTTTTATCGAACACTTCAGGGAATGGCTGGATCATCTGGGAAGCCCTGAGGAACATAAATATATACCGGCTGTATCTCAAAAGCAGATATATAAAAACTGGGGTTCAGACAGCGACATCAGCACCAAGGCTTCGGAACTCTTCAATCATCTGCACATAGCCCTTCCCGGAGGCAGGATCATTTTATTGAAAAATTATCTCAGTCAGGCCAAGCAGGAAGGGCCTTCCACTTATTCCATTCTCAGGGAGACTGGTTTTCTGGTGAAGTCAAATCCCGGCATTTCTGCGGCAGAACTGAACAAACAACTGACCGCCAGGATTCGCAGCTGGAATGAAAAGTGGGCGGCCTGGGAAATAACTGACCAGCAGGCAGGTGAGTATCTCAAGAAGCTTATATCTCAAGTTTAAATTAAGGAGGCTGGATGCTTATTTTTGCTGCTCAAAGCATGGATCATATTGTCCAAAGACTGAGCGAACGAGGACATGGTATGCAGATTCGAGAACTAAGTTCTTATCTGGCGGAAATAAATCAATACCTTCCCCGGGACTGGAGAATCAAGGCCTCAAAAAACTCTTTTTTTGTACGTATCCAAAAAGATCTGCCGTTCAACCTGGTAGGGAAATCCTATATATGCAGCAACAGCATCGATGTTATTCATTTTATACTCACTGCCTTTAAAATTGAATTTGATGACCTAAAAAATATTCCCAAAGGAGTAGAAATTCCTTCTGTATGCCGCCCCAACCTTTATTATTTCCAGAAACCGTTCCCATATTCAGGGCATTTAAGTCCGCTCTGGGCCAGGCAGGCCGAGAAATACGCCCCTGAAGACATTTTTGAGTACCATCTGGTCAAGCCCTTGACCAGCAAGGGGGTTGTGCCCGGGATATCTATGTGGCTGCAGTTTCACACTTTGAATGGAACCATAACCCGGGTCCCGGAACCTCCCGATTATACCCACCACAAAAGCTACTGGATGCTCCTGAGTGAAAGCGACCTGGACCTGTCTCAGAAAAAACGCCTGAAAAGATACAAAGAAGAACTCCAAAAAATAGAGATTGATTACACTTATCAGGCTCCGGATAAAGAAGGTCGTCTGGAGTACAAATATTTGACAGAAGAACCTTTTGACTCTGAGCGCCTGCAGGATTTTGATCTGTACAACTATGTAGGCCGAAACAGTCTGCAGATATACGATACATACCTGGATACAAAAGAATATGATCTGCACTCAAAGAATATATCTATCCGCCTCAGGCAAATAAAATTCAAGAAAAAAGATTATTTTTTCATTGATATGAAAAGAGGTTATATTCAGAAAAAGAAGAAGTACAAAAGGGCAAAAGAAAGCTGGTCCATATCTCCAGTTAGAGCAGAGAAGATTCTTGAAAGCAATTCTTTTTCCTATCCCGTCTCCACTGTGCTTTCTTTCTTAATGGAGGATCACTCCAAGTTAAAGCCGATAATAAAAATTTACACAGACAGAAACATATTTCTGCTGCAGAATAAAAGAAATATGTCCAGGACTGAAATCAGGTCTGATTTTGTCAAAGCTGCAGCAAATGCCGAAGACAGTTTTGATGAATGCCTGAGAGAGCTTGAGATTCAGGGGATCAGCGATACATCAGAGAATACAGGTACGCTGGCCAGATATTTAGAAGACAGCCTGGATCTTCGTCCCTCAGAGATTACCAAGCTGGACTGGGCCCTGGGGCTGAATCAAGTCCGGCATTCAGTGCAATAGATATAGGAAGTTTAATTTTTTGCGAAGGAGAAGAGAGTATGAGTAAAGATCGTGAGTTTTTCATCAACCCTTACACTTTTGTTCCCCTGGACAAGTCCGGACCGGTTATCGAGGTGCCAGAGAATGGACCCGACAATGCCCATCATCTTTATTTTGAAAAAGATTGTTTTACCGGCAGGCTTGAGGTTGAGTTGAGCTTCATTACCCCTGCAGTGATACCCGGAGATCAACAGGCCGGTACTGAAAAAGCTCCAGGGAGCATTAAACTTTACCGGCATAACGATAAACTGGCTATCCCAGGCTCCAGGCTCAGGGGGCATCTTTTTAATCTGATGAAAGCCATTAATTCTTCGCCAGTTACTGCCTATAATGACCGGGCTATTCTTGCAAGAGAACCGGGCGATCATCAGAAAGGCTACATTATTCAGGAAAACGGGCAGCTTTATGTAGTCAAGATAAATGATGAAATACTGATGGCTGCTCAGGATAGGAGTGGAAAACTTTTTTTTGAACAAGGCAAGCCTAAAACCAAATTAACTTTATCAAACGGGGCCGATATTATAGAATTTAATGTCGATTCACCAAAAAGTGGAACATATGGTGAACTTCACTATGGTCACCCCAAAAACAAAACTGGAAAGTACAAAAAATATCTGAGCGACAGTTCAGGAATTTCAGTAACTGGGAACTGGGTCTATTTTCCCTCATGGTCAGGTCAGGATGGTTTGAACGAAATCAAGGATATCAACAACAAAACCAAAGCTCATAAAATCGATGCTCACATAGTTGATATAAAACAAATCAGCAACAGAAGGTACAGGCTGGATAAGGATGTTGTCGAGAAATTCCAGAAAAATGTATCCGAAATGGCCAAGCTGTTACAGGACAGAGGAGAATGCAGTTCCAAGGTTTACAACAGGGTCAGGCAGATGTCTGAACTCAAGCCCGGCATGTTTGTTTATTTTGAGGCAAACGGCGACACAGTAACCTCCATTGGCAGGCACTACAGGTATTTAAGTCATCAGGGAAGCATCGAGGAGACAGTTGAAAGAACCAATAAAGAACTCAGCAATAAGACATGTCTGCTGCCTTTTACCGGAGGATTCGCCAGTGACTCAGACAGCTCAGAGGGCCTTAAGAGTAGATTATGGGTGGATATGGCAAGATGCATTACAGATGAACCACCTGTTGAAGAGAAAAATTTAAGGATACTATCCTCTCAGCCACCCAAGGCGGCTTGTTTTTATCTTAATGGCAAGGGGTATGATGACAATAAAGCCACAATCAGAGGCCGCAAGTTTTACTGGCATGATTCAAAATGGCGCTGGCAGCTCTGGGATAACCATGATCAAAAGTGCGGCCTGCATGCTTTTGAAAATCCATTTCCAAATGAGAACAAAAAACAATGGGCAAGGTCAGAAGTCATTATGGCTGATGAAAACACCCATGTTTCTTTCAGGTTCAGCATCAGGTTCATGAATCTTTCCAGGGACGAAATTTATCTGCTCATGACTGCTATTGAGGGCTTTGATAAAAACGAGGACGGTAAACAGTGGATGCACAAAATTGGACATGCCAGGCCTTTTATCGGCAGCGCCTGCATGACTGTCAACTCAATGCATGTGCTGGGCTTTGATTCACAGTATCTTAAACCAGTTGTACAAAATGATGATCTGGAAGTAATCAGGGATGATTTGGCTTCCTGGCAGGAGAAGTTTGAACAGAAAAGAAATATTCAGGCCTTGAAACGAATAATGTCTTTTGAAGGTGCGTATTATAAAGCAAAGACAGCTCGAATTATGTATCCTGTCAAATATAAGGACAACAGTACACCAAATTGGAAAGACAGTAGTGATGCTCCAAAAACTTTTGAATGGTTTGTCAAACAGGATAAAGGAAAAGTTCCTCCTCCTGTCTTGCCGGATCCAGCCAGTGATGAGCCCCAGTATTTACCCATCAACTGGACACCACAGAATAGAGGCGGACAAATGCCGGGTAAAGGACCTCAGGGTAAGAAAAAATCAAGCAAAGGAGGCAAGCGCTAATGCAACATTATGTCTTGTTGGATGCCATAGGCATACAAAAATACATATTTGACACCAATACATTGCGTATCATTATCGGGGCCAGCCAGTTTCTGGACAAATGGCAGCAGGAGTGCAGCAAAAGATGGCCAGGCAATGTGCTGGTTTCAGGTGGTGGAAATATTTTAGCGGTTTTTGACAATAAGACAGATGCAGACAGTTTCAGAAAAGAAGCCATAAACATTGCTCCTGCCGGCATGGAAATAGCCTGGGCCAACGCTGAGGGCAAGCCTGGAGAGACAGGTCCTGGCAGTGACAATGCCATCTGGAATGAACTGCAAAAAAGGATATCTCTTTTTAAAAGCGGTAATCGTGACTTTTCTGATTATGATCAGACGTTTTTTCAGCCTGTTACACCTGGTTGTCATTATTGTGGAGTCAGGTCCAGAGATGGCAAGGGTGCCCTTGATGACTATAATAACAAGAAACAGCCTGTATGCTCTGTATGTCGTCCCAGATACGATAAAGGAGGCAGGACTGGAGATGTTTCTACCTCCATGGGAAAGCTTTGGGAATATGTAGGAAATAAGCAGTTTGATCCTCCCTTTCCTCTGGATCTTGCTGATCTGACCCGCAAGGAGAATACAGCAGAAAATGTCGGGGAGGCATCTCATGATTTGATGGCTGTAGTTGTAGTTGACTTAAACGATATGGGTGAGAAGATAAAAGATGTGGTCAATAAAGAAGGTTTTAAAGGGCTGAATAGTTTTTCCCAACAGTTAAAACTGGATATTGATGAGGTGTTTGCTGCCCTGACAGATGATTTTACCCCTAAAAGCGAATGGTGTGGACGCAAGGCCAATGATTGTTTTCTTCGACTGCGTCCTTTGCTTCTCGGCGGTGATGATATGGCCCTGGCCATGCCTGCGCCCTTATGGCCTGAGTTTGTGAACAACCTGTTGCGTGGCCTGGCAGGCAAGGGATACCCGGCATGTGCAGGTGTTGTGGTAGCCAAACATACCTTCCCCATCAATCGCCTGGTGGAAATGGCTGAAGAGCTAGTGGGTTCTGCCAAGGCCATGGTGCGTTATAGAAAAAAGATCGCTGGAGAATCAGCACTTTCTGCAGAGTATCAGTGCGCAGTTGACTGGCATGTGCACCAGGAAACAGCCTTTGGTTCTCCCCTGGCTATACGTAAAAAGCATTTTGTAACAAAAGGACTTCGTTTCAGCAGGGACCATCAGGCTGGAGAAGCCATAATCCAGGCGGCAACATGCAGGCCTTACCTTTTGCAGGATTTTTCAGATCTGACTGAGACAGGAAGAAAGCTTTCTGTGATAAGCAACTCAAAGTTGTTTGCCCTCTACAATGCCCTGCGTTCCGGATGTCAGGCGACTCGGGATTTCCTTACTTACGTCTTGTTGCGTGATGATAATGAAAAGCTGACCAGCTATTCCCCTGTGTGGGCGGAGGTTTTGAAAAATCAGAGCAAATGGCCGATGTGGGAGGACTTTTCCGGTCCAGATATGGATGTTCAGGCGTGCAGGACCCAGATGCCTGACGTGCTTGAGCTGTTGTTTCTGACCAGGCCTGACAAATAAGGAGTATATATTATGAATACATACTGGATTATTGATTACCGGATCAGATTATTGTCCGATTTTCACGCCGGAGCCGGCATTACCCTTGTGACGGGCAATACTCATGGACTGA
Organism: Desulfonatronospira thiodismutans ASO3-1; assembly: GCF_000174435.1. Taxonomy (NCBI): domain Bacteria; kingdom Pseudomonadati; phylum Thermodesulfobacteriota; class Desulfovibrionia; order Desulfovibrionales; family Desulfonatronovibrionaceae; genus Desulfonatronospira; species Desulfonatronospira thiodismutans. The sequence goes on from NZ_ACJN02000002.1 coordinate 716,484, forward strand.
GGCTGGACGAAGAAAGTCAACCCTATCTGCCCGCCACCCAGGTCCGGGGACTTTTGCGCCAGGCCGGTCACAATATCAAACGCAGTATTCCTGAGCTGCAAGGCTTATTCAAACAGAACTTCCCTGATGGTTCAGCCGATATTGCAGCTGAAAAAAACTATGCTGCAGTCAATAGTCCCAGAGGCTGGAGCTTTACCAGGGCCATGGTCAAAGATGCCGAATCCAGGGAAGACGGCTTGCAACCCTGGTCCAGACAGGCCCATGTACATATTGATCCTGTCAGCGGGGTTGTCCTCAACCTGTTTGGCTATGAGAAGGCTGGAGCAAAAAAACCGGGTGAAAGTATGGAGCTGGTGGGCAGGATTTATTCCAATACACCTGCAGAGGAAAAGGATGCAGCCCTGATGCTGGCCTGCATGCGCTTCGAGGACCGGATTGGTCACAGGCGCAGCAGGGGGTACGGCAAAGTGGACTGGGTCTGGGACAGTGTGCGCAGTTTTACGCCTGGATCAAGTCTGGAAGCAAAAACACCCAAAGACATTTTTGAAAAACTATTTTAGGAGATGTGGATATGGCGGATATAAATATTCTGAAGGTAAATCTTTTTCCGTTAAGCGATGTGCATTGCGGGTTTGGCCTGCAGCAGGGCAGTGTCCTTGCCGGGCTGAACTATATTCCGGGCAGGGTGCTCAGGGGAGCTCTGGCAGGCTGGAGTATAAGAAACGGTCGTATTCCCTCCAATAAAGAACCTTTATTCAAGAAGCTTTTTCAGGGAAGTGATTTTTCAGATTCAGGTGTTTCTTTCCCTTCTTGCAGACTTGGAGACAGGTTTGATTTGCCAGCATCAGTATTCCGGGTGGGTAAAACCGGAGCCCAGGACCCTATGCACAAGCTTCTTGCCGGTAAGGACGACGAAAGCGTAGAAACTGATTTTACACTGGCAGACACTGGGCAGCCTATAGATTTTCTAAGGTCCGATAAAATGCCTTGTGAAGTACACTCTCAACTCTCTGCTGCCGGGGGCGCTGTAAAAGATCTGCAGACAGGTACTGAACTTTCAGAGCAGGCCCCGAGCGTTCTGGATATGCGTAACAGGCATGATCCCCAAAGCGGGAGGGTAGGGGAAGACGGTCTTTTTGCAGAAGAAATGATACCTTATATGGGTGCAGATTCCGGTTTCAGCGGTCTTCTAATCTGTACAGAAGAGGCCTTAAGGATTTTTGAGCCTCTTGCCTCAAGATGTGATCCGATGAATCCTGATCCTCTGCATGTTATCTTTATGGGCAGGCGCAGATCACCTGTGTGCATTTCTGCAGAAAGAGCAGATCATATCCTGGATGAGGTGCTCAACTCTTTTGATTTAGGTGCTCAAAATATAAGCATAAGCTTTCACTCTGAATATCTACCCTCAGAATCAGAAATCTTTCCTTTACAGGACAGTCATCTGCAAAAAGATCTCGATTTGCCAGAACTCGAAATCAAGAACAAATTCTGCGTACGAGGCATGCAGCATGGATTTAATGTTGTTAAAGATGAGCATGGATTCGACAGTCCTGATACTCAGAAAGAAACAACTGGAATGGAAGCGCGGCCTTGTTTTTCTCCAGGTACCTGCGTGTTTATTGATACAAAAAACAAAATAGGTCCGGAAGATAAGAAAAGGCTTGCTGTTCTTTCATTGACAGGAGCAGGAAAAGATACTGTTAATGGTTCCGGTAGATTCTTCATCAATGCCAACATTCATGGAATTCAGGAGTAAAAATATGTATCATGAGCAGATGTACCACATAGGCGAATATATACTGAGCCATAAAGGGCTACAAAATTATTTTAAACAGGAGGGTGCCAATGCCAAAAGCTTTTGGAGGCAGTTCAGAAGCGATATGATGCGCCAAAGACCAGAAACTATAAAAAAATATCTTTGTTCAGAAGACTCCCGTCTTAACCATCATGAATATGCCGATAAATTCGGTAAAGAATTATATGAAATGTTTTTTAGTGAGGACAATGACCAGGAACAGGTCAGGATGTATATCAATGCTGTTATTTATTTCTGCCTGGAAATGGATGCGTCATTTAAGGTTCAAGATATCACTGATAAAAATAAAAAACAGAGCTTGAAAACAGCTCTGCATATATGGGAGGCAAAATGATTCGCATACTTTTCTTTGCAACCCTGGAAATGGTGGCTCCCCTGCATATAGGCTCTGGAAAAAAAGATGACCCTCTCTCAGACAACCCTGTAATGCGCAACACAGCCGGCATGCCTTTTATCCCCGGAGGGTCTCTGAGTGGATTGTTTGCCAGAATTCTGGATGAAAAGCAGAAAATAGACTTGCTTGGCTATCCTTCTTCACACAAGAAGGGAGACAACAAGCCATCCCGGGTTACCTTTGACGATGCACTGCCGATTCCTCAACAGCAGTATTCCATTCTTCATCCTGTAGATGTGAGGACTTCAGTGACCATAAAGCGTGACACTCTTACAGCCAAGCAAAACCACCTTTTTCAATCCGAGGTGCTGCCCGTAGGAACAAGGTTTTGCTTTTCCTGCCGCTTTGATGCCGAGAATGAAGAGCAGGCAAGCGAATTCAGGGAACTTGTAAACACTTTTTTAAACATGTCCCCACCCCTGGGGGGTAAGACCAATTCCGGTAAAGGACAGTGGAAGGCTGATGAATTTCATATTGCCAGGTTTGACCTTTCCACTCCTGAAGGTGTCAGGGAATGGGTTTTGAAAGGCCATGGCTTCAACTGGACCGGAGATCCTTCCACGCTTGACTTTAGCTCTAAAGAAAAAAATATTCCGGTTCAAAACCTTGGAGATGAACGCTGGCGGGTCCGGATTCAGGCGGAGATCGATGGTCTGCACCTGGTTGCAGCCATGTCCGGGGTGCCTGTTAAGGAAAGCCCGGACATTGAACAGGCCACCCGACAGCGCATCGACGACCAGGGGGTACTACAGCCAGAATATGTTGATTTCGGTTCAAGTGTCAAAGGCCAGTTGCGGACTATTATGGAGATGATTCTGCGTACTCATCTCAAAAGCCATGGACTTTCAAAAAAACAAGTCGAGCAGGAACTGATACCTGATCCAGCACCAGGTCAGAAGGATCCAAAAAGCAAATGGGTTAACGCAGCTCAGTTTTTCGGCAGCACAGAAAAAAAAGGCGGATTCAGGGCCTGCGAAATGGTCTGGCATGATGCTGATATCAGTCGCGAAGACCATATCAGGCTATGCGAATTCACCCAGCAGACCATAAGCGGGGCCAAGTTTGAGTTTGCACCGTTGTGTAAGGGAAGGTCAGAGCTGGAAATCAGTGTCCCCAAAGACTCTCCAGACTGGCAAAAGGAGCTTCTGTCCCACGCAGCAATACTTCTGTCACTGGATATCCTCCCTTTTGGAGGGCATGCTTCCAGGGGTTATCTGGGGGCGAAGTTTTCAAGTCCTGAATATCCTGATGGCAAACCTGCCCAGGGAGAACTCAAGAGTCTCGTTGAAAGTCGTATTCATGAAAAACAGGAGGCTGCATGAAGCCGGAAGATGTTGATGTCTTGATCTTTACCACCGTTGGGACCTCTTTGCTGACCAACAATGGATACGAACTGAAAAAGTTCAGACAAAACGAAAAGCAGGAAGAAAAGGTATGCAAAGAGTTAACAAATAAGCTCAGCAGGAAGTTGATCTGGAACCACATAGACCTAAAGAATAACCCTTTTCCTGCAGAAACTTCCAGCTTGTATGCCTTCCTCCAGAGCAATCCTTATAGTGAGGAAGAGCTAAAGGATAAATACAAGAAAGTTGTCTTTATTCATTCGCCGGACTTGAGTCAGAAAGAAGTGCCCAGGGGAATAAACGGACCTGCAGTGGCCCAGGGACTGGTGGATGTGACCAGACATCAGTTTAAAAATCTGGAAGAGGAACAGAGGTGGGATTTTGAAAATTGCAGGGAGATAAGCCAGCTTGATCCTGAGGATGCAAATGTTTTTCCCAGGGCGACAGAGAGTCTTTTCCAGATTGTGCAGGAGCAGGTAAATGCGCATCCTGAGGCAGAAGTGTTCCTGAACATCACCGGGGGGTACAAAGGGCTTGTTCCCTATCTGACCATGCTGGGCATGGCCCTGGGGGAAATGGTGCGCATATTTTACCTGTTCGAGGAGTCCCCGGAGATTATCTGGCTGCCGACCCTGCCCATGGCCTTTGATGTCATGCAGTGGAGAGATCAGAGGGGGCTTCTCAAGCCCTTTGAAGATCCTCAATGTACAATTCTTGAGCCTTCTCAAAAGCAGAAACTGTATGAAGCACTTCAGGGCACAAGAGCAGTCAGTCTGCTTCAAAAAAACGATGCTCAGGATATAGTCCTGAATCCCATGGGAAACTTCCTTAAACAACTTTATGATGAAAGCAAGGAGGGTCAGCTCAGTAGTTTCGGCTATGGTGATCAGTTGCTGGATAATATCAATGACCGGGATTTGCGCGAATATCTGGCAAAGAATTGTATTCCTCACTGGAGACACATGTCTACTGGAGATCATATTCCTGAGACAGTGGAGCACGGAAGAGGTCATGTGCAGCGTCTGCTGGAACTGGCCCAGCAGTTTATTCTGGCTGCAGGGCTGGAGTTAAGCGATGAACAGCTTTTTGTACTTATTTCATGCATATGGCTGCACGATCTGGGCCATACCGGTGATTATTTCCAGTACGAAGGGAGTGACGGCCTGGTACAAAATCCTGAAGATGAAAGCAGCACAGGCAAATGTTTCTGTTACGGGGACCCTGACATGGTACGGGTCAATCACAACCTGCTCACCTACCAGCTGATAAAGGATGATGAGCTGGTCCCTGAAGACAGGCGGGTCATTTTTCCAGGCAGATTTCCCAAGAAATACCACAGGCAGAGACTTGTCGATTCAGTCAAGTATGCCTGCCTTTATCATCGCCGTAAAATGCCGGTCAAAGGGTCGAAGGAGGTTGGTGCTTTCATGGTTTCCAGGGGTCTTAGTGACTTCGAACAGGGCAACGAAGTGGTTGAAGGCTTCCCCATGCTTGCCGCCTTACTCAGGGTTTGTGATGGAGCAGAGAACCAGGCTGAAAGAAGCGGCAGTCATGAGTATGAGAAAGTCATGCGCTGGGTGATCAAGCGCCGGGTATCGGCTATGCTGGATATGCCGGAGTTTACGGGTGCTTTGGCCTCGTTGTGCAATAACCGTCCTGAATTATTTGATCAGGGTGATTATTTTGCCTCTTTTCAATGGGATAGTGAACTGAGTACAAAGATCAAAGATATCCAGCAAGTCCAGTGGGACGGCGTTACAACACATACTGGGCCAGCCATTGAGGCGGAGTTCAAGTCCAGGCAACCTCCACACTACCAGAAACACCGCATGCTGAGTAACACCTTTGTTGTTCCGGTCAAGGGCGATGACTGCAAAAAAACAGGCAGTCAGGGCCTGTGTGCTTTCCAGGGGTCCAGCAAGCATCCTGTTATTGGTGTATATTGTCTGGCAAACACAGGTCGGGATGACAGCACAGGGTTTGAATACAACAGGCAGACTGTTCTGGATGACATTATGGTGTCTTTAGCCACAGAGTTTGAGCCTGTCGCACATCTTTTGCCGTTCAGCCTGGCCATATTTCTCATAGAGAATGGACAAGTGTACCATTTGTGCCATCATGAAAAACATGATGATTCTTGTGATGGTGGTAGAGCTGGCAAATATTGTCTGAAATCCATCTAAAAAAATAGGTGGTTGAATATTAAAAAGCAGCTTAAATAAACGAAGGGCAAATAAATATGGGAGGGGATTGGATTTAAAGTCTAATCCCCTTTCTGATTTTTATTAGCTTGTAGTCCGGTTTCCCGCCCCCCCTCAGTATTTTCTCAAGAAAGCAGGAGAGGCCTTCCCAGCTCCTGACCTGCGTTCTAGAGTGCAAGGCATAGCATTTCAGCCATTTTTGAGCTGTCTATTATAAATCCCAGCATATCATAAACCACTTTCCATATAAAAAAATGCAGGGGAATAGAAAAGCGATTCGTTGCCAGCTATGCACAAGATCCCTGGTATAGCCATCTGACATCTACCCTCTGTCCTGCACCTGCGTGGGATTATTATATGACAAGTGCCTTAAAGTTATTAGCATTTCAGGTGGAACTGGGGGCAGACAATGTTTTTGCAGGCATATAATGGAAGGCCGGTTGTGCAATTTATTGTTTTTTTTCTTCGAATAAGCCAGGAGGAAGTCCCCATGGAAAGAGTGTATATCCTGGAAGACGGGGTTTACTTGAGAAAAAACGGCGACAACCTGGTGCTTACCAAAAACAGGCAGACGTTAGAAGAGATACCTGTGCGCAACCTGAAACAGATGGTGCTCGCAGGTTACGCCGCCCTTAGTGGTTCTGTATTGCAGGTTTTGATGCAAAACAGGGTGGAGACTGTTTTTCTTGATAAAAACTGGCGTTTTCAGGGCAGGCTTAATGTGGATGAGCATAAGCATGTTCAACGCAGGATTGATCAGTACCGTAATCTCAGTGATCCTGAGTTTGTTGCAGAATCTGCCAGAATCCTGGTGCACGGCAAGCTGGAAAACATGGCCCGCATGCTTCAGGTCAGGGGTAAACGGATGAAGAACCAGGAGCTTTTGTCCAAAGCAGCTGCGATAAGGGCTTTGGGAAAAGAGCTTGGCAGCTTGCAGGACGTAGAACTGATCAGGGGATGCGAGGGACATGCATCCAGGCTGTATTTTCAGGTGTTTGATCATCTTTTAACCAACAAAAATTTCAGCTTCAAGGGACGTAGCAAGCGTCCACCCAAAGACCCGGTCAATGCCCTGCTTTCATTTGTTTATACACTGCTGACCAATGAAGTACAGACAGCGGTAAAGACAGTTGGCCTTGACCCTTACCTGGGTGCTCTGCATGTCATCGACTATGGCAGGCCCTCTCTGGCCTGTGACCTGGTGGAGGAATGGAGGGCATTTCTGGGGGACAGGCTGGTCCTGGGGCTTATAAACAAAAAAAGCATAAGTGTTGATGATTTTGTTTATCGTGATGTGAAAGATACGGATTTTGTAGATGAAAAAGATCTGCGCAGCAAAAGGCCTGTGGAAATGAAGCCCGCAATATGCCGGGCTTTTCTGCAATCTTATGAGAAATGGATGCAGCAGAAGATCCTGGACCCTGTAAGTGGTGCGTATTCCACGCAAAGTGGACAGTCAGTACACGGCATGATGGACAGTGTTCCACACTGATGGTGGACAGCATTCCATGGGAAAGTGGACAGTGTTCCACGCTGATGGTGGACAGATGTCATTCACAGAACAAAGCGCTTATCGGAGCGAAGCGACGCGGGATGCCTTGTTTTAATCGAAACTGTTCTTTGAAGTCAACGATGCTTCCAGTTCGCGCATGGAATCTCCCCAAAGATCCATTCGGTGTGCATTGTGGATCAGGCGATCCAGGACAGCGTCAGCCAGGGTGGGATCACCCAGATACTCGTGCCATTTTTGGATTGAGAGCTGGCTTGTAACCAGGGTGGAGCGCAGCCCGTGCCGGTCCTCAAGGATCTCCAGTAGATCTCTTAGCTGTTCAGCTTTAAGCGGGCTTATGCCCCAGTCATCCAGGACCAGCAGATCTGTTTTGGCCAGCTCTTTCATGACTTTGGGGTAACGCCCGTCACCTCTGGATATGCCCACATCCTGCAAGAGACGGGGCATGCGGGTATAGAGGGCGCTGTATCCCTCTCTGCAGGCTTTTTGGGCCAGGGCACAGGCCAGCCAGCTTTTGCCTATCCCTGTGGGTCCTGTAATAATCAGGTTTTGATGCTCTTTTATCCACTGGCAGTCACAAAGCTTGAAGACTTGTGACTTGTCCAGTCTTCTGGGATGACGGTAGTTAATGTCTTCAACCACAGCCCTGTGCCTCAGCTTGGCTTTTTTGAGCCTTGTTTGCAGACGTTTGGATTCTCTTTCCGTCATCTCCCGGTCCAGGAGCAGGCCCAGTCTTTCTTCAAAGGACAGGGCCTCAATTTCCCTGGTTTCCTGCTGTTCCTGCAGGGCCTTAAGCATGCCTGTCAGTCGCATGGTTTGTAGTTTTTCAAGAGTGGGGTGGTTTAACATTTTGTCCTCCTTTTAATGATAGTAGTTTGCGCCCCGGATGTTGTCATGCTCCAGCACCGGAGCTTCAGAATTCTCGGACGGACTTGGTAAAGGCTGTTTGTCCAGGTTGTTCTTCAGGATGGATTCTACGCTCTTGTAGTTTGTCGATCCCAGGGTCAGGGCTCTTAAACAGGCAGATTCAAGCCTTTCTTCTCCATATTGCTTGCCCAGGCGCATGACGCCCAGGCAAGGCCTAAAGCCCTGCTGGGGATGGATCCTTTTGCCCATGATGGTTTTGATCAGCTTGGCCGTGGCAGGTCCAGTCTTGCTGGCCCAGTTTATCAGCCGCTCCGGATTCCAGTAATCATGCTCCCTGTGAGCCTTGGGCATATGTTCTTTGACCGTGGTATAGCTCCTTTTGTTATAGGATCTTTTATGGCTGGCCACCCGGGAGTTCTTGTGGAACAGCTCCACAGTGTTTTCCGTGTACCTGGCATCAAGCCTTTTTTTGACCAGGTGATGGGGAACTGAGTAGTAATGCCGGTCAATCTCCACGTGATAGTCTATGTTCACCTTAACCTTCTTCCAGAGGGCATATTCATAATGTGTGGCCGGAAGCGGCTGCAGAGCAGGTCTGTCTATTTCTTCAAAGAGCGACTTCCTGCTCCCTGGCAGTTTTTTGAAAGGCTTGTCGTTTAGCTTTTCCAGCAGCTTCCTGATTTCCAGGTTTAACTCCCACAGGGAGAAAAACTGCTGATTTCTGAGCCTGGCCAGAATCCACCTGGAGACAAGAAGCACACCGCTTTCGGCTTTGGCCTTGTCCTTTGGCTTTTTTCTCCTGGCAGGGATGACCGCCGTATTGTAGTGCAGGGCCATGTCTTGATAGGTGGGGTTCAGATCCGGCTCATATATATGGGGTTTATTGACTCCGGACTTGAGATTGTCCGGGATTGTAATCAAGGGGACTCCCTGTAGAAACTTGAAGGTCCGGACATGGGAGTTGATCCAGTCCCAGAGGTTCTGGCTCCAGGTGGCTTCCGCATAGGTGTAGTTGCTTGCACCCATGACAGCTACAAAGATCTGGGCCTGGCTTATTTCTCCTGTTCCCGGATCCGTAACCGGTACAGTATGGCCGGCATAATCAACGAAGAGCTTTTCGCCGGCCCTGTGGTTGTGGCGCATGACCAGATCAAGCTTGCCGCGCCATGCTCTGTATTCCCGGCAGAACCAGCTGTACTCGAAGCCGTCTGGGTTGGCCTCTTTGTATTCTTCCCAGAGCAAAAACTTGGTCACACCCTTTTTTTGCATTTCCTGATGCACCAGGTTCCAGTCCGGTACTGGGGTAGATACTTTATGCTCATTTTGCTGCGGAGGAAACAGAAGCTCGTGAAGCCTCTCCTCTGTCATATTCTCAGGCAGCGGCCAGAAAATCCCGGCATTTTTTGCTCTGGATATATAGGTGGCAACTGTGGACTTGCCTATATCGCAGCACTTGGCAATCTGGCGGGTGCTGAAGCCTTGTCCGTATTTTAAACGCAGGATTTCAGAAATTTTTCGCATGGATAACCTCTCCTGTGGCATTTGTACCTCCCGTTTGAATTTGTTTGGAGGTACATGATTGACAGGTTATCCCGCGTCAAACTTAAAAAGAAGAGGTGCTCCTTAGAGCGGCGAGTTCATTGTGAAGGTGTCCATCTTCCCGTGGAATGCTGTCCACCTTGCCGTGGAATGACTGTCCATCATGAGCATGGAATGCTGTCCTTTTTCCCATGGAACACTGTCCACTTTGCTGTGGAATGCTGTCCGTTTTCCCGTGAAATACGCAGCAAGCTGGAAAACATGGCCCGCATGCTTCAGGTCAGGGGTAAACGGATGAAGAACCAGGAGCTTTTGTCCAAAGCAGCTGCGATAAGGGCTTTGGGAAAAGAGCTTGGCAGCTTGCAGGACGTAGAACTGATCAGGGGATGCGAGGGACATGCATCCAGGCTGTATTTTCAGGTGTTTGATCATCTTTTAACCAACAAAAATTTCAGCTTCAAGGGACGTAGCAAGCGTCCACCCAAAGACCCGGTCAATGCCCTGCTTTCATTTGTTTATACACTGCTGACCAATGAAGTACAGACAGCGGTAAAGACAGTTGGCCTTGACCCTTACCTGGGTGCTCTGCATGTCATCGACTATGGCAGGCCCTCTCTGGCCTGTGACCTGGTGGAGGAATGGAGGGCATTTCTGGGGGACAGGCTGGTCCTGGGGCTTATAAACAAAAAAAGCATAAGTGTTGATGATTTTGTTTATCGTGATGTGAAAGATACGGATTTTGTAGATGAAAAAGATCTGCGCAGCAAAAGGCCTGTGGAAATGAAGCCCGCAATATGCCGGGCTTTTCTGCAATCTTATGAGAAATGGATGCAGCAGAAGATCCTGGACCCTGTAAGTGGGAAAGAGTTTGGGTGCCGGGAATACATATTCAAGCAGGTTCAAAGGTTTGAAAAGCATCTAAGCCAGAAAGAAAAGTACCAGCCTTTCCTGTGGGCTGGTCGGGTTTAAGCGGTGAAAATCTGTTGCCTTGTTTTTTTCAGTACTCTGTCGTCCGGTGTCCTGTCCATAAGCACTTATAGGGCAGAGGGCAAAAGCGCAAATCAAGTGTTTTTCATGCGAAAACATACCTGATTACAAAGCGCTTTCCAAATAAAAAAATGCCTGCTGAAAATGCAGGCTGGTAAAAACCACTTTCCAAATAAAAAAATGCAGGTTGGGCTGGTGTCGCTGGCCACGGGAAAGCTTTTTAAAAGCCAACCGGCAGAGTTTTGGACGTAGCTTTCTTTGCTGGGTTCAGGAAACATTTTATGCTTAACAGTCAAAAAAAAGGAGGAGTTTATCATGAGTAACGCCCAGGCAAAAATTATTCACACCCCTCATTTCAATAGTGGCCTTGCAGAAAAGCAGGAAGACAGTCAGGAAAACTTCGTTGACAATGAGGTGCAGGAAGGCGCTGCATTTCTGGAGGACCTTGCCGGGCAGGCGCAGGTTCAGGAACAACTGCGGCTCAGGCAAAAGTCATGTATGGCGGAAATGGCCCTTTTGCGTCAGGAGAACAGCTGGGAGCAGATCCTGGACATGTTTTATCCCCTGGAGGACAAGGCCCCTGAACTGGTTGCTTCTGAGCTGGATATGGAGCTGCGCATGGAACTGGCCTTTGTCCTGGGGCAGGTCAACAGGTTTGACGAGGCGGTAAGGGAATACGAGGTATGCCTTCAGGTACAGCCGGACAACTACTTTGCCAATTCCGGCCTGGCCTATACGCTTTACAACAGCCTTTATGCCGCTCAAAACCGGGAGATTCTTTTGACCCCTGACGGTAAAAAACACAGAGCCGAGAAAGCGCATAAACACTTTGAAAAAGCCCAGGAAATTCGACCGGAGGGGGTGACCAACTATTATCGTCAGGGTATGCTGTATAAAAACCTGCAGAACAAACCAGCACTTGGCCTGCCGTTGTTTGCCAGGGCGGTTACCAACTGGCGCGGCTACAGCCCACAGCAGCAAAAGGCCAGGCATCAGGAGCACAAAAACTATATCAAGGCTTTGTACAACCTGGGTTCATGCCGGCTGAAGCTCAACCAGGCACAGATGGCTCTCAAGAATATTCAGGAATGCATCCAGGAAGACCAGAAACATTATATATCAGCGGTTAACAAGTATTTTGCCCTGGGCAAGGTTTGCTATTCCCTTGGTGAGTTTTCTCAAGCCAGGGAGGCCCTGGAATTTGCCGCTACCATGGCTGACGTAAAAGACGGGGATTATGTGTACGAAATGCTGGGCAGGGTATTACTTTCCCTTGAAGAAAATGAAAAGGCCCTTGAAGCGGTGCGCAAGGTTCCGTTCAAATTGAGAAAACCTTATGTACGCTGGACAGAGGCGGACATTCTGGTGGCTGTAGGACAGACCCAGGAGGCAGTGCAGGTGTTGACCCATGCTTTGAACAAAGACCGTCGATCCAGGCACAAAACGCTGATCAGGCTTTGCAGGATTCATTTTGGACAGAAAGATTATCAGCAGTCTCTGCAGCAGGCCCGTGAAGCTGATGATTTTCATCGTCAGACCTTCAACAGCCCCGATGCCGACGCCTTGTTCTGGCAGTCTGCCTGTCATCTGCACCTGAATGAAGTGGAGCAGGCCCGGCAAAAAGCCCAAGACCTGTCTGATTTTTCACCAGGCTATCCCTTTTTGAAGAAGCTTGTAAAGGCTATTGAGAAGGCAGAGCAAAAGCACAAATTGTAAGCACGTCCTGCAAAAAAGGAGTGTCTGGTGTCATCCCGGGGGGCTGCAATCCATAAAAGGATATGCAGTCACCCGGGAAAAAATCGACATTTGTCTGAGTATCATTGAAAAGGGTCTCTCGAGTTTCTTCGTGTTTTGAAAAATTTAATGCACAAAAAATGCCAAAATAAAAGGTTTGTTTTCCAGATAACGAATTTTTTGTTAAAAAGTATTTAAATTCAGATATTTACCTCTTAAAAAATTATAAAGCCATTGTTAAGACACACCTTTTGGGATTTTTGTAGAAACTCTCCAACCATCTGTTTTTATTGAATCTGGGTTAAAAAGGGTGAACCGGAGTAAATATTCATTTATTTCGGTATGTTAATTGGTTTTTGTCCCTCCAGAAAGCACTTTCAAATTTACCGGCAGGCAAAATCGGGGTAGGGTGAACTTTTTGCCTCTCAAAACCATTGACAGGAGCGGGTTTATAAGTCTAAGTGTCCGAAGGACTGGCAGGGTTTAGAACCATTGCGACCGTCACTCAGCATAAGTATAAACCTCCTAATTTCCGTCCGAAGGACTGGCAGGGTTTAGAACCATTGCGACCACTTTATCGAACGACCCCAGCAGTTCGTCTACTATGTCCGAAGGACTGGCAGGGTTTAGAACCATTGCGACTCTCTCCTTTTTCTCCAGAAACTCTCCAGCTCATCAGGTCCGAAGGACTGGCAGGGTTTAGAACCATTGCGACTTGCCTCCTTCTTTTTAGCATCCGTTTCAGCATCGTCCGAAGGACTGGCAGGGTTTAGAACCATTGCGACTTCTCAAGCTCCTCAGCCGGGGGCATGAGGGGCTCAGGTCCGAAGGACTGGCAGGGTTTAGAACCATTGCGACTGATTTATTTTTGGATTTTAGGGTATATGCAAACGTCCGAAGGACTGGCAGGGTTTAGAACCATTGCGACTCATACTGGGCTTCCCTAGGGAACAGAAAAGATTGGGTCCGAAGGACTGGCAGGGTTTAGAACCATTGCGACGGGCGGAAGATCGAAGCTTTCAAACGTAAACGCTGTGTCCGAAGGACTGGCAGGGTTTAGAACCATTGCGACAGGAAATATACCTTATATAGATTAAGGATGTCAAAGTCCGAAGGACTGGCAGGGTTTAGAACCATTGCGACTTGAGTTGTCTGTTGTTGTTCTTGGTTCTGAATCAGTCCGAAGGACTGGCAGGGTTTAGAACCATTGCGACAGCCTCAACTGATGATTACACCTCACGCACTGCATACGTCCGAAGGACTGGCAGGGTTTAGAACCATTGCGACCCGGTGCATCCAGCGTTTATCAGCTTCTGCAGGGTCCGAAGGACTGGCAGGGTTTAGAACCATTGCGACCCAACCATACCCTCTTCCAGCTTTTTAGCTGCAAGGTCCGAAGGACTGGCAGGGTTTAGAATCATTGCGACTTGTTGGGAGGTTGAGCCTGCCCGACAAAATTGCTTGGCCCCACGTTTCACAGGGATCCTGGTCCTAAAGAAGGTCTTATGACTGATCACAATGTCCAGGAGTTCTGGCCCGGACATAGGCCAGACCAACCACAGTCTCCCTTCTCTGGCAAGAAGACTGGCAGCAATTAAAAGCATTCTGCCCAGTGCCAGGCTTTGGCCATATAAAATTGCTTGAATTTTCCACTTCAGACGACATCAGAAAATCCTCTACCCTTCTGCGCCAACAATAAGTCCCTCATTTTATTTTTCGTAAGCTTCCACCCCCACTTAAGTAATAGGCATGGGGTTGTGCGTATAGTGAGGGGTATCTGTTCTGTTGCCCCTAAAATAAGATTTTTTGCAGCTGTAGCTGCTTGATTTACTTCAAAAAATGTCTGTTACAACACAGGCAGCAGAAAGGAGGTGTTGTATGACGTCTTCCGAACTTCAAACCGTAAATGACAGGAAAGTAGATATATCGCTTTTGATGAAGCGCCTTCAGGAATTGATACTTTCGGGAAAAGATGAGGAAAGAGGCAGAAGCATTCTTCATAAAAAGTATATCTGGAGTAGCCTGTCTCTGGACAGGAGCTTGCAGTGGGCCAGACTGGCTCAGGCAGCCGGTGAGAATGAATTGAGCCTGGAAATTCTGGAGTGGCTGAACTCTAAGTATCCAGAAAACAGGGAGGCCTGGAGAGAACATTACCAGCTTCTACAGTTTCTTAGCAGAGATCAGCAGGCAGCCCGAGTCAGGGCCAGGGCGCTGTCAATGGTGCCTCAGATGGCCGGCGAAATGAATCAGGCTGCTGTTGTTGATGATCAAGGAAATGAGCCTGTCTCCGTGTCGGACGATCCATTCTGGGAGCACCACCGACAACAGAAACTGCTTGAGATTTACCTCAAACTTTTTCAGGGTAGAGAGGACTGCTTCGCCAGGCAGTGGTCGGACAAAAAGGCTGACAAACAGGGATATGTTCCAGTACGCCGCCCGCTGGAGATTGAAGACGTCAGGGAGCATATTGCAGGCAGAAAAACTTACGGCATTTATCTGCTGAATCAGTCCAGTCAGGTCAGTACTGCAGTGGTGGATATGGACCTGGATAAAAACCTCCTTGAGACCAAAGGACTGGCAGCATCTAAGAAAGATCTTTTGCGACGGGAAAGAGATTATCTTCTGGAGCGTATTCCAGAAGAGAGTCGCAGGCTTGGTCTGGAGTGCCTTACTGAGTTCAGCGGCAGAAAAGGGTATCATTTCTGGTACTTTTTCTCTCCTCCTGTAGACGCTGGTCTGGCCAGAGGGGCTCTGCAAAAGATCACCAAAAAGCTTGGCAGGGATATCTCCTGCTTCAAGCTGGAAGTTTTCCCGAAGCAGGACAGATTGTCAGGCAAGGGGTTTGGCAACCTGGTAAAGCTTCCACTTGGCATACACAGGCACAGCGGCAAAAAATCATACTTTCTGTCCAGTAAAGGCACAAACGTATGGGATAACATGGGGATTCTGGAAAAAGTAAAGACTAATTCTTTCGAGGAGACAGGTCAGTCCAGCGAGCAGCAGGAATCATCTTCCATATCTGTTCACCCGAGGTACGAGCAGTGGGCCAGTAAGTATCCTGAACTGGCCATGTTTATAGACAAGTGTCCCCCTCTGGGGCAGATTATTCTCAATTGCCGCAGACACAAGGAACTGGGCATGCGTGAAGAGAAGATCATTTTTGCTACCCTGGGGTTTTTGAAAAGGTCAAAGACCCTGGTCCATGCGTTGTTTCAGGAGTTGCCGGATTATAACCAGCACCTGGTGGATTACAGACTGTCCAGGGTCAGAGGGACTCCGCTGGGGTGTAAAAAGATCCATGCTCTTATGTCCATGAACATAGACTACTGTGCTTTTGAATATACTGATGGCTATCTTCACCCATTGCTTCATTGTCCGCAATGGACGGCCTCTGCTGTGCCGAAATCGGAAAAGGTGGAGAACCTGCAGCAGGCCCTGGAACAGTTGCAGAACAGCCTGGATACCGTAAAGCGCTTTCTCCCGGACTCATCCAGGGTTCCGGAAATCAGCAGCTGAAGTATATGCAGTATGATCCAGAAGTCTAATGCAGACAGGTTTTATTTTATAAATTTTAAACAGTAAAAAGGAGAAGCCATGCCCGACAAAGTTTATCACCTGGGAATGAACAGGGAAGATGTCCGTGCTGCACAGGCTGCCATACTCCCTGGTGATCCCGGCAGGGTTGAGGACATTGCAGGTACGCCTACCTTTGAATACTCTAAGGAGGTTGCCTGCAAGCGGGAGTACCGCAGCTGGCTGGGATACCTGGAAGGTAGACCGGTACTTGTTACATCCACAGGTATAGGCGGCCCGTCTACTTCCATTGCCATAGAAGAACTGGCCATGCTGGGAATAAGACACTTTATTCGTGTGGGCACTACCGGTGCCATAAGGGATCATATCAGTCCTGGAGACGTGATAATCACCACCGGGGCTGTCCGGCAGGACGGTGCCTCTACGCACTATGCCCCCCTGGAGTATCCGGCTGTTGCCCATCATGAAGCTGTGCAGTCACTGGTGCAGGCGGCTCAGGAACTTGAGATCAACTATCACGTGGGTATAACCTGCTCCAGCGATACTTTCTATCCAGGGCAGGAGAGGGTGGATTCATTTTCAGGTTATGTGCCCAGGCGATTTCAGGGGGCTACTCAAGAGTGGGAACGACTCAACGTGCTCAACTATGAAATGGAAGCCGCTACAGTTTTAACCATGTGCAGTGTTCTGGGACTGGTCGGCGGATGTGTTACGGGGGTAATAGTCAACAGGCATCAAAAAGAGCATATTAGCCAGGACGACCTTGTTCTGGGCGAAAATAATGCAGTACAGACAGCTGTCAGGGCCATGCAGATCCTGACCCGTGAAAAAAATTGATTTTTGATTTGGTGCAGCTGCAAAAAGTCGAGAAAATGAATAATTCAGAAATAAACAATCTACATAAGTCTTTATTTTTACTGACCTCTGATCTCTGACATCTGTGACTGCAAAAATGATTTTTCGCAGTCAGGTATGCATAATTTCCAGACAGCCGGAGGGAGAATATGTTTTGCCTTGTATGTTTTGATATAGTTGACGACAAGGTCCGTTATAAAGCGGCAAAGGTACTTAAAGGTTATGGATACAGGGTGCAGAAGTCGGTATTTGAATGCCCTGAGCTCACGGAAAAACAGTACCTCAAACTCAAGGACAGGCTTGAAAACCTCATCGATGCCACTGAAGACAGTGTCCGGTATTACCGACAGTGCAGGGCATGTCTGGGTGAATTTGAGTTTTCAGGTATCGGGGAAGCTCCTTCCGCTGACGAATACGGAATCTTGTAGGCTTGTGCCTTTTGATAGGGCGCATGTAATGACATTATACGTGAGTTTTACTTAAAGTTAAAAAGAACGGGGAGGTAATCATGTATGAGCAGTCAGGCGGTCCCAACTTAATCTGCACTGTGGGAACCAGCCTTTTATATTCCAGCCTCAAACCTTTAGACCCCGAGACAGCCTTTCAGTTATCCAGAGAACAGGTGCAGCCTCAGCATGCGGCTGATTATGATATTATGGATAAGGCAGGGTGGCTTCAAAAGCCGCAGGACCTTAAAGACAGGCTTTTTCAGATCAAAGAGGCCCTGGGCAGGCAGGAATTTACCCGTTTGGGCAAGCTACTGGCCTCTTTTCCGGCAGAGCTTCGGATGCTCGGGGCTGAAATCAATTCCATAGAGGCCATGGTCAGAAAGGGCTTTCTTGGGGACAACCGGGTCAGGCTTGTCCTTCTGGTCTCGGACACCCCGGATGGTGAGGCCATGGGAAGTGTGCTTCAGAGCTACTTTACGCACCCTGACTGCCATGTTGCTTTCGAGCAGTGCTATGTAGAAAAAGTGCAGGGGCTTCAGGATGAAAAGCCACTGGACTTTCAGACTGAAGGGCTGACCAACCTTGTACGTCTGCTGGGGGAGCATTTCCGCAAATGGGGAGGAGCAATTGCCATAAACGCCACTGGCGGTTACAAGGCGCAGATTGCCCTGGCTGTGGCATTTGGTCAGGCTGCTGGAGCTACTGTATATTATAAGCATGAAAGGTTTGACCAGGTCATAAAATTTCCCCGCATTCCACTGAGTCTGGATATGAGTCTGGTACAGAACAACCTCAAAGTATGGGCTGATCTGGCAGAACCAGGCTGTGTCCTTGATGAAAAAGATCTGAAGGATTTACTGGGAGATGATGCAAACCTGCTTCAGAGCATGGCCTCCCTGCTGGACAGGGTCCAGGATGACGGAGCCACTCTGTTCAGCCTGTCTGCTCTGGGCATGGTTTACTGGGAGGCTTTCAGATCAGCCCATCCTGAAGTCTGCCTGGAGCCGGCTAAAGTAGATAAACGCCGGGGATGCCGTTTTCGGGACGACCATTATCCCGTTGGATTTAAAGAATATGTCCATAAATTTTACGATTCTTTTCCAGAACATGTGAGTGAATGTCACTCAGTACCCTACGACCGCCAGTCAGCCATAAAAAACCGTTTTTATGATCTCAAAAGCGGTATTATCGGCGAGTACAGTGACCGAAATGGTTTTGGGGCACGATTTCAGGTTCTCACCCTGGCTGCAAACGAACTGGAGCGCAGCTGGCTGGTTAAACGTTTTCAAGAGTGGCTTGAAGAGCAGTAGCCTGAACTTTGTTCATTTTGACGTCTGCTCATTTTTAAATACACATCGGTATGTCAGCAGCATACTCTTTCCGTAAACATTCAGGGGGCAATCAGTTGTAGTTCCAGGCCTGGCCGGTACCCGCCCCCTGAATGGCTGCCTCCTGCAATTTACCTGCATTTTTCAAGGCACTTTCCAAATTAAAAAATAAGCCCCGGCGCTTTCATCAGGCTGCAGTCCAGCTCAGTGATTCCAGCATGCTGCTGTGACCCAGTTTTTGTAATTTGATGTTTAAAGTGTGAACAATTTCACTCTTTGGCAGGAAAGCATGTATGCAATGGGGCATGGCTGGATTTATGAATGCTCTATGCCCATGCATGTGCTATTGCTCCCATAATTTTTAAGGCTGCGTCTTTTTATAGGTAAACAATGGAGAAAAAATGAAAACAGGAGGATTTATGAGCAAGGAAAAGAACTATTGGAGGGATGAATTCCCAGGAGAGCTCGTGTTGCTTGGTATCATCGGCGGCATCTACTATCTGTCAAATCTATTTAAAAAGGAAGAACATCCCGAGTACAATCGAAGAATGGACGAATTCTGGAGGAGAAAAGATCTCAACATTCATCCCTTTTCCATAAATAAACGAAAAAAGTAGAGCACCTT
This sequence comes from Desulfonatronospira thiodismutans ASO3-1, assembly GCF_000174435.1. Taxonomy (NCBI): domain Bacteria; kingdom Pseudomonadati; phylum Thermodesulfobacteriota; class Desulfovibrionia; order Desulfovibrionales; family Desulfonatronovibrionaceae; genus Desulfonatronospira; species Desulfonatronospira thiodismutans. The sequence continues at coordinate 735,669 of NZ_ACJN02000002.1, forward strand.
CTCATAAAAAACTTAGTGTCATCCCTGGGGCTGCAGTCCATTAGAAAGTGAATGAAGCAGCCCCTCCGGAAAGCTCACGGTGCAATCGATTTTTTCTGTTCGAGCTCATGAGTGTCTTGGTTACAGGCAAGTCTGATCTTGAAGTGTCAAGCCAGGCTAAGGAAAAACTATAAAGAGAACAGGAGGTTATTATGAACGGTATTGTTATGGTACTTTCGAAAGTTGCCAGAGACCCCAGCGCACAAAAAATTGCTATCGAGATCATTCGAAGGATGCTTGTAAAAAGATAGTTTTGTTACTGTCCTGAAGGATGAATTGCCCTCTGAGTTGGCCGGTCCTGAGCCCCGATGCCGACGCCCTGTTCTGGCAGTCTGCCTGTCATCTGCACTTGAATGAAGTGGAGCAGGGCCGGCAAAAAGCCCAAGACCTGTCTGATTTTTCACCAGGCTATCCCTTTTTGAAGAAGCTTGTAAAGGCTATTGAGAAGGTAGAGCAAAAGCACAAAGTGTAAGCACGTCCTGCAAAAAAGGAGTGTCTGGTGTCATCCCGGGGGGCTGCAATCCATAAAAGGATATGCAGTCACCCGGGAAAAATCGACATTTGTCTGAGTGTTATTGAAAAGGTTCACTTGATTTTTTTGTGTTTTGAATTATTAAGCACAAAATATGCCAAAATAAAAGGTTTGTTTTCCAGTAAACGAATTTTTTGTTAAAAAGTATTTAAATTCAGATATTTACCTCTTAAAAAATTATAAAGCCATTGTTAAGACACACCTTTTGGGATTTTTGTAGAAACTCTCCAACCATCTGTTTTTATTGAATCTGGGTTAAAAAGGGTGAACCGGAGTAAATATTCAATTGTTTCGGCAAGTTAATTGATTTTTGTCCCTCCAGAAAGCACTTTCAAATTTACCGGCAGGCAAAATCGGGGTAGGGTGAACTTTTTGCCTCTCAAAACCATTGACAGGAGCGGGTTTATAAGTCTAAGTGTCCGAAGGACTGGCTGGGTTTAGAACCATTGCGGCAATTATCTATGATACTATCTCTCCATTCAGAGAGGTCCGAAGGACTGGCTGGGTTTAGAACCATTGCGGCTGATGTATACGAAAGCCGCCGGTATCGGCGGCCTTCGGTCCGAAGGACTGGCTGGGTTTAGAACCATTGCGGCTTTTAGCTTTTGTAGTACCTCGGGGTCGCTACTTGGGTCCGAAGGACTGGCTGGGTTTAGAACCATTGCGGCTGTGTTACTTACCCTGCAAAATCCTCTACCTTACCGTCCGAAGGACTGGCTGGGTTTAGAACCATTGCGGCCTTGCCCCATTTGATGAGCACACGACTGGTGAGCTGTCCGAAGGACTGGCTGGGTTTAGAACCATTGCGGCTTATTTCTGGGAGTGTAGACCCAGGCCCTCAATATCGTCCGAAGGACTGGCTGGGTTTAGAACCATTGCGGCTGTTAGGGTTTGAGTAAAATTTTCTTAATTCTGATGTCCGAAGGACTGGCTGGGTTTAGAACCATTGCGGCATGACTTCAAGACCCCTTAGTATCTTTAATTCTTTGTCCGAAGGACTGGCTGGGTTTAGAACCATTGCGGCAAGAGGTACCTCGTGGTCCTCCATGAAATTACCAGGGTCCGAAGGACTGGCTGGGTTTAGAACCATTGCGGCTTGAGCTACTGTAATGTATACGTCCTCCTTGAAATAGTCCGAAGGACTGGCTGGGTTTAGAACCATTGCGACAAGTGGATCTAATCCACTTACCCAGAATGGTCTGTCATTGACCGGCTTTCAATGGCCCACTTCATTGCCACCACAACAACTCCTCCTCATGATCCTCTGATTAGAACAATTGATAATCGCTTAAGTGGGTCCACTTAGTGACCGCCTTAATGCGGTCTGGCCTGGCGATATTTACAAATCCTTTGTCTCAAATTCCGTAACCAGCACTCATTCTTTAAACAACTTTCCTAATAAAAAAATAAGGCATCAGGATGCTTCGATAGCTTTCTTTCGAGTGTCTTGGTTGAAGGCAAGTCTGATCTTGAAGTGTCAAACCAGGTTAAGGAAAAAGTATAAAGAGAACAGGAGGACATTATGAACAATATCATTAAGGTACTGTCGATAGTTGCCAGGGACCCCAGCGCTCAAAAAATTGCTATCGAGATCATTCGAAGGGTGCTTGTAAAAAGATAATTTTGTCATTGTATGTATGATTTTTTATAAAATATAAGGAGCTTAGATTATGCAGAACAATACAGATCTAGACCAGGGAAAGATGCTGCAGGTGCTGAACTGGGGCTATGGTAAAGCTCTTAATGGCGTTGCTGGAATGAGCTCTGCAAGTGAAATTGCCGAAGGCTACATGAATGGCAATGGAACTACACTTGATAAGGCGAACTCCTTAGTCAGGTGGCAGTGTGCTAAAGCCGGCACCTCGGGTTTTGTATCCAACCTGGGCGGATTGATGACCATGCCTGTAGGTATTCCAGCCAACATCGCCAGTGTAATTTATGTCCAGATCCGCATGGTAGTAGCTATAGCACATATGGGCGGATACGACATTCAAGACGATCGGGTGAGAACTCTGGTGTATGTTTGTCTTGTAGGCAATAACGCTCAGCAAATACTGAAGCAGGCCGGAGTGACGCTTGGCAGAAAAGTCGCTCAGAGGGCCGTTAATAAGATATCCGGCAGGGCGCTCATCGAATTGAACAAAAAGGTGGGCTTTCGCCTGGCTACCAAGTTCGGCGAACGAGGAATTGTAAACTTTGGCAAGGCGGTTCCCCTGGCAGGTGGCCTGGTCGGCGGTAGTTTCGATTATGTAACAACAAAAGGGGTCGGCAAAGCAGCCACCATGATCTTTATTGAATAACCTGCAGGTACTGGATTGAAATGGTCGCCTTTTGAACCGTAAGTATAACCAGTAAGTATAACCAAGAGTAAAATTTTTTCAAGGAGGGTGTTATGAACAGGAGAAGTGTTTTGGATGCAAGCTTTGACCGCAGCAGGGGAGGAAACATTCATGCCGAGGGGGATGCGGCGGATATCATAGGTTATGCAGTAGCAGCTACAATTGTGTTTACAGGTACAGCCTGGGCCTATGTTCTTACCCGCAAGAAAAATGATAACCATGGAAAGCCGGCCAGGAAAAAGCGTTGGAGATAAGATTTAAGTTCATAATAGCTGGAAATTAAGGATGTCAATGGTGAGATGCATCTACAAAAGTCGAAAAATCAATAAGTTATAAATCAATGAGTTGTTTAGGTTGCAGATGTCTGAATTTTTCATTCTCCGACTTTTTGCAGGTGCACCTGGTAAAGCTGATTGCTCGGCTCTCTGCACGATTTGGTGTTGCAGTCTCGAATAAAGCAGCTGCGCAGGAAGTCACCGTTATTGGTGCAGTGGGTGGAGCAACAGTAAACTGGGTCTTTATGTCTCACTTTCAGAACATGGCACGAGGTCATTTCAGTGTTCGTAGACTGGAGCGTATGTATGGAATTGAAGATGTTTGCAGAGAGTACGAACAAGTGTAAGCAGTCGAATAAATCAGGATAAGGAGCAAATATGTTAGATGACAGCAGATATTTCAGAGTTAGGGTTTCTCCCTCTTTTTGTCCTGAAAACATTGAGCTTGAAAGTTTTATCTTTGAGAACAATGTTGAAAATTATGCCTACGAAAAAAATCTGGAAATGATATATGAAAATATAGATAATTTTTTTGATCAAAAACCAGATTCTTACTACTATCTAAATTATGATGAAGTAGTAGCACTCATTATATCCTGGTTTGGAATTAAAAGTTTTAACCCTATCCTATGCAACACGGTTCTGCAGTATTTGAATATTGATTCAAACGAGGCCTTCGGTGTGGATGATGATTTCAGGGAACGCTCAGCAGAGAGTGCATCAACTATTTTATTTCAAAAAAAGATGTCAGAATTAGGTAATGACAAGGGCAGCAATGTTTATACACAGGATGCTATTGATGAATTTAAAAAATACAGCCTATCATCCAGGCTGACACATGCCGCAGTCGTGGTGGCTTTTAAGATTATCCAAAGTCCAAATTTTAATGAACTATTACAGTATATTATCGTAGACGCTCGATTTGCACTTTTATACATCCAAAAGAAAAATGCTGTTTTTAACAAGAAAAAAGAAGATACGAGTGATTTGGTTCAATAATCATGTTTGAAAATTGTTACTGATGCTTTGCTACAATAAGGCCTGTGTTTATCGAATAGAATAGCCAGAACAAGATTTCTTTCAAGGAGGGCAGACATGACTGATGCTGAAAAAATCATAGATCAGATTGAGCAGAAAATCGGCCAGTCAGAAGGACATGGTGAGGAGCTGAAAAAAGAGATCCAAAGCGATGTCCGGGCTGTGGATGATTATATAGACCGGCGTATTGAGCAACTGGGAAATCAGATCCGGTCTGAGGTGGCTCAAAGTATGGAGGCATACCGTGAGGAGATGGTGGAGTTGAATGGTTGTCTGCGTATGTATATAATTTATACTTGGGCAGGCATTGCCTCAGTCGTAATTTTCTATCTGGTCAGAAGTGTCCTGATGTGAGCATCGCTTATCTTTAGCGTTTCAATATCCTTACCCTTGGGTGGAAAGAGCAACAGTTTATCAAATGGAGTTGAATTTATGGTAACAGTTCAGCCCATTTTAAGGAAAGCAGGGGACAGGCACCCCAGCCCTTGTATTCTATTGATGTAAGAAAACAGGCTTAGAAAAACAATGACTGGGAGAGCCAGTCCCCATGCCACATGCAAATGGCTAAACTGTTACTTTTTATGCAAAGCTTGGATTTGATTTATTTTGAAAACAAAGCCAGGAAAAAGGCCAGGCGGTGTTTTTTCCTGGAAGATCCTTCCAGGTTTAGAACCAGGGTGGTGCAGAATAAAAAGCGCAAAAAAGAGTTGCGTCCCAAAGTAAAGTGCTGGAAAAATGAGCTTTGCAGCTTGTAAAAATCTGCAGTCAACCAGGGAAAACCCAGCTGTTTAAAAAATCACACCGGTAAAACCTAAATTGAAAAAAAGCGAGGTGACTCATGAACAAAGGTTTTTCTTCTCTGCGGGATAAAGTGACCAGTGCCGTGGACAAAGCCGGTGAGTTCATCAGTAAGGAGAGAAGTATCCAGCTTTCGCAGAAAGTGATCAACCAAGCCTTGCAGGCCGAGGAGGAGACAGTCAAGGGACTCAGGCAAAAGGGCCTGAGCCGGGTTCAGGTTGATATAGAAAAGGACAGAATCGATGCCACCGGGCTTATTCAGGACAAAAATATGCAATTTGAGATTGGCCTTGTGCCCAAAGAGGTGTCCTGGAACCGGCAGGAGCAGTTGATGCATTTTCAGGTTGACGGCCTGAAGATCAAAAGTACCGTCCAGGGAGTATTTCCGGCAATAAAGACCGCCTTTATCCACATGGTCCTGACAGTTATTGGGGCGCACAGAGCCTTAAAACTAACCGGCCTGGATATCCAGGAAGGCTCTATCCGACTGGATGTGCGTGACCTTTTAAAGAGTGCTGCCGGCATTGCCGGTCTGGTGCAGATAAAATCCATTCATGCCGAACCAGCTACTTTAAGGATTGTATATAAGCCGGACATTGAAAACGTCTTCAATCCTCACCAATGATGTGACTGCAACAGGTTCTTTTTGTTGTTGATTGCTAAATTTTTCACTGCCCGACTCTTTGCAAGTACATCATGTAATCCAACATGATATCTTTTTGTAATGAATCTTGCTTTTCGCACTTGATCATTAAGGCGATTAGCACAAATTTCAAGTAAACATGTTGGTAACTTTATATAACACCATGCCCATCTGGATTACGTGCACAGCGTAAACTCATATCCTTAGCCAAGGAGGGGTTGGGGGTGGTTATATGAAATCCTTTCCTTTTTCGGATGTTGCCCTGAAAGGGCCTCTTTTTCCGCGCATGGTCGCGGAAAAAAACCTAAATACTTACCAAGCACCTGATGTTCTTTCTTGAATAAACTTTTCCCGCTGAGATATCATAATCCGCTTAGTTCCACCCCCGTATTTCGCTTATCTGCGTTAGATTAAAAAAAATATTGTGATGAAATTTTGAAAACAATGAACTAAGTTTAGCAAATACAATTGTCCGTGATAGGTAGTTACTTAATCTGTAAATTTTTAAACTTAGGGAGAAAAGTCATGGCATTTCCACTTTTTTTTCCAATAATTATTCCTGCAATAAAATTTATCACTCAACACATTATAAATAAAAGTTGTGAAGGTGATTGTTATGAAAGCAAACCAGAAGCAGAAGATGGAGATAAAGAATCAAATTAGTAAATTTCAAAATGAATATTGCGTGTTTTATGGTAACAGTTAATCCCTTTTTAAGGAAAACACGGGACAGGTACCCCCGCATTTATTTTATAAAGGAAGATTGACATGTTTTAAAATAAGTTCGGGAATAGCCAGTCCCCATGCCACATGCAAATGGCTAAACTGATAAAATAAACAAAACATTTTTACCGGTTAAAAAGAAACATCTTACTTGCCAAAGGGGGAAGACATGGAAGAAAAAATCTGTATGTGCTCGGTCTTAACCAACGGGGTAACCATTATATACATCATAAATGATGATGAGTCATGGATCGAACCGTGTATTATCAAGGCTCATGGTAAGCCTGACCCGACCAGGATTTCTTTTCAGCCTCTCCAGATTTTCAGCATTACCCCGGTCATGCCTGCCATCAACCAGATGCATATTCTGACCTCCTATTCTCCTGAGCCTGAGATAGAATCTTCGTATAGAAGTTTTCTGTGTATGTATCTGAAGGACGTTGCAATGCCGGTCAATTGATTATGTGCCCGGAATATGCACAGTTAAGCTCATCTTTTTTATATATGGTGTGCTGGCAGGCGAGTGGGAGATAGAGTTCTGCACATCAACGTATTTTATCTGCCTTCAACAAGAGATGAGCAGGAATTTCAGGAATATGGCGTTTAGTATTCAGCTGGAGGCGATTATGGCTTACAGTAGTGGTCAGGAAAATATCAATCAATTGCTTGAGAGGGCAAAGGCAGCTTCCGGTCAGGATGACAGGGAAAAAGCCCTGAGTCTATACCGGCAAGCAGTAAAGGCCGCCCCAAATCTCGTCATGGCCAGGACAGGACTTGCCTGGGAGATAGTAAAATCTCTTAAAGAGCAGAAAAACAATGACTTTCCGAATCCTCAACACTTTTTAGACCTGTTGAGAGAGTACGCCTGCATCCATGACATTAAAAAACCTGGCAGGCTTCATTCCCAGTTTCTCAGGTGGGCTGCAAATGCGGCTGCAAAAGAAAAAATATCAAACTTTATCAGTATACTGCGCTGGTGGGACCCGGCCAATTTCCGGCTGGAGGATTTTGAGCGGTTCAGGCCGGACGGTGGAGACAGGTCTTTTGACAGCCTTGTGGAGCTGGCCATAAGAGGGATTGCAAAAAATATTAAAAAAGAAAATGACCAGTACCATCTTGACTGGGCAACAGAGTTTGTTGGTCAACATTATGATAAATATCCCCACCAGGAATGGTTTCCCCATTATTATTCCAAGCTTTTAATCAAGACCGGCAGGATGGCTCAGGCCAGGGAGCTGCTATTGCCTTTAGTCCGCAAAAAACAAAATGAATTCTGGTCATGGACACATCTGGCCCAGACATATCCCGGTGATAACGATACCAGGCTGTCATGCCTGTGCAGGGCTTTACTGTGCCCGGCCAAAGAGGAGAAATACCGGGTCAAGGTTCATGAAGAGCTGGCAGAGATTCTTGTGGAAAAGGAAAAATTGCCTGAAGCCAGATATGAGATAGAACAGGCCATTAATATCCAGGAATCCAATGAATGGAAAGTTTCGGCAAAAATGCAGCTTTTCAGGTCCAGCCCCTGGTTTTCCCAAGTTCAGGTGTTGAACAGCAACCGGCAATTATACCAGGATCATTCATCCCTGGCTGAAGAAATTGTATTTCATGGGCTTCCTGTTCATCCTGCAATAGTAATCAAGCACCTGCCTGAAAAGGATAAAAGGCCAGGCCTGACCTTCATGGGGTTTACCCGCGAGGGCTCTTTGGAGCAGGTCCTGATCAAGACAAAAAAGTTTCCTGTGCTGAATAATATGCCCCCGGGCACTCCACTGAGTCTTAGCCTTGAGCTGTCCGGACAGGAGCCTGTGGTGATTAATCTGGAGCCAAGAGAAGGGGAGTCATGGGATATAATAGAACCAAGGCCCGGGGTCGTAAAAAATATCAACACCGGCAAAGGCATTACCTTTGTTGCCTTGAGCTCTGATGAATTCTGTCCAGTTTACCATGACAGTCTCCCTGAGATAAGGTCCTTTGAACCAGGAGACGGACTAAATATAAGGACTGTCTCAGAGAAAGACATGAAGCAAAGGGTGGTGTGGATCGGGAAAAAAGAAGAATTGCCTTCGTTTGCCAGACGTTTTTCCGGCAGCCTCAACTTGAAAGGCTGGGCTGATTTCGGATTTGTAGATGAAGTTTATATTCCCCGGGAATTAGTGGGGCGTTGGGAGTTGAAAAATAAAGATGAGCTCCAGGGGGTGGCGCTTATGGAATACAACCCCAAAAAAGAGCAGTACGGGTGGCGGGCTGTGAGCCTCTATAGAAAGCAGGAGTGAAAAAGACATGATCCAGGAAGATATTCTTAATAATTATTCTGAGACAGCCCTGGGCGTATTGCAGGATTACCGCCGCAAACTGGTGCAGGGCCTGGAATCGGAAGGTCTTGAGTCGGAGTATATATCCCATGTTGTGCAAAGATTTCGCATCAGCAGTGATCTGTATTTCTCCCTTCAGCCGGAATACCGGAAATGCCCTGAATCATTTTCCAGGTATTGCAGCGAAAAAGGTCTTTCACCGCATCTGGACAGGTCTTTGACCAGTCTGCACGGACATGGTTTTCGCCTTTTTGAGCATCAAAAAAAAGCTGTTGAGTCCATTCTGGACAATGTACCCACAGTAATTTCCGCTGGAACAGGCAGCGGCAAGACCGAGTGCTTCCTTATCCCGGTGCTGGAACACTGCCTGAAAAGTAAGGACCCAGGCGTCAAGGCCTTGCTGCTCTATCCTATGAATGCCCTGGCCAATGACCAGATGCAGAGAATAGCTCAATTATGCCGTGATACGGATGTCAGCTATGGCCTGCTGACCGGTGCTACTCCAGAAGAACCATTACCGGAAAAAAGCATTGAAGATGCCAATAGAAAGTATTCCCGCCGGGAAATAACAAAGAGCCCTCCAGATATTCTGCTGACCAACTATGTCATGCTGGAAAGGGTATTGACCACCGGGAAATGGCACAGCTTAGTTGAATCCTTTGCCCACAGCCTTAAGTATGTTGTCCTGGATGAGCTGCATACCTATCAGGGCAGCAAAGCCGCTCATATTATGCTGCTGCTCAGGCGGCTTCAAAGACGTCTGTCCGGAAAAGCTCTGCTCATCGGATCCAGCGCTACTTTATCAAGTCCTGGCAGAGACAGTGTCGACGGCCAGGAGAGGGAAAAAGAACTTCATAATTATGTCTGCACCATTTTCAGCGTGACCAGGTGCAATATCATAACCCCTGAGCCTGAGCCTCCTTCAAGTGAAATATCCATTGAATGGCCCAGGAAGCCGGGACCTGACCCTGAACTGTTTTCCAGACCTGTGAGCCGGAAGTCCCTGGCAACGATGCTCAAAGATCTCTGCGGTATCTCACTTGATGGACATGAAGACTTAGACAGCCAGGTTTCTGACAGCTCCCATCCGGTCGAACGTATTGCCAGACATCCATTTATGATGGCTCTTGCTCAAAACCTAAGAGATAATGGAGCCATGAACCTTGCAGAGATAATCCGGATATACAGGGACATCTGTCCATACAGGCTGACCAGTCATGAGGCGACAGAGCACGTAAGGGCCTGGCTTTCCCTGATAAACTGCATGAACTCTTTTCGGTTGAAAAAGCCGATTCTGGACTTGAGGCTGCATATGTTTATGCGCGCCCTTGCTGGACATCTTTTTTTCTGCCTTAGCTGCGAAACTTATCATCCAGAAGGTTCTGGGGTCTGCCCTGACTGCTCCCTGCCTCTTTTTCCTTCGGACAAAAGAAACATCCACTGCTGCCTGGCCATTGCTGAGTCAGGCAGACTACATCCACTCGAGTTCCAGGAGTTTTATGAAGATAGTGTTTGTGTGCAGATACGCAGGTATACACATGAGCTTGAACACGAAACAGGAATACTGCGATGCAGAATAGATTTTTCAGCGAAAAACAACGATTCCACGGAATCCCTTGTTTTTTATCAGGACGCTCATGGGGATTACTGTCTGGTGCTGCAGGAAGACAGGGATAAGACGTCCCTGAACAGATTGTTTGTAAATCTGACTGAAAGGCACAAGGCCAATGATTATCTCAGATCTTTGATTTACCATGTGCTTCAGTATTTACCCGAAAATAAGCGCAAGCTGCTGGCATTTATTGATGACCGGGAGGGTGTTTCACACAATTCTTCAGTACTGCGGGATGAGTTCGCAGCAGACTTCCTCGAACAACTTCTGGTCAATTTATACCCTGATGCCACCGCACAATGCTCTATCCTGCAAGCACTGAACACCTTGTGCCGCTATCCAGCAAGTCCCGGCAGCGAATCTATGTTTACCGTCCAGGAACTTGAGATCCTGGATGAAGCCGAACTCTGGTTTTTGAGATTTATCAAAAAACCTCCGGATACTTCTCAGGGAAAAAAAGATTTTTTGATGCTCCGGACAGTGTCATCTTTAAGCCCGGTAGAACAAAAAATCCTGAATGTCTTTCTAAAGGAAAGAGCTATAGAGCTTTTTGACATTAAAGCCTGGAAGGACAGCAGTTATATCAAGTACAACAGACACTTGGCTATAAGAAAGCGGCGGATTTATCTGGATGCGGAGCAGGCACCGGTGTCAGAAAGGATAACAGGAATCTCTCTTTCGCATTATTCCAGAAACCATCACGCTTTCCTGGCAGACCTCGGCAGGTCAGTCCCGGCAGATGCTGACAGCCACCTGAGCGTCTCAGAGGCAGCCAGGGCCGGAGCAAATATTGTCAGGAAAATCATATCGTCCCTGGTTGAAAAGGGCATTGTCCGGGAATTTTCTGATGACGGGAGAAACAGTTATGCTCTTAACCCGGAATACGTTGTGTTTTCACCGGAGTGGATCAATTCCAGAAGAACACGGGCAGGTTCTGATCCAAGAGCAATCATTGTCAGGTATCACAGTTCAGAGCTGGAAACCCAGAAACGTGCCGATGTTGAAAATCAATTCAGAAAGGGGGATGTAGATTTTCTTTTGGCCACTCCTACCCTTGAGATGGGAATCGATATCGGCTCACTTCAGTCTATCCTCCTGGTGGGAGTACCTCCCTGCGCAGCCAACTATGCTCAAAGAGCCGGGAGGGCCGGACGCCGTGGCCAGTTGTCTTTGACCATCTGTTACTGCCGGGATCATCTGCCCCATGATGTTTTTTATTTCCATCGGCCCGCTGAAATGATCAATGGTCTCATTAACCCTCCAACCATTCACAGGCCCTCCAGCCGACTTTTGCTCAAACATGTCCGTGCGGAGCTGCTCAGTGGATATGCAGACGGAACAGGTTCAATGCAGGAATTCGCAGCCATGGATCAGGACCTGATCCTGCAGAGGCTGGATGGGTTGAGCTCAGTGGTCGACAAAAACAAAATGAGTTTTGTTGAAGATTATGCAAGAAACCATTTTACAGATGAATGCCGGGAAATTTTTGAAAAATCCAGGTCCTTCAACCTTAATCCACTGAACCTCATGTATCAGACTGGTTTTTTACCTGACTACGGGTTTCACCGTGATAATGTACGGGTCTATGAATATGACCATTACCAGAAACTTGCAGGGTCAGGCCGACTTTCCCCAATGAACCGGGATCATATTTCCGAAAGAGAACCGGAACAGGCTGTATCCAAATTTGCTCCTGGTCGTACAGGCTATCTGGCCGGAGATGTATACAGGTTTGAAACCACCGGCAGGTACCAGGAGTGGAGTATTGAGGCACAAACCGGCAGGATCGAGCCTCCGGTGCGAAGCTACAGCATAGTCACAGCATCAAAACCCGAACAGGTGCAGAAAGACAATGATCCGCCCATATATTTGCTGAATACCATGTATAATGTTTCAACCAGTTGGAAAGAATTTGGAAATATTCTGCAGGTAACCAGGGATCCTCAGGCAAAAATCGCTTTTATGAATTTTGGCTGCTTAAATTCTCAGGAAACTGTTTTCAAAGATAAAAATGGAGAATTCTATCTGGGATATCACCTTGTACGTGATGCGCTGGTTATGAAAATTCCCCGGGAAATATTTTATTCTTTTGAGCTACCCATAAGCTTATTGTCAGCACTGGACCGTACAATAAAAAACCGCTACAGGCTGAACGATTCAGAAATAACGTCTGTTACGGGATTGTTGCCCTGGCAGGACCTGTACACACCGTTTAAAAAGATTTCTCATCATCACCTGGCAATTTACGATTCCACCGGCAACAGCGACTTGCCTCTGGATAAAGTTGCAGCGGAAATAGAAAAGGTTTTTATTGAGGCCTATGCCAGGCTCAGGGACTGTAATTATTGTATTAAAAACCTGACTGACGGCTGTTATGATTGTCTCAAGAGCTTTTATACAAGACATCTTGCCCGTTTCGCATCCAGGGGGACAGCAATGAATGTTCTCGGATACCTGGCGGGAAAAGACAGGCTTACCCCTGATATCCAGCCGTATAAAAAAAGTGGAGGCGCTAATGGAGCTGACATTGATGTAAGGTGGAAAAACCGTCTCCTGACAATCAGTTCGGCAGGCAAAGAACCGTTGACATGCGGTAGTTGCGATGCCGTCACCGTCTACCAGTCCCTGGCCGGAGCTATCCAGTCCTGGTTTCCTTCAGGAGGGCAAAACCTGGTCATAACAACAAACCTGGATTTTCTTGTGAAGAACATCAATAGACAAACCCAGGCCAGAACCGCAGGCTGGGAGCTTGGACGCCTCAGGTTTGAACTGCTCAGGTGCGATGCGGTGAACATAAAGCAAGGTTGAAAAAAGATTTTTAGATGCTATAGAGGTTTTTATGGACAAGACTGAAGGTGAAAATGCCGGACATCTGGCAGCAAGAGCTGCGGAACTGGTGGAAAAGCTCCGCTTCCATGAGATCAGGGCTGCTGTCCTCAAGGGCAGTATCAGGCAGTACAGTATCAAGGTTGTATTGCCCCAGGGTCAGCTTGTAATTCACTACAGTTCCAAAAAGAATGCATTCAAATATCAGTTGGAGAACGTAAGTGACATTGAACTTCAGCAGAAAATAAAGGAATGTCTCGATGATAGCGCTAAAACAGTAGAGGCAGGCAAGGCCAACGGTCATTTTTCTGCACAAGAGCATCAAAAAGATTTTACAGATATGGTAAGCGCTTTTCAAGAATATTTGAAAAGCCATGAGGTGGATTCTTTCATAAAGCAAGCCTTTTATTTACCTGTTCCCAGGGTTCAGATGGCTGTAGGATCAAAAGATGCAGGCTGGGGATATCTGAATATCTACCAAACAAAAAAGGGTACCTGCCCGAAGTTTCATGAAATAAGAGAAGCAGGCAAGAGAGAACTGCTTAAGACTCTTTGGGACAGCTTCAGTCAGCCTGCAGATGACGATCTGTTAGAGGTAGAATACTACCTGTCGGTGCTCAAGCCTTACAAACATCTGGACTTTGATTTTCTGGTTTTAGCACAATCCCTGGCAAAAGCCTGGAACAGAAGGATGGCTGATCCCCTGGATGCTGATGATCTGCGATATGATTTTTTCAGGATGGAAAAGTGTATTGATAAGCTGTTTTCAAAAATTGGTTGAGAAGATAGAGCCAATCAGCAAAGAAGATGTTTTGTTTTTAGCTTTGATAAACTTCAGGGAAGTTCAATTCTTTAAGGAAAAAATCTTTGAACTTTCAAACAGGCTTTATCCAAAAAAGAGTTCTCAAGGCTGCTTATTGGTGGTTACCGCCTTACAGCCGATGTACATCCTGGGCAACAATGATTCAGACTATACTCATAAACTTGATTGCCTCCGGTTTTTGCTCACCCATTTCGGTTTTGGCCTACCTTTTTTATTTGTGGTCCCAGAATCTTGTGTTGCCGGCCCAAAAAAGTATTGTTGCTCCATAGCGTGCAGCTGCGCTGCACGCTATAAACTCTCGGTAAAAAGTGCATATCATATAATATGTCCCAGGTAACAAGCAAGTGCCTGTTACCTGGGACATGGCCCGAGAGTTTATCTGGGGCTTGAGCAACCAGCTAAGACTTGGGCTGGCCAGACAAGAGTTGTACAGGCAGTACAGAATGGATTTTCAATGTCCGAGCATAGCCGTATTTTTGTTGGTCAAACAGGGCAGGGGGGCAATATGAAAAAGATGTTCAAAGATCTGGCAATCTGTTTTGAGGATACTTATCAAGTGCTAAGCAAATGATAAGTAAATACTTAACAAATGCTAAGCTAATATACATCAAATATTTATCTTTCGCAGAACGTAATAAACCTGGCTTTGCAGGCTGGGAAGGAGACAATAAAGGGACTCAGGCAAAAGGGTCTGAGTCCGGTTCAGGTTGATATAAAATAAAACCTTGACTTCGTGTATTATGGAGTCCACAATAGATTTATGGAAACACCTTTTGGATTATACGTCCGTGAAAAGCGCCTTGAATTGAGAAAAATCGACAAGAAGTACTCCCTGCGTCAGGTGGCGGGGAGAATCAGCGTTGAGCCGTCCTATTTGAGCAGGATTGAGCGGGGCTGGCCTGTGCCTCTGTCCGAGGCGAAGATAATCTCTCTGGCGGGGGACCTGGGGGAAAACCCGGACCTGCTTCTGGCCCTGGCCGGCAAGGTGTCCTCAGAAGTCCAGGAAGTCATCCGCAGCCGCCCCGAGTTCTTTGCCGAACTTATAAAAAACCTGAAAAACATGCCCGACCACGCAGTCCTGCGCCTGGTGCGTGAAGTGCGTGACGGGGAGTGGTGAAAGGCATATCAGGTGGTGGAAGCGAAACAAATGTTTCTCGCAACAAGGAGAGGGTGTAAATGATTGGAGCCATTGCCGGAGATATTGTCGGATCGGTTTACGAGTGGGACAACATCAAGACCAAGGATTTTGATCTGTTCAGCTCGCGCAGCTTCTTTACTGACGATACCGTCCTGACCGTGGCCCTTGTAGATTCCATCCTGACTGGAAGGCCCTATGATGAAAACATGAGGCGATTCTACAAATGGTATCCAGGAGTAGGCTACGGGGGAAGCTTTCATAAGTGGGCGAAAAATCCAGGGCTTGGCCCTTACAACAGCTGGGGAAACGGGGCGGCCATGCGCATCAGCCCGGTGGGGTTCGCTTATGATGACCTGGATACTGTGCTTAAAAAGGCGCGAGAATATACGGAAGTCACTCACAATCACCCGGAAGGGATCAAGGGTGGCCAGGCAACAGCAGCGGCAATATTTCTGGACAGGCAGGGCAAAACCAGGGATGAGATAAAGACGTACATAGAAAATGAGTTTGGTTACGACCTGAATCGGCATGTGGATGAAATCCGCACCACCTACCAGTTCGATGTGTCGTCACAGGGAACCGTTCCCCAGGCTGTGCGGGCTTTTATTGACTCCAGCGGTTTTGAGGACGCCCTGCGTACAGCTGTATCCCTTGGAGGGGACAGCGATACCCTGGCCTGCATAACAGGAGGGATTGCCCAGGCCTTCTACAAAGGGGTGCCTGAAGATATTCAGGTTCGGGTATACAGGATTCTGGATGATCGACTAAGAGACATAACGGAAAAGTTTATGCAGCGTTATTGCAGCCAAAAACCGCCACAAAACCAGGCGGATTCTAAGAGATGAGCATTCAAATCCACTTTCTTGCCGGCCTGGCACTGCCCGGATTTTTTTCTTTAAACACAATAATTTTCTGCCTTAAAAATGCGCCGAAGCGGGCAACCTCCCCGGCCTGTTTTCCTTGATAGATTGCATAAAATATGGCATGAAATACTCAGTTTTTCATGTCATCCCGGCACTTTTAACCTGCCTTGCCTCCAAGCTTTTAACTTTTGAGAGCTTTACCATGAAAAAACAGTCCAGATCCCTTGCCCTGGCCTCCAAAGTCATATTTGCGGCTTTTGAAATCCTCAAGAAAAATAGTGGTGAACTCAACGGTCGTGAAGTCATTAATCAGGTTGAGCAGCGTGTTGATCTGGATGAATGGGCCAGGTCCAAATACGATAAATCAGGCTTGATAACCATAGCCGGATGAATTTGATTGTAGCAATATCTGGGTTCAAAACAAACAGCCATGGTTTAGTACGGGTGCAGTTTCTGGCTCCAGCAGGACTGTCCCCAACCTGGTTGCCTACAAAGCGCGATGCTCGCGAATGTCTGCAGTTTGCACATAGGAGGGGGTATGCAAAGAAGAGGTTTCATCAGCATGCTTGGTGCTTATTTTGGGGCACTGGTGTTTGGGGGGAAACTTCCAGAGGCAAAGGCCAGGGTTATTCCCAAGCCTGTATCCCTGTTCCAGTGCCATGTGGCAGGATTTCCGTACTATCAGGGTCCGAAAATCTTTTCAGATCTTCAATCTGGCCAAAAATTAAAATTATTACGCGAGCCTAATAACCCTTACGACAGCAAAGCCATTGCCGTATTCACCTCAAACGGCCACAAGCTGGGCTATGTACCCAGGACTCACAACCCGCTTCCTGCAGATCTCATGGATAATGGACACAAGCTCACAGCCAGCCTGAGTTCAGTTTCTCCGGATATGGGGGAGTATAGCTGTCTGGAGATGGGGGTTTTTGTGGTTAGTGGTGGCTGGCAGGTCTTGTGATTTTTTGGGATTGATTGTTAAATTTTGTTGCGGGGTTGGCAGGATAATGTAATTGCGAAACAGCTTGTTTCGCAAATTGGAAAAAAACCAGCAGTCCCTTGACCCATGTATAATTGCGAAGCAGCTTGCTACGCAAATACCTTAGTAGCACAATGTTGTAATTGTATCAAAGAACAAGAATCAGTGAGAAGATCTGTTTTATTTGCAAAAAACGTAACTTCTCAAAAACTCCGGGCATTATTCCTGGATTCCGGCTTCCTCCGGTATGACATCACAATGCAACGACCTGTTTTCATTCGTCATTCCGGCGAAAGCCGGAATCCAGGTTTTCATGCGTGTAAGTTACTCGCAGGTTTGGCTGTGTCCGGCACACACTTGTAAAAGGTGTTTAGGTTTCCTTTACGGGGTCGGACCGAGTCAAGGCATTGATTTAACATAGAAAAAGCCTTGATTGTGATTGTTTTTCAGCCTTAGAACGCCTGTTTTGCCATCAAAAAGGCAGCTCTAAGGTTTGAGGTTTCTATAAATATCAGCCCAAGGAGTGCCAACCACTGCTAAATTGGATTGGTGTATTTATGAAGTCAAGATTGCTTAAGCATCTCTACTTCATTGCAGAAACCAAAGGCAGCATTAATTCTTTGGAGCTTAGAAAAATCGAGGAAGCCAAAATTCACTGCGCCAGAAAACATTTTGAAAAAATCAGCAACAGCACAGTTCAATATGGAGTGATTGACAGCTATGAAAAGCTGCTGGATGTGGTGAGGTAGTGTCAAAAAATAACCAATCAAGAAAGAGGAAAATATGACTGCCATTACAAACACATTCAGCACAGACCAGCCATTTCTATCAGAGCTGTTATCAGCAGCAAGTAGTGGTTCAATTCAGCTACCTGACTTTCAACGAGGCTGGGTATGGGATGACAATCGTATTAAAGCGATTATCGCCAGCGTTTCACTGGGCTATCCAGTGGGTGCTTTGATGTGCATGGAAACTGGCGGCGAAGGGGTTCGCTTCAGCCCCAGGCCTTTTGAAGGTGTATCGATCAGCAATACATCACCTTCTGAGCTGATGCTGGATGGTCAGCAAAGGATCACATCCCTGTTTCTTTCTTTAAAGAGCCAGTTTCCTGTTTTGACCACCAATGAGAAAAAGCAAGAAATTAAGCGATATTATTATCTTGATATAAAGAAGTGCTTTGATCCCGATATAGACAGGTTTGACGCAATTGTTTCAGTTCCCGAGGAAAAGGTTGTAACAAGCGATTTTGGAAGAAAAGTTGACTTGGATCTTAGCTCAACAGACAAGGAAATTGAAAATGAGATATTTCCCTTAAACATTATATTTGATGGTAACAAGTCAGATGAATGGCAGATGCGCTTCCAGGAGTATTATGATTTTGATAAAGAAAAGATTAAATTCCTCTTTAGATTTAAGAGCGAAGTAATTACTCCTTTCCAGAAATTCAAGATACCAGTAATCAAACTTTTAAAAGATACACCTAAAGAAGCGGTTTGCCAGGTATTTGAGAATGTTAATACTGGTGGCGTTTCTTTGACTGTTTTTGAGTTGCTTACAGCTACTTTTGCAGCTGATGACTTTCGTTTGCGCCAAGACTGGGACAAGAGAAGGGCAGTGTTTGACTCAACTGATCCGGTACTCAAGCATCTGGATGAAAAGGATTTCTTAACTGCTGTCACTCTGCTTTCTTCATATAACAAGCATATTTCTAAAGGCTCATCCATCAGCTGCAAAAGAAAAGATATTCTCAATCTTACACTTTCTGATTACTGTTCTTGCGCTGATGATCTTCAACAGGGCATGATCAGAGCTGCAAAATTTCTGCATACCCAAAAGATTTTCGATACCAAAAATCTACCCTACCAGACACAGTTAATTCCTCTTTCAGTTATTTGCTCGATACTGGGCAATGGCTTTGAAAATTCTGCCGCAAGAAATAAGCTCTCACAATGGTTCTGGTGTGGGGTTCTAGGAGAACTGTACGGCGGAGCCAATGAGACAAGGTATGCTTTGGATGTGCAGAACGTTCCGGCATGGATTAATGGGGGGAGTGAACCTGTTACAGTAAGGGATGCTGGGTTTTATCCCACAAGGCTTTTGTCTTTGCAGACTCGCAATAGTGCAGCATACAAAGGAATTATGGCTTTGCTGATGAAGGCAGGCAGCATTGATCTGATAAACGGCGATCCTATTGAAACAACCACATATTTTGACCAGGCTGTAGATATTCACCATATTTTTCCAAGATCTTATTGCATCAAACAACAATATGAAAGAAGATTCTGGAACAGCATCATTAACAAAGCACCGCTAACATCAAGAACCAACAGAATTGTTGGCGGCAAGGCTCCGTCAAGTTATATGGCAAGCATTGTCAAGAACCACGGTATCTCAAGCCATAATCTTCACAATCATATTGAAACTCACTTGATAAACCCTGCTTTGCTGGAGGTTGATGATTTTACAGGATTTATCTCAGACAGAGCAAAGAAACTTCTTGATCTGATCCAGGCTGCTATTGGCAAGTCAGTAACCGGCAGAGATTCTCAGGAAGTCGTTCAGGAGTTTGGTGGGCATTTGCAATAATTGATTTGATGGTTTGTTCAGGTCGGACCCGGCCAATATATTGAAAATATTTGATAAGAGCTCGTTCTTAGCTTGATTGTGAGTCTTAGAACCGCCATTTTGAAGTGGAAAAAGTAGTTCCAAAGTTCTATTCTCCGAGGCGACAACTATCCTGACACATGGGAAAATAAGGAAACTCTCACATTTTAAGCCCAGTTTTTTTCAGGTATCCTTCAAGAGAAAGACTATTATGCAATCAAAATCTTGTCTTGAAAATTAATCGAGGTTCATATGGTTACAAAAGAAATAAAAGAAAAAATACTGGCACTCAATGAAGTTGAGCGAGTGCGTTTAGCCGAGTTCATCTTTGACAGCCTGGACAAGCCCGATCCCGAAGTAGAACAAAAATTGATTGAAGAGTCGGAGCGGCGTTATCAAGCCTATAAAGAAGGTAGGATACATCCTGTAAGTATGAACGAAATCAGGCAAAGATATAAAAAATGAACGTTCATCTTTTACCGCCGGCTGATATGGAGCTTGATGATGCTATTAATTACTACACAGGGCAAAAAAATCGCTTATAAATCCAAAGAGTGAGGCTGTAGCCTGGCTCAGATACACGTAATAATATATATTGGATCTCCTGATTAATCATGACCACACAAGACAGATTCCGGGGCTGCCTTGCAGGCCTGGCTGCCGGTGATGCCGTGGGCACCACTGTAGAGTTCATGCCCAGGGGCGGTTTTGAACCACTCAGAGATATGGTCGGGGGAGGACCGTTTAATCTGCGTCCGGGCCAGTGGACTGATGATACCTCCATGGCCCTGTGCCTGGCAGAGAGCCTGAAAAAGAAACTTGAGTTGATACTCGAGGGAGAAAATCCATACGATATATTTGTCCGTTGGAAACCCCTTGAAAAACAGCCCATAGGCTGGAACCCGGACCTCAACGATGGTGTCCGTCTGAACATCCGCCCCTTCATGACCATAGGCGACGTTAGTGACTTATCGTAGAAACCCTGTCACAAAAAACAAGAAATTTAGACAGGATTAACAGGATTGACACGTTCCGCAGGATAACTTTTTGGCCTGGCTTCCGGCCAGGACAAAATAATTTTTCTCTTAATCAATCTCTTAATCCTGTTAATCCTGTCAAAAAAGCTCTTTTCTTTATTGGGTTGCGGGGCAGGCCCGCTTTAGCAAAAAGGGGGCAGGCATTCTCCGGGACAAGCCCAATATTCACTGGAAAAAAGACCGGAATCAGGAAGATTTGGGGTCGGACCTAATCAAGTTATTGAGTTGATTGTATAAATATCCTCTATATAGTCTAAAATTGGCCTTAGAACGGCCATTTCGATGCTCAAAAACCAGTTGTAAGCAAATATGCCCAGAGCCAACAGATATTTTTTGCCTGATCATGTATGGCATATTACCCATAGATGCCATAAAAAGGAATTCTTGCTTAAATTCGCCAAGGACCGTAGCACATGGGTAAAATGGTTGTTTGAAGCCAAAAAAAGGTATGGGCTACAGGTATTGAACTATACGGTTACCTCGAATCCCAGTTAAATGCGCTGCGCTGTCCTTCGGCCCCAGTAAAGCAAAAGAAAGCTTCACGGGGTAAAAATTTAACGGGACAGGTCATATTCACTTGCCGGTACACGGTCATGAAGACAAAGATGCTATACCCAGATCGCTACAATTGATAGCTGGCAGGACAGGCCAGGAATACAATCAAAGGAAGAAGCGTAAGGGGGCTTTCTGGGAAGACAGGTATCACGCTACAACAGTGGATGTTGATGAACACCTTGTTCGATGTCTGGTCTATATAGACTTGAATATTGTCAGGTCCAGAGTGGTTAAGCATCCCAATGAGTGGAGTCACGGGGGATACCCTGAAATAGTCGAGCCACAACAAAGATACCGGATTATCAATAGGGATCTCTTGCAAAAACTTCTGGATATCGATGATGGTTTATCAGGGATTTACTCTGGGTGGGTTCAGACAGCATTGGATGAGAGAACTCCAAGGCAAGCCGACTGGACTGAAGGTGTTGCAGTGGGCTGCAAAGATTTTGTCGAAAAGGTCAAGGAAATGCTTGGCAGCAGAGCTTGCGGCCGCAGGGTCCATGAAGTAGGCAAGTCAGGGATGTACGCACTGAAAGAACCTGTATTGGCTTACAATGATGTTTTTGAGGGTAAAATGGGGCTTCTAAGCTCCGAAAATAGGCTGTTTTGGGATATTTATCCTGATATTTAAGGATGATGGTTAGGTCCGACCCTAAAGACCGAAGCCAGCGTCACAAGTTCAACTGATGATAATTCTTTTACACTTGATGGCATTACTGTTGAAATGGATGAAGATGATACTTTTAATGCTAAGCTTGATGAGGAGACGGGCAAGTTTGACTTGAGTCTTGATTCTGAACAGGGGAAAATCGAAGCTACATACCCAAACGTCGGCTGCGTTGAAGTCTACCCGGGCTCAAGGTTTGAATACGTTGGCTCTGACTTCGATAACCTCGCGCTTTTTGTGCCAACTTTTGGTGGGGTTTATGAGCTTTGCATTAGGACGCTTCCTGAAGAAAACTACACGAGCGATTGCAGCCGGTGCGGTGTGAAGGATTTTGTCAATAAAACAGCTGAGTTTAACGGAATCTATCAGTATGAAAAGCCTTCTGTGTTTGAGGATGATATATTTAGAAATATGATTGATGCTTCTGGAAATTATTCAATGGAAGCTGACAATCACAAGTTCAACAATACCTACATTTTCCGCCGCAGCCACGGAGATGCAGCCCTGGAGCACAAGGCTCCAGTACGATTATGAAATGACATTAAGCCAAAAACCAACTTCTTGAAATTTATCGACACTTTCAAGCAACAACAAAAGCGAAAACTTTAAATAATACCATATTTATATCATTAAATATTTCCCTTAATAACGAAATAATAAAAGGTGGTTGTCATGGAAAAACCTACAAAAAAATCAACAATTCCAGCTCTTGTGCTAGGCGGAATGCTAGCATATGGAACTATTGGAGACAAAGTAAATTCTGAATACCAAAACACTACACAAGAAAACGCACAAGTAGAAACAGCTCAAACTGATTACAAAGCAAGTGCGCTGGAAAACCTAACCCAAGCCCTTGCACCAAACAAAGCTTTCGCACAAACTAACCAAAACTACCAACGCCCAGACGATGCAACACTAAAGAAATGGATGAACGATTATTCCCTTCAACAAGTTTTGCAAGGAACTGAATATACTAAAGTTAATGACAATAATTATGAAAGAGAAGTAAAAAATGCAAACCAACCCGTTATGGTTTTATTCCACGCTGACCCACAGGACACTACAAACAGTGGCGGACAAACGGGCTTAGCAGCTTTAGCAAGGGTTTTAAATGAAAAATTCCCTGAGATTAAGTTTTGCACTTATCAGCATTCTGATGGTAAAACCATATTACGCCCAGCGTTTGAAAGACTACAACAAAACTATCCGCTTGAATCAGCACCAGCACTGCTGTTTTACGAAGAGAAAGACTTTGGAAGTGGAACTGAAAAGGGACATGCATTTAATGGTGGCATAAAAAACTTTGACTTATTGACTGACACAATAGAATCTTTTTATGAGCCAATTAAAAGAAATATGCTTGATTGAAATAAGTAAAAACAAATAAAAGCAAAATTTAAATATATTCTTTTTTATTATATTTATTCATGAAAACATTTAAACTTTTTATTGTCTTAATGTTATGTATAGTTTCTATATCTATTGCTGTCTCAGGTTGGGGTGATGCACCCGGAGCCAGAGATGACCAAAACATCGAAGACATCACAACAGTAAAAGAAGCGATTGAATCAGGCATTCCTCTAGAAGAATTTGATGATCTCAACTTTAATTCTGAGGAAGAATACTTTCACATGATTGAGCATGGTCTTACTGGTTCTCCCAGCGAGGATACAGAGATAACATTGGCTGATGGCAGAACTGCAATCCTTAAAGAAGGTGGCGTTAGTATAGGTAGTGAAAAGGTAAATGTTAGACCAGACCCTCCGGGAATTGTTTTAGAAGATGGCACAGGAATATCAGGGGAGTTTGATATTTCTGATTTGGTAGATGGCAACATTCCCGCAGCCAATGAACTAAACTTTGAATCTTCAGAAGGAGATAGCTCAAGTGGTCAGGGTATTGAAGGGTTTTCAATGGATGGTCCTGACTACACAATTGACTATGCTGATTATTGGGAGACAGAAAGTCATAAGATAGTTGAAGGCCATGGTATTCAAAAAAAAGGCGGTAATATCTATGTGGATGAGGGGCATGCTATTGATAGCGATGATGAGTTTGTTAGTTACGCCAATAGCTACGAAAGCTCTGGCGACGAGTTTAGCATAGGTGAGGCCAAAGCCGTACTTCTCGATGGCACACTTTTTACTGACATTAAAGACAGCTATTTTAAAACAAAAGATGGAGCTATAACCGAAGCCAGCGTCACAAGTTCAACTGATGATAATTCTTTTACACTTGATGGCATTACTGTTGAAATGGATGAGAATGATACTTTTAATGCTAAGCTTGATGAGGAGACGGGCAAGTTCGATCTAAGCCTTGATTCTGAACAGGGGAAAATCGAAGCTACATACCCAAACGTCGGCTGCGTTGAAGTCTACCCGGGCTCAAGGTTTGAATACGTTGGCTCTGACTTCGATGATTTTGCAATGTTTGTTCCAATCTTTGGTGGGGTTTATGAACTTTGCATTAGAACACTTGAAAACGAGGATTTTGATTCCGATTGCAATAATTGTGGGGTTGTTGATTACAAGAACAAAACAGCCGAGTTTAACGGCATCTATCAGTATGAAAAGCCTTCGGCTTTTGAGAATGGGTTGTTTAGAAATATGATTGATGCTTCTGGAAATTATTCAATGGAAGCTGACAATCACAAGTTCAACAATACCTACATTTTCCGCCGCAGCCACGGAGATGCAGCCCTGGAGCACAAGGCTCCAGTACGATTATAAAACGACATTAAGCCAAAAACCAACTTCTTAAAGTTTATCGACACTTTCAAGTAACAACAAAAGCGAAAGCTTTAAATAATACCATATTTATATCATTGAATATTTCCCTTAATATCGAAATAATAAAAGGTGGTTAACTATGAAAAAACCTACAAAAAAATCAACAATTCCAGCCCTTGTGCTAGGCGGAATGCTAGCATATGGAACTATTGGAGACAAAGTAAATTCTGAATACCAAAACACTACACAACAAAACGCACAAGTAGAAACAGCTCAAACTGATTACAAAGCAAGTGCTCTGGAAAACCTAACCCAAGCATTAGCACCAAACAAAGCTTTCGCACAAACTAACCAAAACTACCAACGCCCTGATGATGCAACGCTGAAAGAATGGATGAACCAGCCAGTTGAAGAAACATTAGCAGGCACAAACTACACAAAAGTTAATGATGATAATTACCAAAGGGAAGTCAAACAAGCCGACCAGCCGGTGATGGTTTTGTTTTATGCTAATCAAGGAGAAGGATCAACAGGATTGGCTGCTTTAACAAAAACTTTACATGAAAAATTCCCAGAAATTAAATTATGTGCATATAAACTAACAGATAGCGAATCTATTTCACGTCCAGAGTTTGAAAGACTACAACAAAACTATCCGCTTGAATCAGCACCAGCACTGCTGTTTTACGAAGAGAAAGACTTTGGCAGCGGGACAGAGTTTTTGGCCCAATTTAAAGGAGGTATCAGTACTTTAGATTTGTTAAAAGATGAAATTGACCGTTATTATGAAGTAACTCCAAAATATCTACTTGATTAAAACAAAAATCTTTTTATATTTATTATATTATAATGAGATTGTATGGTTAAAAAACTCTATATTTTCCTACTATGTATATTAACTCTTATATTAACTTTAAACATAGTATTAGGGGGAATGGGTGGAGACGGAGATACAGAAGACATCGACGACATCAAAACAGTAAAAGAAGCGATGGAATCAGGCATTCCTCTAGAAGAATTTGATGATCTCAACTTTAATTCTGAGGAAGAATACTTTCATATGGTTGAGCATGGTCTTACTGGTTCTCCCAGCGAGGATACAGAGATAACATTGGCTGATGGCAGAACTGCAATCCTTAAGGAAGGTGGCGTTAGTATAGGTAGTGAAAAGGTAAATGTTAGACCAGACCCTCCGGGAATTGTTTTAGAAGATGGCACAGGAATATCAGGGGAGTTTGATATTTCTGATTTGGTAGATGGCAACATTCCCGCAGCCAATGAACTAAACTTTGAATCTTCAGAAGGAGATAGCTCAAGTGGTCAGGGTATTGAAGGGTTTTCAATGGATGGTCCTGACTACACAATTGACTATGCTGATTATTGGGAGACAGACAGTCATAAGATAGTTGAAGGTCATGGTATTCAAAAAAAAGGCGGTAATATCTATGTGGATGAGGGGCATGCTATTGATAGCGATGATGAGTTTGTTAATTACGCCGATAGCTACGAAAGCTCTGGCGACGAGTTTAATATAGGTGAGGCCAAAGCCGTACTCCTCGATGGCACACTTTTTACTGACATTAAAGACAGCTATTTTAAAACAAAAGATGGAGCTATAACCGAAGCCAGCGTCACAAGTTCAACTGATGATAATTCTTTTACCCTTGATGGCATTACTGTTGAAATGGATGAAAATGATACTTTTAATGCTAAGCTTGATGAGGAGACGGGCAAGTTTGACTTGAGTCTTGATTCTGAACAGGGGAAAATCGAAGCTACATACCCAAACGTCGGCTGCGTTGAAATTTCTCCAGGGTCAAGGTTTGAATACACGGGATCTGACTTTGATGATTTTGCGCTTTTTGTGCCTTCCTATGGGGGAGTGTATGAGCTTTGCATAAGGACGCTTCCTGAAGAAAACTACACGAGCGATTGCAGCCGGTGCGGTGTGAAGGATTTTGTCAATAAAACAGCTGAGTTTAACGGAATCTATCAATATGAAAAGCCTTCTGTGTTTGAGGATGATATATTTAGAAATATGATTGATGCTTCTGGAAATTATTCAATGGAAGCTGACAATCACAAGTTCAACAATACCTACATTTTCCGCCGCAGCCACGGAGATGCAGCCCTGGAGCACAAGGCTCCAGTACGATTATGAAATGACATTAAGCCAAAAACCAACTTCTTGAAATTTATCGACACTTTCAAGTAACAACAAAAGCGAAAGCTTTAAATAATACCATATTTATATCATTAAATATTTCCCTTAATATCGAAATAATAAAAGGTGGTTAACTATGAAAAAACCTACAAAAAAATCAACAATTCCAGCTCTTGTGCTAGGCGGAATGCTAGCATATGGAACTATTGGAGATAAAGTTAATTCTGAATACCAAAACACTACACAAGAAAACGCACAATTAGAAACAGCTCAAACTGATTATAAAGCAAGTGCTTTAGAAAACCTAACCAACGCTTTAGCCCCAGCAAAAGCTTTCGCACAAACTAACCAAAACTACCAACGCCCAGACGATGCAACGCTGAAGGAATGGATGAACCAGCCAGTTGAAGAAACGTTAGCAGGAACAAACTACACAAAAGTTAATGACCATAATTACCAAAGGGAAGTCAAACAATCCGACCAGCCGGTGATGGTGTTGTTTTATACGAATGCAGGCGAAGCTTCCGCCGGACTAACTGCTCTGACTAAAACACTACACGAAAAGTTTCCAGAGATAAAACTATGTGCATATAAAGTTACTGATGGTAGTGGAGTGCACATGAGCAAAGTTAATGAAATGCGCAATAAATATCCGCTTGAAAAAATTCCGTCATTACTTTTTTACGATACAAAAGATTTTGGAAGCGGAACTGAATATCTATCTCAGCTTCATGGTGGAATTAAAACACTGGATTTTCTCAAAGGAGAAATAGAGTTTTACTCCGAAGCAATACCCAAACAATTCATTGATTAATGAAAAATTATTTATATTTAATTATTTATTATCAATTTTATGAAAAATATATTTTTTGTATTTAAGATTGTATTATTCGTTTTCATATTTTCTACATATTTTGTTTTTGCTATGACAGAGGACAGAGGAGCAGAAACCGACGAACACATCGACGACATCACAACAGTAGAAGAATTGATAGAATATGGTGAGGTACCACCTGGCTTTGATAAAGAGCTTGAGTTTACTACACAAGAAGAGTTTGAGTTTCTGGTAGAAAACGGGCTGAATGGAAGAAACACTGAAGATATTACCCTTGATAATGGATACACTATCAAGGAGGGCAAGTTTACAATGTCTTGGGGTGAAAAAGCCTTGTTAGCTCCAGGTGCGATAGTTGATGAGAATGGCAATGAAATTGGCGGCGGAGAAATGGATATATCAGAGATTATGGATGGCAATATTCCTGCAGCCAATGAACTAAACTTTGAATCTTCAGAAGGAGATAGCTCAAGTGGTCAGGGTATTGAAGGGTTTTCAATGGATGGTCCTGACTACACTATAGACTATGCTGATTATTGGGAGACAGACAGTCATAAGATAGTTGAAGGTCATGGTATTCAAAAAAAAGGCGGTAATATCTATGTGGATGAGGGGCATGCTATTGATAGCGATGATGAGTTTGTTAATTACGCCGATAGCTACGAAAGCTCTGGCGACGAGTTTAATATAGGTGAGGCCAAAGCCGTACTTCTCGACGGCACACTTTTTACTGATGTTAAAGATAGTTATTTTAAAACAAAAGATGGAGCTATAACCGAAGCCAGCGTCACAAGTTCAACTGATGATAATTCCTTTACCTTTGAAGGCATTACTGTTGAAATGGATGAAAATGATACTTTCTATGTAGAACTCAATAAAGAAACAGGCAAGTTTGACCTTACCTTTGATTCAGACCAGGGGAGAATAAAAGCCACATACCCAAACGTCGGCTGCGTTGAAATTTCTCCGGGCTCAAGGTTTGAATACGTAGGCGATGCCTTCGATAACCTCGCGCTTTTTGTGCCTTCCTATGGGGTAGTGTATGAGCTTTGCATTAGAACACTTGAAAATGAAGATTTTGATTCCGATTGCAATAATTGTGGGGTTGTTGATTACAAGAACAAAACAGCCGAGTTTAACGGCATCTACCAATATGAAAAGCCTTCTGTGTTTGAGGATAGGCTGCTGGAAGAAACGACTGCTTAAACCCCTGACCTCATTTCTCTTTATTTATCGACACTTTCAAGTAACAACGCAAACGAAAGCTTTAAATAATACCATATTTATATCATTTAATATTACCCTTAATATCGAAATAATAAAAGGTGGTTAACTATGAAAAAACCTACAAAAAAATCAACAATTCCAGCCCTTGTGCTAGGCGGATTCCTAGCATACGCAACTATTGGAGACAAAGTAAATTCTGAATACCAAAACACTACACAACAAAACGCACAAGTAGAAACAGCTAAAACCGATTACAAAGCAAGTGCGCTGGAAAACTTAACTAACGCATTAGCCCCAGCAAAAGCCCACGCAGGAACAAACTACCAACGCCCAGACGATGCAACGCTGAAGGAATGGATGAACCAGCCAGTTGAAGAAACACTAGCAGGAACAAACTACACAAAAGTTAATGACCATAATTACCAAAGGGAAGTCAAACAATCCGACCAGCCGGTGATGGTGTTGTTTTATAATGCACAAGGCGAAGCTTCCGCCGGACTAACTGCTCTGACTAAAACACTACACGAAAAGTTTCCAGAGATAAAACTATGTGCATATAAACTAAGTGACAGAAATACAACACCAAGGAATGTATATAACCATGTGACTTCGGAGTACCCAGTAGAAAAAACACCATCACTACTCTTTTACGAAGAGAAAGACTTTGGAAGTGGAACTGAAAAGGGACATGCATTTAATGGTGGCATAAAAAACTTTGACTTATTGACTGACACAATAGAATCTTTTTATGAGCCAATTAAAAGAAATATGCTTGATTGAAATAAGTAAAAACAAATAAAAGCAAAATTTAAATATATTCTTTTTTATTATATTTATTCATGAAAACATTTAAACTTTTTATTGTCTTAATGTTATGTATAGTTTCTATATCTATTGCTGTCTCAGGTTGGGGTGATGCACCCGGAGCCGGAGAAGAAACCGAAGACCCAGAAGATTTCACAACAGCAAAAGAAATGATGGAACATGGTGATGTACCATCTGGCTTTGATAAAGAGCTTGAGTTTACTACACAAGAAGAGTTTGAGTTTCTGGTAGAAAACGGGCTGAATGGAAGAAACACTGAAGATATTACCCTTGATAATGGATACACTATCAAGGAGGGCAAGTTTACAATGTCTTGGGGTGAAAAAGCATTGTTAGCTCCAGGTGCGATAACTGATGAGAATGGCAATGAAATTGGCGGCGGAGAAATGGATATATCAGAGATTATGGATGGCAATATTCCTGCAGCCAATGAACTTGAGCATCAAACCCCTGAAGGAGACATCTCAAGCGGACAGGGTATTGGAGGGTTTTCAATGCTGGGCTCTGATTACACTATTGACTATGCTGATTATTGGGAGACAGACAGCCATAAGATAGTTGAAGGCCATGGTATTCAAAAAAAAGGCGGTAATATCTATGTGGATGAGGGGCATGCAATCGATAGCGATGATGAGTTTGTTAGTTACGCCAATAGCTACGAAAGCTCTGGCAACGAGTTTAGCATAGGTGAGGCCAAAGCCGTACTCCTCGATGGCACACTTTTTACTGACATTAAAGACAGCTATTTTAAAACAAAAGATGGAGCTATAACCGAAGCCAGCGTCACAAGTTCAACTGATGATAATTCTTTTACCCTTGATGGCATTACTGTTGAAATGGATGAGAATGATACTTTTAATGCTAAGCTTGATGAGGAGACGGGCAAGTTTGACTTGAGTCTTGATTCTGAACAGGGGAAAATCGAAGCTACATACCCAAATGTCGGCTGCGTTGAAATTTCTCCAGGGTCAAGGTTTGAATACACGGGATCTGACTTTGATGATTTTGCGCTTTTTGTGCCTTCCTATGGGGGAGTGTATGAGCTTTGCATAAGGACGCTTCCTGAAGAAAACTACACGAGCGATTGCAGCCGGTGCGGTGTGAAGGATTTTGTCAATAAAACAGCTGAGTTTAACGGAATCTATCAGTATGAAAAGCCTTCTGTGTTTGAGGATGATATATTTAGAAATATGATTGATGCTTCTGGAAATTATTCAATGGAAGCTGACAATCACAAGTTCAACAATACCTACATTTTCCGCCGCAGCCACGGAGATGCAGCCCTGGAGCACAAGGCTCCAGTACGATTATGAAATGACATTAAGCCAAAAACCAACTTCTTGAAATTTATCGACACTTTCAAGTAACAACAAAAGCGAAAGCTTTAAATAATACCATATTTATATCATTAAATATTTCCCTTAATAACGAAATAATAAAAGGTGGTTGAACATGGAAAAACCTACAAAAAAATCAACAATTCCAGCTCTTGTGCTAGGCGGAATGCTAGCATATGGAACTATTGGAGATAAAGTTAATTCTGAATACCAAAACACTACACAAGAAAACGCACAATTAGAAACAGCTCAAACTGATTATAAAGCAAGTGCTTTAGAAAACCTAACCAACGCTTTAGCCCCAGCAAAAGCTTTCGCACAAACTAACCAAAACTACCAACGCCCAGACGATGCAACACTGAAACAGTGGATGAACCAACCAGTTGAAGAAACATTAGCAGGAACAAACTACACAAAAGTCAACGACCATAATTATCAAAGGGAAGTCAAACAAGCCGACCAACCGACAATGGTGTTGTTTTATACAGACAACCCTAACACAGATGGAGTTAATCCTTCCAGAGGACTTGTCGCCTTAACTAAAACACTACACGAAAAGTTTCCAGAAATAAAGTTTTGTGCATATAAACTAAGTGACAGAAATACAACACCAAGGAATGTATATAACCATGTGACTTCGGAGTACCCAGTAGAAAAAACACCATCACTACTCTTTTACGAATCAAAGGACTTTGGTAGCGGAACTGAAATTATGCCTGAAAACTGGCATATGCAGGGTGGCATAGTGACTTTTGATTATCTTGATGGAAAGATAGGTGACTACTATAAACATATTCCAAAAAACTTTATAGACTAAACTAAAACAAAAATCTTTTTATATTTATATTGTATTGTAGTATCTGTATGAATATAAAATTAATAATTGCTCTATTTGTAAGTTTTCTTCTAATCACATCCTTGGCTATTGCACCCGGAGGCGGAGAAGAAACCCAAGACCCAGAAGATTTCACAACAGCAAAAGAAATGATGGAACATGGTGAGGTACCACCTGGCTTTGATAAAGAGCTTGAGTTTACTACACAAGAAGAGTTTGAGTTTCTGGTAGAAAACGGGCTGAATGGAAGAAACACTGAAGATATTACCCTTGATAATGGATACACTATCAATGAGGGCAAGTTTACAATGTCTTGGGGTGAAAAAGCATTGTTAGCTCCTGGTGCGATAACTGATGAAAATGGCAATGAAATCGGCGGCGGAGAAATGGATATAACAGAGATTATGGAAGGCAATATCCCATCAGCCGATGAACTTGAGCATCAAACCCCTGAAGGAGACATCTCAAGCGGACAGGGCTTAGAGGGAATGAACTGGCAAGGAAGCGACTACACTATTGACTATGCTGATTATTGGGAGACAGAAAGTCATAAGATAGTTGAAGGCCATGGTATTCAAAAATCAGGCGGTAATATCTATGTGGATGAGGGGCATGCAATCGATAGCGATGATGAGTTTGTTAGTTACGCCGATAGCTACGAAAGCTCTGGCGATGAGTTTAGCATAGGTGAGGCCAAAGCCGTACTTCTCGACGGCACACTTTTTACTGATGTTAAAGATAGTTATTTTAAAACAAAAGATGGAGCTATAACCGAAGCCAGCGTCACAAGTTCAACTGATGATAATTCTTTTACCCTTGATGGCATTACTGTTGAAATGGATGAGAATGATACTTTTAATGCTAAGCTTGATGAGGAGACGGGCAAGTTCGATCTAAGCCTTGATTCTGAACAGGGGAAAATCGAAGCTACATACCCAAATGTCGGCTGCGTTGAAATTTCTCCAGGGTCAAGGTTTGAATACACGGGATCTGACTTTGATGATTTTGCGCTTTTTGTGCCTTCCTATGGGGGAGTGTATGAGCTTTGCATAAGGACGCTTCCTGAAGAAAACTACACGAGCGATTGCAGCCGGTGCGGTGTGAAGGATTTTGTCAATAAAATGAGGAAGATTTGGGGTCGGACCTAATCAAGTTATTGAGTTGATTGTATAAATATCCTCTATATAGTCTAAAATTGGCCTTAGAACGCCCATTTCGATGCTCAAAAACCAGTTGTAAGCAAATATGCCCAGAGCCAACAGATATTTTTTGCCTGATCATGTATGGCATATTACCCATAGATGCCATAAAAAGGAATTCTTGCTTAAATTCGCCAAGGACCGTAGCACATGGGTAAAATGGTTGTTTGAAGCCAAAAAAAGGTATGGGCTACAGGTATTGAACTATACGGTTACCTCGAATCCCAGTTAAATGCGCTGCGCTGTCCTTCGGCCCCAGTAAAGCAAAAGAAAGCTTCACGGGGTAAAAATTTAACGGGACAGGTCATATTCACTTGCCGGTACACGGTCATGAAGACAAAGATGCTATACCCAGATCGCTACAATTGATAGCTGGCAGGACAGGCCAGGAATACAATCAAAGGAAGAAGCGTAAGGGGGCTTTCTGGGAAGACAGGTATCACGCTACAGCAGTGGATGTTGATGAACACCTTGTTCGATGTCTGGTCTATATAGACTTGAATATGGTCAGGTCCAGAGTGGTTAAGCATCCCAATGAGTGGAGTCACGGGGGATACCCTGAAATAGTCGAGCCCCAGCAAAGATGCCGGTTTATCAACAGGGATCTCTTGCAAAAACTCCTGGATATCGATGATGGTTTATCAGGGATTTAGTCTGGATGGGTTCAGACAACATTGGATGAGAGAACTCCAAGGCAAGCCGACTGGACTGAAGGTGTTGCAGTAGGCTGTAAGGATTTTGTAGAAAAGATAAAGGAAATGCTTGGCGGAAGAGCTTGTGGCAGAAGAGTTCATGAAGTAAGCAAGACTGGGTCATATACTCTGAAAGAGCCTGTATTGGCTTATAATGATGTTTTTGATGGTAAAAAGGGGCTTCTAATCACGCGAACCACGCGAAGCGCGTGGCAGGACGCGTGACTGAAAACAGGCTAATTCGGGACATTCACCCGGTGAAATAACGCTTCGCGTTGAAGCATTGCTGGATTTCATTGGGTTTATCCTGATATTTAAGGATGATGGTTAGGTCCGACCCCAAAGAAAGCAAAGGCTGGGTGATTCCTCCGGAGCAGAACGGCAACTTCGTGGCCCACATGGAACATGTATTGGATATCTATAAAAGATCTTTTGATCCCCTTTATCCAGTGGTGTGCATGGATGAATCCCCAAAGCAACTTATTTCAGAAAAAAGAACACCGATTAAAGCCTCGCCGGGAAAACCAGCAAGGCATGACTATGAATATAAGCGTTGCGGAGTCTGCAATATTTTTATTGCTTTTGAGCCCCTGGCTGGGAAACGCCTCGTAAAGATTACAGAAAGGAAAACCAAACAGGATTGGGCCTTCTTTTTAAAAGATATTGATGAGCAATACCAGGAAGCCAAGAAGATTACCCTGGTCATGGACAATTTAAATACTCATGGTCCAGGTTCTTTGTACGACACCTTTCCACCTGATCAGGCTAAATCGTTATGGGACAGATTTGATTTTGTATACACCCCCAAGCATGGAAGCTGGTTGAACATTGCTGAGATTGAACTAAATGTACTTCATGGACAATGCCTTAATCGCCGCATAGACGATATAGAAATAGTAAGAAAGGAAGTCTCAGCCTGGCAAAACATGAGAAACAACAATACCGCTCAAGTTAACTGGCAATTTACCGCAGAAAATGCACGGGTGAAGCTTCATAGGCTTTATCCGACATTTGGTGATTGACATGACACTAGCTGAAAATGTCCAGGGGCCGGGAATACTCAAAAGCGCCTATGAAAACGGTGTTCCTGTTTACATTCAAGCCTTTACAGATTCTGAGCTGGCCCTGGATATTGCCACTCACATGATCAAGAAGAAGGGCCTGAAAGGAGCCACAAGCCAGGTCCTTGATTATTCATTCAATCCCTTCCTGGATTTGTTGAGCTATACCAACAAAATTATCGAGGCTAAGAAAATCGGCATCTTCACCATAGGCGGCGGTGTCCCCAGGAACTGGGCGCAGCAGGTGGGGCCGTTTATGGAGATTGCAAGCCAGAGACTTGATCTGGATCTGCCTGAGCGTAGATTCCATTACGGCATCAGGATATGCCCCGAGCCTGTTCATTGGGGTGGGCTTTCCGGCTGCACAAACCAGGAAGGGACTTCCTGGGGCAAGTTTGTACCGGAAAGCGAAGGTGGAAAATATGCTGAGATCTATTCGGATGCGACCATTGCCTGGCCTTTGCTGGTGATGGGTCTGGTAGATAGAATTGGTGGTTGATTTTGAGTGACTTATTGGGCATGGTAAATAAAATTTACTTATCATAGTGTTAGACCTCGCCAGGAGAGTGCGTTGTGAAACTGAAACTGAATGGATGGCAGCGTCTCTGGGTTGTGGCGGCCGGTATCTATTTTATCGTTGTCTGCGTAGTTGGGGCAGCAATGTTTCCCGATGGTGCTCGCTTAGAAGCAGAGAGAGCGAAAGTTGCCATTGACTTGGCGCTCCGAGCACAAGTAGATGCTGCTCGCACCCTCGGAAACGAACGGGCTGAGCTTGACGCGCTAAGTAATCTAAAGCGAGGTGCCGCGGAGATTCGAACCGAAGCATACGGCGACCTTTCGGACGCCGAGCTTATTCAACGTATTCGCACAACCTTCGGTGGGAAAGCCGATTTCTCTACTTTGGACGAAAGAATTAAACGTGATGCCGAGCACCTTCGTGATGACCGGACAACTTTCATATTTCAAGCTGCGGCTTGGTGGACCATCCCTGTATTGGCTCTCTACATACTCGGTTCCGCTATTGGGTGGGTCATTCGTGGCTTCCGGAATAAAGGCGAGGTCTAACCTTTCGTTGCAGGGGATCTTGCGCATAAAGCTGCGCAAGGCCCCTGAACTCAAACGTTAGCACTTGAAGGCAAATGCAACCTACTGAGTCGTGGATCAAAGACTGGAGTTACGGGCTTTCCCCGGCGGAAGAGCGTGAGATTTCCGGCGAACTGGTGAGAATTTTTCAAAAATTCTGGTGCTGGGCCGAACTTGATCAGAAGTCGAAGTCCACGCAGCAGAGATATAGCGCTTCACTCCACGCCATGGGTGGCTGGGCTGTCCAAGAGGTCGCAGAAAAGAAGGCCAGGATGGACGCTCATCGCCTACTTGTCGAAGCTACGTCCGGAGGAGGTGGGCCATTGATTTACTTGGATAGAGAAGAATGGCAAAAAGAACTGGACACAGTATGTCGGAAGCTCAGCAAGTTTCTCTGCTCGCAGTGCTAACAAAGGGTTCAACCGGACGCCGGGTAAACTCCGGGCCGGCAAAGCCGGGCGAGTTCAGTGGCGGCGCCGGTTAACCCAAACGTTAGGGGCGGCATTGGCCAGATGTCGTGGCAAAGTGATGAGCAGGAGAAGAACGGATGAGCCTTTTCGGGAAAATATTTAAGCGCACACCGGAATCGCTACAGCTTTCTGATTGGCTGGCGAACATGACTGAGGCGTTTCTCAGAATGGGTGACGATACTCTTGGTCGAGACAAGGCATCACCAGACATGCTCGTATGCTTTACGTTGATCAATGCTACGCATACAGCACATAACCTATTGCATACTGATCCGCGAATCGCGTCTAATATTGGCCCTATATATGCCGAGTTACGCGCCTATTACGAATGCCTCTGGCAATTGATTTTATTGCACCAGTACAGCACACCTGACGAACACGATAAAATATCGCGATTATGTGGCGACGTTGCACTTCGGTTGGAACGGACTATGGAATCGCTATTCAAATCAAACCCGAACGTCAAACGAGCGCTTTCGGAAGCAACTGGGGCTGCGTATGAAAGAGTCATGGTTAATGCAGTAAATGAGTACATTCACGGCGAGCGCGCCCACGCGTTTCCCGAATCGGGCGATCATA
Source organism: Desulfonatronospira thiodismutans ASO3-1 (assembly GCF_000174435.1). Classification (NCBI taxonomy): domain Bacteria; kingdom Pseudomonadati; phylum Thermodesulfobacteriota; class Desulfovibrionia; order Desulfovibrionales; family Desulfonatronovibrionaceae; genus Desulfonatronospira; species Desulfonatronospira thiodismutans. Next base: position 772,514 of record NZ_ACJN02000002.1, read on the forward strand.
TCTCAGATAACATACGAGCGTTGTCAGGAAGGATTCAGCGACTTGGCGGTCTCGATTCATCACAGAGTGGCGCGGTATATGAAGTCTTGAGCCAGGCGACCTCTAAAGCACCTTCCATGACTTTTCTTACTCAGTTCAATTTTTCGGCGTGCAAGGTGCTGCCAGATGCATTTTTCAGGTAAGCTTGCCCCTAACAACCGCATTAACCCGGACTGGCAATTCCGCTGCGCTCCATTGCCAGCCGGTTATGCGGAGCGTTAAGTTTCAGGAATAATACTCATGCCTGAACATAAATTTTATTCAATTAGAACAGGAAAAAACAAAAACACAGAAGGTTTTTCGTTGATAGAACTCAGTGAGCTGTTTTTGAGGGTTTTTTACCAGTTCAAAAGGGATGGGTTCTTTGATGAAAGCTTTGGCTTTTATTGTTGTTGATCAAGATTATATTCCAGGCAAAATAGTAGATATTGACTTAGAAATATTATTAAAAATTAGAAAGAAAAACTTGTGGCCAATTGATGAACATATTAAGCAATACTCTGAGGATGATCTGTTTGACATTATTGAATTTTTGCATATTCATGTCTCTAAACCTGTAGATGGTACATATCACAATTGGAATAACTGTGGTATGCATTGGGAAACATTCAATAAAATTGAAGGCCAATCTGAATTTCGACAAAAAATCAATGAACTCCTAAATATGTATTCTAAAACTTTTGAACTATCTGAGAAAGGTGAGATCCTTCACAAGCCTGAAGTAGGATTTGAAAAAATATTTGAAGCAGATATTCCTTCTCAGGATCAGAATGTAACGGACAGAATAAGCTCGGCCATTCTGAGATATAGGCGGCATGGGTCTACAATGGATGATAGGAGACAGGCTGTTCGTGATTTAGCTGATGTCCTTGAATATTTGAGGCCAAAAGTAAAAAGCATCCTTACCAAAGAGGATGAAAAGGATTTATTCAATTTGGCTAATAACTTTGGCATCCGCCACCATAATGAAAAACAAAAGACGGATTATGATACTTCCCTATGGTTGAGTTGGATGTTTTATTATTATCTTGCGACAATCCATGTGCTTTTAAGAAAAATCAATATGGACAATTAACAATTCGTCCACCACGGTAAGAACTTCAGGCCCCTAGAGATCGAGCTTGACCGCGCTCCAGGAATGCGTGTCCAGGAGTTTCGTGAAATAATCAAGCAACTGCTCGGATGAGAGGTCGTCAACTTTGCCATCGAAATAGTTGCCGATACGCCGGATCGCCCTGGCGTAGGCGTCGATGGTCTTGGGCTGTAGCCCGCCCAGCTTGAGGCATTTTAGGTGTTGTTGATACTTCTTGTTGAAATGGGGATCTTGCGGCATGGCGGTGTTCATTGTAACCTCCTTGGTAATGGTTGATGCGGCGGCTCCCTTTGCTCCGCCACTTCTTACCCATTACCGAATGCCGTGAGATTACAACATGTTCATTATGGCCAAAGAAGGTCACCTTGGCCTTGTCTGCCGCGTAGCGGCTTCGTCCAACAAAACCATTCAGCGGACGCGCCAAAGGCGCGCGCCGCTGATGGTTGGCGTTAGCATTTCACCTGAATCCGTGACGTTATATACATAGACCCCTGCGCAGCCCTCCGAGAGGGCGTTTACGGTCCATCCGAGCCTTCCGGAATGGGCAAAAACAGGGCACTTAGCGATAAATAAGCATGATAAGCCTCAAATATTCATATTTTTCCAGATTTTGGACCCACTACTCCCTGGGTGTTTTATCCATGCGCCTCCTCCTGGCCTTACGCCTGCTTGAGACGTGTGAACAGCGAGGCGAACCAGTCAAACCACGGCCTGGAACATCCCAGCTGCAGGATCAGCTGCCGGGCATGCTTCACCAGACGGCAGGAGAGGAAGACCACACTGGTCATCACGGTCTTGATTCTGCGCCTGGTGGCTTTCTTAAGTCCCAGGGCCTTTTGGACTACCATGTCCTCTGCAACAACCTTGAGCATATTATAGGTCAGCATGCCCATAAGCAAAAAGGCACTGTTCACCTGGAACTTTCCCGAGGGCAAGCGCTCCATGTCCATCTCGGACTTGAACTCGGAGTGAAACTGCTCACTGGTTCCCCGCATCCGGTAGAGCTTGAGCACTTCCTTGTCAGAAAAGGCCTGGTCAAGAGAGGTCCAGACACTGAACACCTTGGCCTGGGGCATGAGCAAAAGCTGCCCTTTCTTCTTGAAGATTTCCCGGACTTCGAAAACAAGGCGCACAGGCTCATCGCAGCCGTCAATGTGGCGATAAGTGCTGCCTCGATACAGGTCATATCCTTTCTTCTCATCCGAAAATACCAGCTCTCCCTTCTCCTTGGCTACTTCAAGCCAGTTTTCAAGGCTCTCACGTCTTATATTGTGCTTGATCAGAAAGTCGGTATTCGGGCGATTCCAAAGGTTTTGAAGCATCTGCTGATTGTCAAAGCCACAATCCATCACCAGGAGCTTGGTCTCCTCGACCATCCTGTCTGCAAAACCAAGGCTCTGCAGGACAAAGTCTATGGCTTCCCGGCTATGAGTAGAAAAATTGCCGGGATAGAGCTTGGCATTGATCATCCAGCCCCCGGCAAAATGAGCAAAAACAGGAGAAAACCCGAACTGGTTGTTGTAGGTATAGGCAGCACCTTCTTTCTTGGTGTCGGCATTGTCGTAGATGACCGGGTCAATGTCCACACGCACCCACTTCTTTTGGTCCTTCTTGATGTATTCATTTTCTACCCCGGACTTTTTCCAGAGTTTGATGGAAAGCTCGGGCAGAATAGTCTCCAGATCCTTATTCAAAGCCAGCTCCTAAAACTTCTGCCTGTAGGTTTCAGCAGAAGGTACACGATCAATGCTCATGGAGTTCATAAAGAACTCGTCACCGATAACAGCTTTGGCGTGGTCAAAGTCGGACTTGCCCTGGCTCAAAAGGCCGATCATAGTTCTCAGGATATCTGCCGCGGTTATCTGGGGATTACCGGAAGTAATGGCTTTAGCTATTTTGTCCAGTTCTATCGCCCTGACCATTTCGCCCAGCAAAATCAGGCCGGCCGGGCCTGTCTGCAGGTCATCCTTATTAACCACTTTAGATATCTTCATTATTGTAGCCTCCATCACCTGTTGGGTGCAGTTTCAAAAAAGTTGCATTAGTGATGGAACCTACTGAAATTTATGGATAAAGTCAACAAAAAACTGCATTGTTACTGCAATGTTTATGCAACAAGTTCACGGAATCAGGGTAAGCATTCAGGGGGTAATAAGCTATGCAATGCACTGCTGAGCTGCTAAATTTTACCCCTGAATGCTTCCCTATGATGGACCGGATCTTTCGAGTAGGTATCCGTTTACTCCGTTTTTGATCGTCCGTTTGAAATTAAGCATGCCTTTTTTCCCTATTGGCCAGGATTGATATAAAAATTCATCAACATGAATCTCATCGTTGCCATTTGAAAGCTTAGAGGCTCTGAAAACACACTCACCGAATACCTTAGGCTGGACATACTCTTTAAGACCGACAAGTGTCACTACCGCTTGACTCATGGCCATCCCAATACCAATCTGCAAAGGTGGGAGGCTATATCTTTTTTCAAGAGCATTGTTGACCACTTCATGGGTTACGGACAGGCATTGTGATGCGGCTCTGTAGGACTGTCTTATCGATGTTTCTCTGTCCTCTCCATAGGCTCTAAAAAGGGCCAGAACTCCATCCCCGAGATATTCTGTTACCTTGCCATCATGGTCAGAAACCGTTTTAGCCAGGGCAGGGAGCAAAGCAGAGGTTTCATAAAAAACGCGCTGTAACTGGCTGACTTTGGCCTTTTTTGCACTGATTGCTTCAAGCAGATGCTTGCTTGAATCACGCATATCCGCAACTAGGGCAATAAAGTAATCCACCTTTGGCTTCATGTCCTCAAGGTATGGATAACCAGGTATTTGAGTCGGAATTGAATCTTCAAGCAAAGCCTTAAGTGAGGCTCGTTTACTGAAATCAAGGTGTCGGGAAACTTGCTCCCAAATTAGTTCAGCCTTATCAAGCTCACTTTCGACAAGTTTGTGTATATCTGCATGGTTATCAGGTGTAGACATTGCTAACCTAATCCTAGGCCGAAGCCCTTTTTTTTGTAATAGTTGTGATCTGCATAAAATCTTAATCCAAGAGACTGCCCCAATGTTCTTGCTCTGAACGATCCACAATGCTCTTTGGAACGCGGATCAGGCAGCAAAAAATGATGTTTTAATTTATCAAGATGATAGTAACATCCTATATCTGTTAGCAATGTATAGAAATTGCTGAAATAAGGGTTTAAATATTCGGACAGGCCACTTCTGGGTATCGAGCTTTCCAAAACACTTTTTCCGATAAGCACATCATCGCCGGAATTAAACATGCTGCTTGATAGTTTTGCTGCTTGATTTATAGAGGGGCCGAAGGCCTTTGATGAGATAAAATCAGGGTTGCCGACTTTTGTGATGATTATGTTGCCTGCATCCACACCAATACCACAAAGTAAAGGTTCTATCCCATAATCTGCCAGTATGGGATTAACTATTCTCCCCACACAGTCATCCATCCAGCCAGCTGCTTTTATAGACAATTTCAAAGCTTCAACATTGCCAAGTTTCGCTCCGTCCCAGTGGGCCATAATCCCATCACCAGGATATTCAACTACAAAACCATCCAATTCAGATACAATCCGTGCCAGGGAGGGCAACAGAGCCTGCATGGACAATAATGTTTTTTCCGGTCCTAAATCAATAGTTCTTTTAGTTGATTCCCTGATATCCAGGAATAATGTTGAAAAAAAACCTTCTTTGTATTCACCTGGAACCATTCTGGAATAACCAGGATAAGCAGTCTTGGAATATTTGGATTGAATCTTTTGAGCTTGGTCAAGGCATCTGCTGATATTTCGATTTGTGTAATTGTACAGCAAATCAAAACTAAAATTATCACTCATGATATCAATCCTTCAAAAAGTATTAGCCAAACAAAAAAGCCGAAGATTAAACCACCTATAAGACAGTGGTAGGCCGCCTTTTGATGACTGATTTTCTTATCCCTTATGTATGCGAGCTTCATTTGTTCAAATACAAGCTCATCAATTATTGAGTTTTCATCCGGTAAATTTTCAAGGCATTCGCTAATACTTATTTTAGATTTAATGTTTTGATTTTTTATAAACCCATGCCACCATTTAAAGTGGTAAATTCCGCCGAGAAAAAATGATCCGTTGACTTTATTTGCACCACTGACCATCTTTGCCGGATTGTTACTTGACCAAAGTCCCAGTATACTTGATACAAATGTTGCTAGCCAAAACAAAGCAAAAGTTATTACCAAACCTGCAATAATCACTTTACAACCAGTACCAGCCTGAGACCAAGTATGGGACAAGGATTTGGCAAACACCTGTGACTGAGTCACAGGCAATACTAATACTACCAATATGGCAGTGAGCTTTGTATCCACAGCCCTTATGGTTGATTGCATATCCTGGATAGATGCAATCAGAAAATTAAATCTGTTCATATCTACAGTTGTCATTGGTTAATACCTCAACTTTCGGAGTTGAGCTCATAAGAAAGCAAAAAATTAAATAAATAGCACAGGACTTATAATAATCTATCCCATTCAATTGCATCATAAACAAAATATTTCCACGGTGTCATTCCTACCAACCACAATAATAATGCTGTAACACCAAACATCCAAGCACAACCAATTATTCCGCCTAATACAAATATGCCCAAAAAAACCCCAAATAAATCCTTAAGTGTGTCACCAAAAAAAATAAAAAACGAAATTAACGGAATGAACACAATCAGAAATAGAATAGCGTAACATATCAGCTTAAATAAAATTTTCGTTAGTTCCTCTTTCTTCCTGGTCTTCCGTTCCTGCTCAAACATACGAGCAGCTATTTTAGCATTCTCAAGTCTTTCAGCATCCTCTTTGACCATATCGCCAATCTTTTTGCGTGACCCGGGATCAAGCTCTTCGAATTTATTGAAGCCACTTTTTTCAAGCCTCTTCACTTCTTCTTCAATTCTATTTAGCTCTTCAACCTCTTTTTTTTCAGATTTTATAAATTTATCAATTTTTTCTCGTCTGCTCTCTTTAATTTCCCAACGTTTCGTCTCTTCGATTCTTTTCTCGAGATCTATATCATTTACTTCAATTTTTTTAACAAAATCGTCATCCAGATTAAGGACTTTAAAAGGAAAATCACTAATAACCTTCCTGATTTTTTTATACTTTGCTCTTTCAGCGATTCTGATTCTTTCTAAGGTTTGATTTCTGGCCCCTTCAATTATTTGCAGAATATCTTTAAGATCATCAATCTTTATTTTGTTCATCAAAACCTCCTGTAAGCTATAGATTGCAAGTGACAAAAGCTCTATTAACTACAACCCTTCACCTTTTTCTTTCATTTTCGTCTTGAAACTTTTCGCCCAAATGTCTTGCTGAATGAGACCTTTTATGCTGTCACGATACAAGTCGTCTGTTTCCGCATGTTTGAGCGGCGCTCTGTTTATACAAAGATTTTTGGGAAAAACAGATTTTTCGTATATAAGTTTATACTGTTCAGTGCGCAGATCTTTCATCCAGTTGCCGAAAAGAGACCTTTCCCGGTATTCTCTCAAGGCTTCTATATCAATGATAGCCCCTGCATAGATGCTGGCTCCACCAGCAACTGATGAAAGTATGCGGCCGTCATAATGGACGATCATGGACTGGCCGCCAAAATTGTCCACCGGCCCGGAGGCTTCAGGGTGAACCAGGTAGGAAGCTACATTCGGGGCAACAACGTAGCAGGTGTTGTCAAGGGCTCTGGCCCTGTTCTGTACTTCCCACCAGCCTCGAGATACAGCAGGCTCAGGAGCGCTGGAGCGATAGATGATTTCTGCTCCATTCATGGCCAATCCCCGGGCAGGTTCAGGATAGTCACCCTCCTGGCAGAAGATCAGACCAATCCTGCCTATATTTGTATCTGCGACAGCATAAATAGAATCCAGGTTGTTGCCATACAATTCCAGCCATTGATCCCAAACATCATGCGGCACGGTAGAGTGCTCCCGGCAGAAGACCTGCATTTTATAACTCTGCAAAATGACCTCCCCTTCAGGATTTATAAGAAAGGCAGAATTAAAAAACCGGTCTGGAAATTTGGGGTGTTTAACCTTTGCCTGAGCTATAAGGTACAAATCAAACTCTCTGGCTACATCACCGAGTGCGTATTTCACGGGAAAACGGACAGCATTCCACAGCAAAGTGGACAGTGTTCCATGGGAAAAAGGACAGCATTCCATGCTCATGATGGACAGTCATTCCACGGCAAGGTGGACAGCATTCCACGGGAAGATGGACACCTTCACAATGAACTCGCCGCTCTAAGGAGCACCTCTTCTTTTTAAGTTTGACGCGGGATAACCTGTCAATCATGTACCTCCAAACAAATTCAAACGGGAGGTACAAATGCCACAGGAGAGGTTATCCATGCGAAAAATTTCTGAAATCCTGCGTTTAAAATACGGACAAGGCTTCAGCACCCGCCAGATTGCCAAGTGCTGCGATATAGGCAAGTCCACAGTTGCCACCTATATATCCAGAGCAAAAAATGCCGGGATTTTCTGGCCGCTGCCTGAGAATATGACAGAGGAGAGGCTTCACGAGCTTCTGTTTCCTCCGCAGCAAAATGAGCATAAAGTATCTACCCCAGTACCGGACTGGAACCTGGTGCATCAGGAAATGCAAAAAAAGGGTGTGACCAAGTTTTTGCTCTGGGAAGAATACAAAGAGGCCAACCCAGACGGCTTCGAGTACAGCTGGTTCTGCCGGGAATACAGAGCATGGCGCGGCAAGCTTGATCTGGTCATGCGCCACAACCACAGGGCCGGCGAAAAGCTCTTCGTTGATTATGCCGGCCATACTGTACCGGTTACGGATCCGGGAACAGGAGAAATAAGCCAGGCCCAGATCTTTGTAGCTGTCATGGGTGCAAGCAACTACACCTATGCGGAAGCCACCTGGAGCCAGAACCTCTGGGACTGGATCAACTCCCATGTCCGGACCTTCAAGTTTCTACAGGGAGTCCCCTTGATTACAATCCCGGACAATCTCAAGTCCGGAGTCAATAAACCCCATATATATGAGCCGGATCTGAACCCCACCTATCAAGACATGGCCCTGCACTACAATACGGCGGTCATCCCTGCCAGGAGAAAAAAGCCAAAGGACAAGGCCAAAGCCGAAAGCGGTGTGCTTCTTGTCTCCAGGTGGATTCTGGCCAGGCTCAGAAATCAGCAGTTTTTCTCCCTGTGGGAGTTAAACCTGGAAATCAGGAAGCTGCTGGAAAAGCTAAACGACAAGCCTTTCAAAAAACTGCCAGGGAGCAGGAAGTCGCTCTTTGAAGAAATAGACAGACCTGCTCTGCAGCCGCTTCCGGCCACACATTATGAATATGCCCTCTGGAAGAAGGTTAAGGTGAACATAGACTATCACGTGGAGATTGACCGGCATTACTACTCAGTTCCCCATCACCTGGTCAAAAAAAGGCTTGATGCCAGGTACACGGAAAACACTGTGGAGCTGTTCCACAAGAACTCCCGGGTGGCCAGCCATAAAAGATCCTATAACAAAAGGAGCTATACCACGGTCAAAGAACATATGCCCAAGGCTCACAGGGAGCATGATTACTGGAATCCGGAGCGGCTGATAAACTGGGCCAGCAAGACTGGACCTGCCACGGCCAAGCTGATCAAAACCATCATGGGCAAAAGGATCCATCCCCAGCAGGGCTTTAGGCCTTGCCTGGGCGTCATGCGCCTGGGCAAGCAATATGGAGAAGAAAGGCTTGAATCTGCCTGTTTAAGAGCCCTGACCCTGGGATCGACAAACTACAAGAGCGTAGAATCCATCCTGAAGAACAACCTGGACAAACAGCCTTTACCAAGTCCGTCCGAGAATTCTGAAGCTCCGGTGCTGGAGCATGACAACATCCGGGGCGCAAACTACTATCATTAAAAGGAGGACAAAATGTTAAACCACCCCACTCTTGAAAAACTACAAACCATGCGACTGACAGGCATGCTTAAGGCCCTGCAGGAACAGCAGGAAACCAGGGAAATTGAGGCCCTGTCCTTTGAAGAAAGACTGGGCCTGCTCCTGGACCGGGAGATGACGGAAAGAGAATCCAAACGTCTGCAAACAAGGCTCAAAAAAGCCAAGCTGAGGCACAGGGCTGTGGTTGAAGACATTAACTACCGTCATCCCAGAAGACTGGACAAGTCACAAGTCTTCAAGCTTTGTGACTGCCAGTGGATAAAAGAGCATCAAAACCTGATTATTACAGGACCCACAGGGATAGGCAAAAGCTGGCTGGCCTGTGCCCTGGCCCAAAAAGCCTGCAGAGAGGGATACAGCGCCCTCTATACCCGCATGCCCCGTCTCTTGCAGGATGTGGGCATATCCAGAGGTGACGGGCGTTACCCCAAAGTCATGAAAGAGCTGGCCAAAACAGATCTGCTGGTCCTGGATGACTGGGGCATAAGCCCGCTTAAAGCTGAACAGCTAAGAGATCTACTGGAGATCCTTGAGGACCGGCACGGGCTGCGCTCCACCCTGGTTACAAGCCAGCTCTCAATCCAAAAATGGCACGAGTATCTGGGTGATCCCACCCTGGCTGACGCTGTCCTGGATCGCCTGATCCACAATGCACACCGAATGGATCTTTGGGGAGATTCCATGCGCGAACTGGAAGCATCGTTGACTTCAAAGAACAGTTTCGATTAAAACAAGGCATCCCGCGTCGCTTCGCTCCGATAAGCGCTTTGTTCTGTGAATGACATCTGTCCACCATCAGCGTGGAACACTGTCCACTTTCCCATGGAATGCTGTCCACCATCAGTGTGGAACACTGTCCATCATGCCGTGTACTGACTGTCCACTTTGCGTGGAATACGCAACCGAGCATATCTGTTTCTTTTCCTGGGATGTCGATAGCCATATTATTGGCAAAATCTACATGATCCCTGTCCATCAGCTCATCGTTAAACCCTTGCAGAGCGCCTTCAGGAATAGTTGCCAGTTTTACAGGCATTTCTATTCCGCCAAGCCAATAGCCTGCCCTTATGATATCTGTGATGTGCGAAATATTTCTTTTTATGTCTTCCCTGCTGGACGTACCTACCATAGCCGGCTGAATGGCCAGGGCCATATACTGCTCAATTGGCTTGTCGCTTCTGAGATTTTTTTCTTTGATCATGCTGCTCTCTCCTTTCAAAAGTTTTAGCAAAACTAGTTTGGCGTGCTTCAAAAATCAAATCTTTATCCTTAGCTTGCCTACCTGTTAGTTTTGGACTTAACACCGCGAGGGTTATTTGAACTCAATTTTTTAAGTTACTGTTCAGCCATGGGAGTTTAATTTGACAGCCCTGGAATCCTGCGGCAATAAGCATGGGGCTGTGAGACATGTGAGACAGTTGGACCTGGATTTTGTTTTCTTTAGTCTGATTTGTGTACTGGTATTAAACTTAACATGACAATCTATCTCAACGTCTTTATTTATTGTATATAATATGGTATAATAGACTTTTTTACCAGACTTAGATTTTTCCTGCCCAACATTTTTTCTTTCCAAGATGCGACTGCAAAAAGTCTGTCTCGTAACACTTTCTCTGTGAACTGATTTTCAATATATTATTGACAAATAACAAGGTTTTTGCTATGCAGTCTCCTAACAACAGGGAGACATAAACATGTTACACGCAAAGAATAGAATGCAACCTTATCTGCCAATAAACGTTACTTATTTCAATGATAGAAAGTATGATTATTTACAGAAGACAATATATCATACCTTCAGGACTGTCTTTTTGCCTTTTTTGCCTGTTAAAATTTACGGTAAGCACTTCGATAAAACAATGGGCAGAAAAACTAAAGACGTACAGTCAATGCTAGGACTCTTTATCTTGCAGGCGCTGTTTGACCTTAAAGATAGCGATGCCGTTGAAGCATATACTTTTGACCAAAAGTTTCATTATGCCTTAGATATTAAAGAGCAGGAAGCCTATTTATCAGCAAGAGCTTTTTACTACTACAAGACAATCCTGCTGGGCACGGAAGACCACATCTTCGAGCAGATCCTGGCCAAAATTTTTGACGAACTCCAATTTGACTACTCCCTGCAAAGAACCGATTCATCTCTTGTTCGCCTCAACCTCAAAAAAATGTCCCAATGGGAACTCTTCAAAAAAACTCTGATTAAAGCCCTGAACGACATCAAAGCCAAGCACCCCGTCATCTTCAAGAGTGTGCCTGAGCACATCCAGCAATACATCCAAAATGACGAAAACAACACTTGGTTTTCAGACTTCACCCCCAGCAAGGCCAATGACTACCTCGTCCAAGCCGCCAGAGACGCCCTGGAACTAAAAGAGCTTTTCGAAAGCCATCCCAAAATCTCAAAACTGGAATCCTTTCAGCTGGTACAGCGCCTCATCAATGAACAGGTGGACGTGGATGATCAGGGCCAAATCAAAGTCGAGATAAAAGAGGAATGCAAGGGATCCGCCATGGCCAATCCCCATGATCCCGATGCTCAGTACAATGGCCACAAAAAAGATATCGGAGTCAAGCTCAATACATCAGAAACCTGTGCACCTGACAAGGATACGCCTAATCCGCAAATTATCACCCATGCAGAGGTTACCCCCGCCAATATCTCGGACCATGAACTCCTGCAGCCATCAATAGATGCCAGAGAGGAGAAGGGCTTTAAGCCTGATGTGGAACTGACTGACAATGGCTATGAATCCGATGCAAACCATCAGGCCCTGCAGGAAAAAGGCGTTGACCTCATCGCACCTCCCACCGGAAAGCCGCCTGAAGGCTTTGGAGTCATGGACTTTGAACTTCAGGAAAATGGACAATCCATTGATGCCTGCCCCATGGGACAGACCTGTATTGAAAACAAAATTAATCAAAAAAAGCAAAAGACGGCTTCATACTTTGACCCCGAACAATGTCGAGCATGCCCGCATTCCGAGGACTGTCCAATAAAAATCACCAAGCGCAAGGCAAAGGTGGAATGGCAATGGAGCAAACCTCGCTTGGAAGCCAGAAGACATGCCTTTCAAGAAGATCAGGAACTAATCAATCTTTTCAAACAACGGGCCGGAGGTGAAGCCGGCTTTTCCCAGCTCAAGGTTAATCTTGGCCTGAGAAGATTGAGATGTCGTGGATCCGTGAAATCAAAGTTTAAAATTATCATGGCGGTCACGGCCTTAAACATCAAAAGAGCTTTCAACTGGATGAAGGGCGGCAGTAGTGGGTCCAGAGCCCGAAACAATAAAGATTTTGAACCGGATACAGGCATACTTTTGTTTTTTTTCTGGCTTTTCTGTTCATATCTTCGCAAAATTTTGATCGTCTCGGGCCTGCGTCCGAAAATTTTTAGCTGATCTTCGAAAAAAGTCGTAACACGAATTATTGGCCGTTAATCTTGATCTGGCAAAAAATGGACTTTTTGCAGACGCATCTTTGTTCACACTCATTTAAAGCAGCTACCCCTTTTTGCATCTCAAGATGGGCAGGTAGAACCTGTAGCTGAAAGACAGAATTATCTTCTATTTGACCGCATGATCGCTTTTCATGTCCAGCGCGGGGTGAGCGTGCCCATGTCTGCTGCTGAGTTTTACCAGGGACTGGCCCAGCGCTTTGATGAGCGGGATGGCATGTATTTTCTGCCTGAGCAGGCTGCTGAATACGACCGGAAACGCAGGACAGTAAAAATATTCCGAGAGCTGACGCTCATGGTCATTGACGAGGCTTCGGCCATTCAATGGCTCAAGCAGCAACTGTCCAGAAAGCCCCAGACCTTTCAGGAGTTGCATCCTCAGTTTATGAAAGAAATCGGGGGCTGGCAAAAACATGAGAAGATGCTGGAGCTCTCTGATCTGCTGGAGCAGAATTTTCTGATATATAGTGAGGGCAGCCCCATACCTGCCCAGATTGTTTCCTGGATGAAGCAAAGCGAGGAGATGCGAAGCATCATTGCTGAAGAGACTGAAGTTGGCCGCTTGCGTGAAGACCAGGGCGCTTTGCATATAGAGCAAACCACCCCGCAAATCTCCAAATTGATCAGCCGGGCCAAGTCCCGCTGGTATGTACCCAATCCCAACAGGGCTGCGGACCTGGAAAAACTCCGGGAGAAGTCCCTGCTCAAGGAGTTCGAGGAATACAAACAATTCAAGGGCCGGAAGATGAAGCAATTCAGACTGGAGGCGGTCCGGGCCGGATTCAAAAAGGCCTGGCAGGACCGGGACTACGAGACCATCATCAATATCGCCGAAAAGATCCCGGAGAAGGTTCTCCAGGAAGACCCAAAACTGCTAATGTGGTATGATCAGGCGGTGACCAGGGTGGGGAATTAGTAATGAAGCTGGATGAGCCTATTCCTATTTATCGGCTCATGCATGTAGACAATCTGCCGGTTTGTTTGAATCGAGGTGGACTACACGCACCTCATTACGTTCCTGAAAACGGGCTCAGCTACACGGCAATTCACAATATTGACATCCAGCAGATCAGACGTGTCAGATATATAAAATGCGGTCCAGGAGGTACGGTGCATGATTATGTGGGTTTTTATTTTGGCCCACGCCCACCCATGCTCCTGCAATTGCATACCGGACAGGTACCTGGATATGATCAAGGACAGGAGCCATTGATTTATATCGTGTCTACAGTACAATCTGTAATTGAGGCGGGCCTTGATTATGTCTTTTCAGACGGCCATGGGATAGCCGCCTATACACAATGGTTTAGTAATATTGAAGATTTAGACAAGGTGGATTGGAATACGGTATAAGCAAATTATTGGGCTGATACCAATGAAGATATGGACAGGCAACGTCGCAAGCAAGCTGAATTTTTGGTTTACCAGTCTTGTCCATGGGATATTGTTAGCTCTATTGGCGTGTTGAGTGATAGTGTGAAGATCAAGGTAGAGAAAATCTTGAACCAATATTCCATGATAACGCCGGTACAAATACAAAGGCAGTGGTACTACTGAGAGGATAAAAAATGATAGAGCATGTCCAAGGAAATATTTTGAACGCCCAGACAGAAGCTCTGGTCAATACAGTGAACTGTGTAGGCGTTATGGGCAAAGGAATTGCTTTGCAATTCAAGAAAGCCTTTCCTGAAAACTTCAAGACATATAGAAATGCTTGCCAGCGAGGAGAAGTCAAGCCTGGTCGTATGTTTGTTTTTGATACCGGGCAAGAGCTTCCAAGATACATAATCAACTTTCCCACTAAGCGTCATTGGCGAGACAAAAGCAGATATGAAGATATAGAAGCTGGTTTGCAAGCCTTGGTCAAAGAAATAACGGCTCGAAATATAAGCTCTATTGCCGTTCCTCCTTTAGGATCGGGCCTGGGTGGGCTGGATTGGGCAAAGATAAAGCCGATGATCGAAAGAGCATTCAGTGACCTCCCCAATGTACAGATTCAGTTGTTTAAGCCTGAAGGATCGCCCCAGGCTTCAGAAATGCCAGTAGGCTCTGACAGGCCGCATCTGACAACGGCCAGGGCCTTGTTTATCAAACTGATGCAGCAATATAAGCGTTTTGCATACAGGCTTACCCTTTTGGAGATACAGAAGTTGGCCTATCTTCTTCAAGAGTCTGGGCTGAACCTGAGGCTTTCCTATGTCAGGCATTACTATGGACCATACGCACATAATTTGAACAAGGTCCTGGAGATATTGGAAGGCCATTATATTTCAGGATATGGAGACACCCAAAAGCCTGATGTGGAGATCAAACTGTTGCCTGATGCAATTGATGCTGCTGATGTACTCCTGAGCAAACATCTAGAAGCTTATAAACATCTCAACAGGGTTGCCGACCTTGTTGATGGCTTTGAAACACCTTATGGTATGGAGATGTTATCGTCGGTACATTGGCTGGCAGTTCACGAACGGCTGGCCGTTGATCAACAAAGCGCTATATCAGCCATGGCTGGATGGAATGAACGAAAAAAGTGTTTGTTCAAGCCAGAGCACATTTGTATTGCCTGGGACCGGCTTCAAGAAGAGGGCTGGATAACCTATTGAAATCAATTGACTTAGAAGAGGAAATTTATCTCTCATCAGATAAATGGTTGAGTCCTGATGCATGACTGGCAGTACAGCATTCAGCATAATCAACCCTGCCGGGTATTGGAAAAGCACTCTCTCTGGGGCCAAGACATATGCCGGGTCTGGCTGCCTGAGCAGGATGCTGTGGTCCGGGTTCCTGCCGGTGCGCTCACTCCTCTTGAAAAAGGCGCTCGCTACTCCACCAGCGCCATTATCTATATCTCCACAGCCGCCAGAATTGCTGACGCCCTGACTCAGGATGTCTTGCTTGCGCCCATAGAATCTCAGGTAATCCCTCTGCCGCATCAGATCCACGCCCTGGCCCGGGCGACTTCCGGGGACAAAGTACGCTACCTTCTGGCTGATGAAGTCGGTCTGGGTAAGACCATTGAAGCCGGTCTGATCATGCGGGAGCTAAAACTCAGGGGCCAGGTCCGGCGTGTGCTGATTGTGGCACCCAAAGGTCTGGTCTCCCAATGGGTGGCTGAGATGCAGTTTCATTTCAGTGAACATTTTCAGCTTATGCTGCCAGGAGATGTGCAGGGACTTGGCCGCATGGCCCCTGCAATATCCAGAGATTATACAAATGCAGA
The DNA here is from genome assembly GCF_000174435.1 of Desulfonatronospira thiodismutans ASO3-1. Lineage (NCBI taxonomy): Bacteria > Pseudomonadati > Thermodesulfobacteriota > Desulfovibrionia > Desulfovibrionales > Desulfonatronovibrionaceae > Desulfonatronospira > Desulfonatronospira thiodismutans. Next base: position 788,279 of record NZ_ACJN02000002.1, read on the forward strand.
TTCCCTGGACAATCCGGCCAACCCATGGCGGCTGCTTTCTCAGGTGGTGATTCCCCTGGATTCCTTCAAGCCTCTGGACAACAGGCAAGGCATGTCCAGATCTTGCAGCTTATGGCGGCAGGGCGGAAAACAAAGGCAGCTTCTGGAATCTGATCTGGCCTGGAGACGACAATGTTCTTGCTGCTGCCTTTACTGCCAGGGATGCTGAGATAACTCCACAAGCCAGCCTGTTGACCCTGGAGGATTCCAGGATACGAGCTTTGGCCATGCGGCTTCCTTGTTGGGCGCCTGGCCAGCCACTGCCCGTGACCACAATTCCTGGTGCTGCTGCTTCTCTTCAAGGGGTGTGGTCTTTGTGGCGTATTGCTATTATCACCCAGGACTGGAAAAAGGTGCGGATCATGCCCCTTTTCATCGATGATCAGGGCAAGAATTTCAGTTTAAGCGCCAGGAACATCTGGGATCTGTTGCTCAGTGCAGAGCCTGTTATACATGATTATCTGGGCAGCCAGAGTTCTTACAAAAGGTATGGGTATTCTTCCAGGGTTGCGGAAAAGCAGGGTCAGCCTCAGTATCAAGAGCTTTTACAGGAGCATGCAAGCCAATTGAGCCGGGAGCAGGAAAAAATGCGTTATTATTTCGCAGCCAGAAGAAAAATAATCGAGAGCATTGGACTGCCTGAAGTGCGTGCATATCGCTTCAGGAAGCTGGAACAAGAAGAACAGGCCAGCCAGGCCGAGTTGCAGAGAAAGGCTGAGGTTATTCCTGAGATTGAGCCCTTGCTTATGCTGCGTATACAGGGGGAAAAATGACTGGATGGCGGGAGCATATCCTTGCTGATTTCAGCCCGGGAACAGTCGGATTAACCCTGGTTGCGGACCCTGATGGCCTGCTGCTGGAAGCAGGTATGCTGGAGAGGATTCAAGAGAGAGGATTTGCTCTGATTCCCTTTGAAAGCCATGTCGAGTTTCGCTTTGCCTTTGAATCCAGTTTCAGATCAAAGTGGGATGAGAACCTGGAGAAAGAACAGGCTGTGGTGGTGCATGTAACTCAGGATGATCTCCAGACTCTGCCTTATGACCTTTTACAGGCCGGACGCAGGCTGCATTTTTCTCTGGCAGGGATTTTCCCCAATTTCAGCTATCCGGTGCTGGCAGCTTTGGATAAGTCTGATTTGGATGCCTTGTATCTGGCCCAGAAGGATCTGGCCTCTGAAAGGCTTGGGGACAGAAGCAGTAAAGATTTTATTCTGCGTCATGTCTACTCCATTGCCCCGGAACTACTGAAGCATACTGCTGATCTTCTGCGCATGCTGTTACGGATGCATTACAGGCAAATTCACCTGCCATCCCTGTTCCAGGAGCACCTGATCCAGGAGATTGAAAAAAACGGACGTTTTTCTGATTGGCCCCTGGGAACAATAGTCCCTGATAGAGAGGCATTTTTGGCCTTTTTGCAGGAGCGCTGGGAGTATTTTATCCAGCAAAAATCATCGCAACAGATTGCGTCTCTTCAGGAAAACAGGGGAGTCTTCAATCCAGTCTATCCCGGCCCTGTTGATCTGCCGTTTGAACATCACGACGTCCGTGTCTATCTGGACACACTTTTTTTGGATGGACTGCTGGAGCCTGTAGATCATCCCCAGAGTCAGGCCTTGAGCGAAACCTGGGTCAGTCTGGGGGTGCGCATTGATCCAGAGGCGGATCGCATAAAAAGACTGGAAAAGCTGTATTCCTCCCTGCGGGATGACCTACCCGGTCAGCAGGCCCGGCACGGGAAGTGGCTGACTTTTGCCAGAAGCTGGGCTGAGCTTCTGGCCTTGTGGCTGCAAACCGATAAGGAGCCGGTCCCCGGTATTGAAGACAAGATCCGGGCTGTTCAATTGGAGCTGGATAATACTCTTGCTGTCTGGGCGGAAAATAAGCTTGGCGGGCTGATCAACCTGCCCCCCGTACCCCCGGTTATGCTGCATCATATCCCGCGCTTCCTGGCCCGCAGTCTGGAGCAGACCCAGGGTGGCAAAGTAGCTCTGGTAGTCCTGGACGGACTTTCTTTTGATCAATGGGTGACCATGCGCAAGGTGCTTGCTTTGAACACAGATTTTCTTTTTCGAGAAAATGCGGTTTTTGCCTGGCTGCCCACAACCACCTCCATTTCCAGGCAGGCCCTGTTTGCGGGACGTCCTCCTGTGTTTTTTCCGGACAGCATTCATACCACTGGTAAAGAAGCGTATCTCTGGCGTCAGTTCTGGGCTGATCATGGTATCAAAGAACAGGAAACAGTCTACGCCAGGGGGCTGGGTGATGATATCACTGATGAACTGCACCATCAGCTCGTCAGCCCGCAGACCAGGGTGGCCGGTCTGGTGGTGGATAAGGTGGACAGGATAATGCATGGAATGGAGCTTGGATTGTCAGGTATGCATAATCAGATCAGGCAGTGGGCCGGGCAGCCTTTTCTGGGTTATCTGCTGGATGTGCTTTTGCAGGCCGGATACCAGGTGTTTTTGACCTCTGATCACGGAAATATCCAGGCTGCAGGATGCGGACGTCCAGCAGAAGGAGCCCTGGCCGCTAGCAGGGGGGAAAGGGTCCGCATATTTCGTGATCCAGCATTGCGGGAAAGAGTTGCATCCAGCTTCCCCGAGGCCATCGCATGGTCCGGCTCCGGTCTGCCAGAGGATGTTTTTCCTTTGATAGCCCCCCACAGGCAGGCTTTCGTTTCAAACACCAGGCAGCTGGTTTGTCATGGAGGAATTAGCCTTGAAGAACTGGTTGTGCCTTTGGTGCAGATTGAGAGGAAGCAGACGTGACAGCAGATAAATTTCAAATAGGCTGGAGCCAGCGCATCCGTCTGGAGTGGCTGGAACGTACAGCAAATTTGGTTTTGGCGGGCAATGACAAAGACACTGTTTTTGCCTCTCTGCAGCAGGATTTACAAGATCAGCTCTCCATCGGCGGAACTGCTAAACGGGGCAACAGGGAAAAAGTTATTACCATCTTAATGAAGCTGTGGTCCGTTCCTCCCAGGCATTTGCAGGATTTTCGCAACCGAGGGCTTAATCTGCTGCAGGTTCTTCCGGTAAAGCAACATCTTCTGGTTCATTGGGGCATGGCCACGGCTGTATATCCATTCTGGGCCGGTGTAGCAGAGCAGACAGGCAGACTTTTGCGTCTGCAGGGTCATGTTGCCGCTGCCCAGGTTCAACGACGCATCAGGGAACGCTATGGTGAGCGGGAGACCGTTTCCAGAGCAGCCAGGCGGGTGTTGCGTTCTTTTATGGACTGGGGGGTGCTTGAGGATTCTGGCAAGAAAGGAGTATATGTACAAGGGCGGAATTTGCCTGTGGATACTTCCGAATCCATGGGCTGGCTGATAGAGGCCTTGCTGCGGGCAGGCTCCAGGGACTCGGCATCTCTGCACAGCCTTATGCATAGTCCCAGCCTGTTTCCTTTTTCATTTTCCGGGAGCGTTTCCTTGAATACATATTCCGGTCTTGAGTTTATGCGCTTTGGTATGGATGAGGATATGGTAATGCTGAGCAAGTGAGAATTTATCAGGGCATGTGTTGTTCTGTTGTTCGGGTTGTTGTTCGGGTCGGACCCAGCCAATATATTGAAAATATTCGATAAGAACTCGTTCTTTGCTTGATTTTGAGTCCTAGAACAGCCATTTTGATATATTTTCTTTCATTTGGGTGCTTTCTTGTAGGAGTACTTTTGAGGGGATGAGTTCTGGCCATGGTGGTGGTCAGGGGCTTGGTTGTGCACTTGGTGCCTTTCGGGCCTTGCGAGTACTGGACGATCCAGGGTCTGCCGGTACGGGGATAGGTTCCTGCTTGGATTGTGTCAGTTCATGGGCATGATTGACTTTTTAGTGGGGACAAGGCATGGAATAAAGAAAGCATCTTTATCAGAGTTTTTGGTTGGAGGTGTTCCTTGAGTGGACGGCAGGCCTGGCTCACCTCGTCTCATGGCAGGGGGCTCTGGTTGAGATTTAAATATAATGTATATTATATTTTTTGAGTGATAGAGGGAAATTTTGTAATTGAAGACAACGAAATACTTTAAGGCGACCCGAATCAGGCCGGATCGAAAAATCATCAAGGACGAATGGATTCAGTATGTTGTCCAACATCCTGAGAGAGAACAAATACAGACGGATGGCCGAATAAAGCGATGGGCCAGAATAGAGGAAATGGAAGGCCGATACCTTCGGGTAATTTTACTCGCGGATGGTGAAACTATCCACAATGTATTTTTTGATAGAGGATTCAAACCGTGAAAGTTAGCTATTTTGATGATACTGATACACTATACATCGAGTTCCGTGATAGTGATATAGCGGAGACCAAAGATCTGGATGAAAATACCATTCTTGATGTTGATGCGGAGGGCAACGTCTGCGCAATCACATTCGAACATGCAAGCGAACGTACTGACGTGAGTCACCTCATCGTGGAGGGCATTGCGGCATAATCAGCCCATCAAAGGTTTGTTCGGGTCGGACCCAGCCAGTATATTGAAAATATTTTAGAAGAGCTCGTTTTTTGATTGATTTTGAGTCTTAGAACCGCCATTTTGATGTGGAAAAAGTAGTTCTAAACTTCTATTCTCCGAGGCGACAACTATCCTGCCACATGGGGTTTGTGGTCATCTTTCGCATCCCAGAGGAGAAGTGGCTGACCCCGCAAGATACCCCGCAAGCCACCCCGCAAGATGCCCCGCAAGTCGAACAGCTTCTCGAAATCTGTATCCAGCCATTATCCCGGCAAGAGATGCAAGATAGGTTAGGACTCAAGGACCGTGAACACTTTCGGAAATACTATTTAAAGCCAGCACTTGATGCGGGGTTGATTGAGCAAACAATCCCCCAAACGCCTAAGAGCAAGTTTCAAAAATACAGATTGGCCCAGGCCGGACGCAACTATCTTCAAAACATGAAAAAGGGCAAAAAATGATGTCTGCCCCGACGATGATATTGGCACAGAGGGCTGCAAAAAACTGGGTATGAATAGTTCAGCAATAACCCAGATTCACAGTTTGTTCATTTGCTCGGGTCGGACCCTGCCAATATATTGAAAGTATTTGATAAAAGCTTGTTTTCACTTGTTTTTGAGTCTTAAAACCGACATTTTGATGTGGAAAAAGTAGTTCTAAACTTCTATTCTCCGAGGCGACATCTATCCTGACACATGGGGTTACAACGGCTTTGTAAAAATAGAAAAATAAGGAGAGAGCATGAAGATTGGTAGCTTGGAGATTGATTCGAGGTATCTGATTATAGCTGGGGTGATCTTGCTTCTGGTTGTGATTTTCGGGGTGAGACAGCATGCAAACAGACAGGCGCAGGAAGTGGCCGACGGGATTATTTCTGAAGTTTCAGATTATGTGAAGGTAGAGTATAATTCTGTAAGAGGGGAGATTTTGGGCAGTGCTATTGTTCTTAACGGGGTGACTGTCGCGCCAAAAAGCGATCCGGAACAGAAGTCTGAAATTGACAGGGTGCAAATCCAGGCCAGGGATTTCAGTGATAATGGTGTACCATATACTATGAATGCATCGATTGAGGGTCTTGCTATATACATAGACGACATGAAACCGGATGATGCCAGAACCATGCGTGATCTTGGCTATGAAGAAGTTATGCGGGGCAATCTCCAGTTCGGATACAAATACGATTTGGATGAAAGCCATCTGTCCCTGCATGATATAGGTATTGGTATAGATGATATGGGGAGTATATCTTTTGATCTTGATCTTGGTAATATCACTCCTGACAAACGAGATCTGATGAACCTGCTTTTTACTCACCAGGAGATATTGGTGGGTGATTTTCGGCTGCATTATAACGATGACTCTTTTATACCCAGGATAATTCAATATGTTGCAGATGATACTGGCATGAGCGAGGATGAAGTACTTGAAATGGTTATAGCAAAAGTTGAGCAGGACATCCGGGTTGCAGATACAAATTTTGCCAGAGAGTCCCTGAAAAACTTGAAAAGCTTTCTTGAGAACCAGGATTCCCTATCCATCACGGCCAGGCCAGAAGAGCCGCGTCCTTTGGGAAGGCTTATGCAAATTCAGAACACAGACGATATTATAGAATATATGAACATAAGTATTGAAAATTAAATCAGTCTTGTTCGGATAGCTGAAAGAAGCTGAGATCGCCCCGACCAAAGGGAAGGCAAAATCCGACTCACAGTGAGGTTGCTGGTAACGGTTCTTTATTCGGGTCGGACCCGGCCAATATGTCGAAAATATTTGAGAAAAGCTCGTTTTTTGCTTGATTTTAAGTCTTAGAACCGCCATTTTGATATTGAAAATGTAGTTCCAAAGTTCTATTCTCCGAGGCGACATCTATCCTGACACATGGAAAATAAGGTAACAGGTAACCATTCAAGGGGTGCCAGCAATCGCCACCGGGAATAGGCCTGAGGCGTACTCCCCAGCCGTGAGCGGCAGAGCCGCCCGCCTGTCCCGTGAAACAAACGTAGTTTCAGCGTAGCTGGTTTCACTGGGATGTGCAACGAAGTTGCCCGTGCCAAAAAAATCTTCTCTGGCACGGGAAGCCTTCAGGCTTCACACCCGACTAAAATACGCTTTGCTGTCCTGCGGAATTTTAGCGGGCAGGCAGGTGCTCCGCATACACGGTTTTGAAGAATAAAGATCCCCAGAAGCATGCCCCGCCCATATCTTTAAACACAGTCTTGAGGTATTCATTAGAGTTTCTTCAGGCCTTGTGTGCGCAGGTAGCAAATAGTTTAAAGGATATGTGCGGGGGCATTGCCCACATGGCAGACAGGCAAATTGGCATATCTCCCCCCTGAAGAGTTACAAAATAAGGAAACTCTCACATTTTAAGCCCAGTTTTTTTAGGTATCCATCAAGAGAAAGACTATTATGCAATCAAAACCTTGCCCTGATAATTTATCGAGGTTCATATGGTCACAAAAGAAATAAAAGAAAAAATTCTGGCACTCAATGAAGTTGAGTGACTGCATTTAGCCGAGTTTATATTTGACAGCCTGGACAAACCCGACCCCGAAGTAGAACAAAAATGGATTGAAGAGTCGCAGCGGCGTTATCAAGCCTATAAAGAAGGCAGGATACAACCTGTAAGTATGAACGAAATCAGGCAAAGATATAAAAAATGAACATTCATCTTTTGCCGCCGGCTGATATTGAGCTTGATGGTGCTATTTTAATATATGTTTTTTTGCAGGTGCGTTATGTATTTTCTGCCTGAGCAGGCTGCTGAATACGACCGGAAACGCAGGACAGTAAAAAAATTCCGAGAGCTGACGCTCATGGTCATTGACGAGGCTTCGGCCATTCAATGGCTCAAGCAGCAGCTTTCCAGAAAGCCCCAGACCTTTCAGGAGTTGCATCCCCAATTCATGAAGGAAATCGGAGGCTGGCAAAAGCATGAGAAGACGCTGGAACTGTCTGATCTGCTGGAGCAGAATTTTCTGATATATAATGAGTTAGCCCCATACCGGCCCAGATTGTCTCCTGGATGAAGCAAAGCGAGGAGATGCGAAGCATCATTGCTGAAGAAACTGAAGCCGGCCGCTTGCGGGAAGACCAGGGTGCCTTGCATATAGAGCAAACCAGCACGCAAATTTCCAAATTCAACAGCCGGGCCAGATTCCGGTGGTATGTACCAAATCCCCATAGGGCTGCGGACCTGGAAAAACTCCGGGAAAAATCGCTGCTCAAGGAGTTCGAAGAATACAAGCAATTCAAGGGCCGGAAGATGAAGCAGTTTAGACTTGAGGCAGTCCGGGCCGGATTCAAAAAGGCCTGGCAGGACCGGGATTACCAGACCATCATCAATATCGCCGAAAAGATCCCGGAAAAGGTCCTCCAGGAAGACCCAAAACTGCTCATGCGGTATGATCAGGCGGTGACCAGGGTGGGGGGATAAAAATTTTTTCCTGATACATACAGAAGCGTTAACATTTCGTGATTTCAAGGTAAGAAAAAAAAAAAAGGAGGAGACTATGAGGCTTGGAAGCTATGTGGCTTCAGCTGTCAGCGAGCTGAATAAGAACGATATTTTTGCAGGGAAAACCAATATTCAGAAGGTGGTTTATTTTGCACTTCCAGCTGAGCTAAGAAAAGAATTCTACAGACCTTATCATTATGGCCCTTACTGTGCTGAAGTGCAGCAGGCTGTGAGTGCCCTGCTTAAAAGAGAAATATTAAGTAAGTCCGGCAAAGGATTTTCCCTAGCTGATAATCGAACTCTTAACCAGGAAACAGATCCGGTGATTGATCGAATTAAAGTTACAATTGACTTTTTTTATAAAAATAGCCTTACAGGGGCAGACGATATTGCCACATTGGCCAAAGCACATCTTTTATCCCGCTCAGAGCGGGAAGATGCCAAACAGAACCCTGTTGCTTATATCCAATCTCAGGCCAAGTTTTTGGGCTGGAAGGAATTGTCTGGCGAAGATCCTGAAAAGATACAAGCTTATTTACACCTGGCGAACAATTTGGACAAGGCTTTGGAAGTGTAAGGCGAGAGAAGCATGAGCTCTAAACGTATCCGAGATCCGTTATACGGCTTTATCGAGGTAGATGATCAGGATATTAAGCTTATTGATCATAGATTGACCCAGCGCCTGCGCTGGGTGAACCAGTTACCTTTGCCAGTTTTTGAACGTAGAGTACAACAGGATCTTTTGGTGCAGCAAGACTCCGGAAAGGAAGCTCCTGTAGCAGAATATCTTGGATTCAAGATTTCAGACGAAGATGTTCTGGAAAAAGGGGACACATATCTGCACATATTCATCCGGCCATATTCTTCTATCAGGCACGATGAGTTAAGATTAAAAATAGATAATGTGCTTCATCGATTCGAGGCTTAGCGTGTTTTCTTTAATGACCAGAGTTGATTATGGAAATCGTATCAATGTATGTATGGAGTAGTTCGTGACCTTAACGTATTTGAAATTTCACAGATTTACAGCCTTTGACCGGCTGGAGCTGGATCTATCTCCAGGTATCAATGTCTTTATTGGAACCAATGGGACGGGCAAGACGCATTTGATGAAAGCCGCTTATGCAGCCTGTGATATTACCAAAAGCAAGCTTGGGCTGGCAGATAAGCTGGTCCGGGTTTTTTTGCCCTCAAACAGACATATCGGCCGCATGGTCAAACGGCAGAAAGGTAGCTCCAGGGCGAAGCTGGACATCCGTCGCGGCAATAAAAAACTGACACTGTCCTTTTCCAACCATGCCAAGTTGTCCAGATCGGCAACAAGCACTGGAGAGAAGGATTGGGTCAAGGATCCTGTGGAAAGCGTATATATCCCGGTCAAGGAGATGCTGGCCAATGCAGTAGGTTTCAGATCCTTGTATGCTCAAAGAGAAATTCATTTTGAAGAGATCTATGCTGATATTCTGGACAGGGCTTATCGTCCTCCTCTGCGCGGTCCGGCTGAAAAAAGCCGCAAGTCCTTGATGAACAGCCTGCAAAAGATCATTGATGGGCTGGTCATTGTCAAAGAAGAAGAGTTTTTTCTGCGCAACAAGGAGGGCAACCTGGAATTCTCTCTTCTGGCCGAAGGCATGCGCAAACTGGGTTTGCTTTGGCTGCTTATTCAAAACGGCACCCTGCTCAAAGGTTCTGTCCTTTTTTGGGACGAACCGGAAAGCAATCTCAATCCCAAGCTTTTCGGGACCATGATGGAGATCCTGCTCGCTCTGCAGAGGCAGGGAGTCCAGGTATTCCTGGCCACTCATGATTATGTGATCCTTAAAGAACTGGACCTGCGCCGCCGGAAAAGGGACAAGGTGGTATTCCATTCTCTGTACCGGGATGAAGAAACCAATGAAATCGCGCTGCAGGTTGCTTTGAATTACCAGCAGGTGCATCCCAACGCCATTGCCGACGCTTTTTCTGATATCTATGACCGGGAGGTGGAAAGAAGCCTGGGAGCGGTTGAGGTATGACGCAAATCAAGGAAGGCAGTATTGCTATAGATTTTTCCCAGGCCCTGAAGGTCCGCAGATTTGACGACATCAATCGCGGCCTTTCATTTTGTATGAAGGCGGTGGATTTTATTGTTGAGCTGGAAAAGAGCGTGATGTAAGCATTCAGGGGATACCGAAATCACGCCTCTGGCGTGACTGGGGACAGTCCCCGCGACATCTATCCTGACACATGGGGATACTCATCTCAGACTTCATCCTCAACGAGTTCGAGACCAAACTGGTATCTAATCACGGTCGAAGAGGCTGCAGCCGCTACCGCGCTTGTCCACACCCGCGCGGTTCTGCATTCACCGGAGCCTCTGTCTGATCGGCATCCAGAAAGGACAGCCAAGTAGCCTGATCCTTCCCGACGCGTCGTCACGCCAGGCAAGATATGCCTGCGTACCGCCGCCATGACGGCGGAGCGTTCCCCACGCCTGTGTGTCACCGTCGGTTTCAAGATCCATGTCGGCATTGACAAACCTCTCATTGATATGTACAGGAAATATGTACACCATAAACGGAGGCGAATATGGCAATCCAAACAACATACACACATGCACGCGCAAAGCTGTCTTCATTATTGGATGCGGTGACCCAAGATCGTGAAGTAGTCATCATTCAGCGACGTGGGCAAGAGGACGTGGCCCTGATCAGCGCCGATGAACTGGCTGGTATTTTTGAAACCGCGCATCTGCTCCGTTCCCCCAAAAATGCAGAGCGGCTTTATGCTGCTTTGGACAGGGTGAAAAAACCATCAGGATCACCTCAAACCATAGAGGAACTTCAAAGCGAGGTTGGTTTTGAGTAAGGGGGCATAGAAAATGCCTCAAACAAAAATAAAGCGCGAATCCGTGTTTCAACCCGAATTCAGGGAAGACCTGAAATTCTGGGTTGAAACAGATCGCAAAACCGCACTTCGTATATTTCAGTTGATAGAGGCTGTTATGCGCGACCCATTTCAAGGCATGGGGAAACCTAAACCTTTAAAGTATCTTGGCCCGGGTGCATGGTCTCGTCGAATTACACAGGAACATCGGTTAGTTTATGTTGTCGGCCATGAAAGAGTGGATTTTGTTCAAGCTCGTTATCACTATTAAGAGATACGCCTTACTGAATGGAGTTTCAAAAAAGCTCAAATACAAACCAATGTTGAAATTTATCCTTCATCCTATAATGGTTTGTCAAAAAAATAGATAGCAGACTGCTTGCAGACACGTCCAATAGATTATCGTCATAGGTTGGTCAAAATTCTAGTAAAATTGTCAAAAGATAAGGTACAGGAAAGTAACCAGTCTTTAAAGATTTTATTTGAACTTAATTCATAGCCCAAAATATCAGCGGCTGTATCTGTTTAGCGCTTTTAAGGAAAGCAGGGGACAGGCACTCCGGGACCCACTTGAGCATCATTTTGTGCTTAAAATATCTCATTTTTTGGGACAAGTGGGTCCCGGAAGAGCCAGTCCCCATGCCACATGCAAAGCGCTAAACAGATACCAGCGGCTAACTAATAATGATAGAGTCGAACAGAAAGCCGTGAACGTATCTCAATTGGGGATAGTCCCGTACCTGCTTGATATTTTAGCAAGTTGCAGCGACATCATGAAATCATTCCCAAGCAGGTGCCGGACAGTCCACGGAGGTCAGTCATAAGTTTCACTGTAGAATTGAGAGTAAACTAAAAACTACTGTCTCAGCCACTATAGGATAGTGTATGGAAAAGAAAGAGGAAATCCTATTTTTTCTGCAAGAGCACAGAAAAGAACTCAAGGAAAGATTTTCCGTGAGACGAATCGGTCTTTTTGGGTCTGTACTTAATGATGCTGCAGAGACTGGCAGCGATGTGGATATTCTGGTAGAGCTGGATCAGCCCACATTTGACAACTATATGGACCTTAAATTTTTCCTGGAAGACGCATTCGGCCGATCGGTGGATCTTGTTCTGGCAGACAACCTTAAGCCCCGCCTCCAGCCGATCATTTCCCAAGAGGTGACCTATGTATAGTTGTGACTGCAAAAAGTCATTTTTGCAGTCACAGACGTCAGAGATCAGAGGTCAGTAAAATCAAATAGTTATGTCACGCGAACCACGCTAACCACGCTAAGACGCGTGGCAGGAAAGCTTGGCAGGACGCGTGGCTGGACGCGTGAATGATATCTGCATTTTTCATTCCCCGACTTTTTGCAGGTGCATCATATTTCGAAAATAAATGATTACAGGTGAGAGACAAAGCCTTAAAGACACTGATCAGGGTAGGATATATATGGAGGATTATGCAGCCGGGTGAAAAAGAACAGAACAACCTGTCCGGAAGCAGCCTTTTGCAGGTGCGCAGTCTGTGTATAGACTTCGAATCCCATGGTGAGGTACACCGGGCTGTGGACGGCGTGTCTTTTTCCATTGCCCCGGGAGAGGTCCTGGCGGTGGTGGGGGAGTCCGGCAGCGGCAAGAGTGTTACCGGACTGTCCCTGACCGGTCTTCTGCCTCCGCCTCCGGGATGCCGGGTGGGCGGTGAAGTGCTCTACCAGGGCCGCAATCTGCTTGAGTGCAGCGCCAGGGAGCTGAGGCAGTACCGGGGCAAGCAGATAGCTTATGTCTTTCAGGAGCCGGGCACTGCTCTGAACCCGGTTTTTACCATAGGCCACCAGATCGCCGAGGCCATCCGCCTGCATCGCCCCGAAGTAAAAGATATAAAAGCAGAAATCGTAAAGGCACTGGACATGGTCAAGATTCATGAGCCTGAAAGGCGTTTTGAGGATTATCCGCATCAGCTGAGCGGCGGCATGCAGCAAAGAGTGATGATAGCCATGGCCCTGGCCTGCAACCCCAGGCTCCTGGTGGCGGACGAGCCCACCACAGCCCTGGATGTGACCATCCAGGCCCAGATAATAAACCTTCTAAGGGAGCTGCGGGAAAGACTGGGCATGTCCATCATGCTCATTACCCACAATTTCGGCATTGTGTCCGGATTTGCAGACAGGGTGGCGGTAATGCGCCATGGCAGGATCGTGGAGCAAAAAGAGACGTCGGTGATTCTCAAAAGCCCGGAGCATCCCTACACTAAGGCCCTCATAGGCTGCATTCCTGTTCTGGGACGCAAGCTGCGCAGACTGCCCACCATAGAATCCGAAACCAGGCAGGAACAAGAGCATGGCCATGCCTGATGCACAAACTGACATGAGCCCGGCGGGGGAGGCGGTTCAGGACAAACCCGGGCACACCGGGGACAGGACTTCAGCCCCGGCCCTGGTGCAGGTTAAAAATCTCAAGGTGTATTTCCCTGTTTACGGAGGTCTGTTCAGGCGGGTGCGGGGCTACATGCGGGCTGTGGATGATGTGGGTTTTAGTGTTCCGGAGGGCTCCACCGTGGGCCTGGTGGGGGAGTCAGGCAGCGGCAAGACCACCACAGGACGCAGTATGGTCAGGCTTATTCAGCCCACCGCCGGAGAAATCCTCTACCGGGGCAGTGATGTAGTCGGCCTGAGCAAACGCGAATTTTTCCCCTACCGCAAAAAGATGCAGATGATCTTTCAGGATCCCTTCAACTCCCTCAACCCCAGGATGAGCGTGGAAAAGATCCTCACAGAGCCCCTGGGCATCCACTTTCCCCGGATGAGTGCAGATGAAAGGCACATGCGCTGCGCCCGGCTCATGGAGATGGTAGGGCTCAAGCCTGATCAGCTGCGGCGCTATCCCCACGAGTTCAGCGGCGGACAGCGCCAGCGCATAGGCATAGCCAGGGCCCTGGCCGTGGAGCCGGAATTTATCATCTGCGACGAACCGGTAAGCGCCCTGGACGTATCCGTGCAGGCCACCATAATCAATCTGCTGCAGGATCTGCAGGAAGAGCTGGGGCTTACTTACCTGTTCATCGCCCATGACCTGGCAGTAGTGGAGCACATAAGCGATTATGTCCTGGTGATGCACCAGGGCCGGATCGTGGAACAGGCAAGCTCGGAAGTTATTTACAGTGCACCGCAGCATCCGTATACTATAAAGCTGTTGCAGGCTGTACCGGGATTGTAGAGCACTTCATCAGTCTTGACATTCTGCCTCTGCAGTGTACGTTCAAGTGTATATTGCAGAAGGGCAGGACCATAAAGCCTGTTGTTTTAACTGTTTTTAGCTGTATAAAAAGAAAAAAGAGAGTCTAAACCCGGCTGCGGGCACATCCCCTGTTGGAAGGTTTGCAGGCTGAAAATTCATGCTGGAACTTTTAAGAATAAAAAACCTGGCCCTTATCCAGGACATGGAACTGGAATTCGACCCGGGGCTGAACGTGCTTACCGGTGAATCCGGGGCGGGCAAATCCTTTATCCTCAAGGCCCTGGATTTTATCCTGGGGGAAAAGATGTCCGCTTCCATGGTCCGTGCCGGGGAGGACAAGGCCGTGGTGGAGGCGGTCTTTGTCCTGGACGGGGAGGAGTATATCATCAAGCGCGAGCTTGCGGCCAGGACTTCGCGCAGCCGGTTTTACCTGAACGATTCCCTGAGTTCCCAGGACCGCATCCAGTCCCTGCGGGACAGTCTTCTTATCTATACCAGCCAGCACGGGCAGCAGAAACTTTTGAAGCCTGCCTACCATGTAAGGATCCTTGACGGATTCCTGGAAAACCCCGGAGTACTGCAGAAAAAGGACGAACTCTTGGAGAGCATGAACCAGGTCCTGGACAGAAAAAAAGAGATCCAGGGCAGGCTGGCCGAGCTTGAAGAGAAAAAAGAACTCCTGGAGTATCAGAAAGCCAGGATTGACGAGGTGCATCCCGAGGCAGGGGAGGAAGATGACCTCCTGGCCCGGCGAGATGAGATAAAATCCAGGGCGGACCTGGCCCAGGACGTGCAAAAGGGTCTGGACATCCTGCATTCGCCCCAGGGAAGTCTCCTGGATGGCATACGCCAGCTCTGCCGCATAGCCGAGCGTATGGAAGCCCTGGATGAAGGGTATGCCAGGCAGGCCGGGGAACTGGAGAACGCTGCCGCAGCACTGGAAGATTTTGACCGGGTCCTTCGAAGCACAAGGGTGCATGACGAAGAGGCGGAACTGGAAAAGGTGGAATCCAGGCTGTGGGAGCTGAACCAGCTGAAAAGAAAGCTTGGGCGCAGCCTGGATGAAATCCTGGACATGGAGCGAGAGATCCAGGAGCATCTTTCTTTTCTGGACCAGGGCCGCCTGGACCTGAAGCAGCTGGAGCGCCAGGAGGCCGGCCTGGCCCGGGAACTGGACCAGGCCGCAGGAGAGCTCAACCAGGAGCGCAGGAAATGCGCCGGTGAGCTGGCCTCCAGGCTGGAAAAGGAGCTTCAGTGCCTGGGGTTTTCAGAGCATATCCGGGTGGAGTTTCAATTTTCCCCTGTGGAAATTTATCCGGGCATCAATGAAGACAGGCCAAGGCTATTGTGGATACCCAACCCGGGTCAGCCGGCCCAGCCCTTAGACAAGATCGCTTCCGGAGGCGAGCTTTCCAGGTTTTTGCTGGCCCTGGTAGGGCTGCGTTCGGAAAAGGGCATGCCCACCCTTTTATTTGACGAGGTGGATGCAGGTATCGGGGGAGGCACCCTGATCCAGGTGGGACAAAGGATCCAGGAACTGTCCCGCAACCGGCAGATTCTCCTGATAACCCACTGGCCGCAGCTGGCGGACCTGGCCGACTGTCATTTCATGGTGCAAAAAGAGGTCTACAGTGACCAGACCTATACCCTGTGTTCCAGGCTGGACGCTGAGCAGTCCAGAAGCGAGCTTGCGCGTATGGCTGGGGAAGGCGGATGAGTGAAGACGGATGTCAGCCTTCCACGCTTGCTCGTCCGGGACCGAATCTGCGAGTAAATGGATAAGGAAGTGGTTATTAGAACGAACCACCCCCGGCCCCTCCTTAACCAAGGAGGAGAAGGCTGTGCTGTACGCAAAAAAATGACAAACTTGTATGACAGCAACATGCTGAACTTAATGAATTGAAATTATGATTATTTAGAAGAGGACAGAAGTTCGAGTGGCTTAGGACCTGTGGGAACAAGAAGGGTCTCTTGGGCGGAAGTACTTACAACCTGCAACTTAAAACTTTATAAATTTCATGCATAAAAGCACTCAGACAAAATCGCGCTCCTGCGACAGGGTCAGGCTTTTGGGGCTGGACTTTGCCGCAAACCCGGATTTTGTTCATCTTTACCTTGAGCCGCCTTCCTGGGACTACACCCCGGGGCAGTTCGTCATGCTCAGGCCGGAAAAATGGGGCCAGGACCCGGTCTGGCCCAGGCCCTTTTCCATCTGCGAAAAGACCCGGGAATACGTGCGCATCTTTATGCAGGTGGTGGGACGGGGAACCAGTCTTTTGAGCAGTGCTGCACCGGACAGTGAAATCAACATGTGGGGTCCGCTGGGGCGCGGGTTCAGGCTCTCCCCTGAAAAACGCTACCTGATCCTGGCCGGTGGTATGGGCATCGCTCCTTTTATCGGCCTTTGCAAGGAGCATCCCTATCCCGGCAAGCTGAGCCTTATCTTTGGTCATCGCATGGACCGGTCCTGCTACCCCTTTGATGAACTGCCCGGGGAGATGCAGCGCCAGAACATGCGCCAGACGAACCAGGAAGACATGGAGCATTTCGGGCGGGTCCTCAGGGAGCAGATATCCCGGTTTGCTTCCAGGGGAGAGATCCTGGCCTGCGGTCCCATGCCTTTTCTGCAGGTGGTGCAGAAGCATGTGCTGGAAGCAGGGGCCTCGGCCCAGCTTTCGGTGGAGACCAGAATGGCCTGCGGAGTAGGTGCCTGCCTGGGATGCGTGGTTGAGACGCGCAGCCAGGGTCTGGTACAGAGCTGTGTACAAGGACCGGTCTTTGATGCCGGGGAACTGGTGTTGTAGCTATGGATATAAGTGTCGATCTGGGCGGACTCCGCCTCAAAAATCCCATCATGAGCGCATCCGGGACCTTTGGCTATGGCCTGGAATTTTCTCCCTACGGAGACCTGCAAAAGCTGGGAGCCATCGTGGTCAAAGGCCTGTCCCTGCATCCTCGAAGCGGCAATCCCACACCGCGCATCACTGAAACACCCTGCGGCATGCTAAACGCCATAGGCCTGCAAAATGTGGGGGTGGAAAAATTTCTTGCACAGAAGCTTCCCTTTCTGCCTGCGGATGAAACCCCGGTGGTAGCCAATCTCTATGCCCAGGGTGCTGAAGAATTCGTGGAGCTGGCGGCAATCCTGGGGGATGCACCCCGAGTGGGGGCCCTGGAGGTGAATATATCGTGTCCCAATGTGCGCTGCGGCGGGGTGCAGTTCGGCCAGGACCCCGAGGCCGCGGCATCCGTCACCCGGGAAGTGCGCAGGGCCAGCCCGGACAAGCCGCTGATCATCAAGCTAAGCCCCAATGTCACGGATATCAGGGTCATTGCCCGGGCGGTGCGGGATGCCGGCGCGGATGTTATTTCCCTGATAAACACTCTGGGGGGCATGGCAGTGGATATCCACAGCAGAAAGCCCAGGCTGGCCAATATAGTGGGCGGTCTTTCCGGTCCCGCTGTGAAGCCGGTGGCCCTGAAGATGGTCTACGAGGTCTGCAGCGAAGTGGATATCCCGGTTATCGGCCTGGGGGGCATCTGCAACGCCCGGGACGTGCTGGAATTCATCATGGTGGGGGCCCACGCGGTGCAGGTGGGCACGGCCAATTTCATGCGTCCGGACCTGATTTTCGACCTGGTGGACGAGCTGCCGGGCCTGCTGGCTGAACTGGGTGCAGAGTCTCTCGAGGACTTCAGAGGTTCTCTGGAAACTCAATGAAATATTCATAACGAACCACCCCCGGCCCCTCCTTAGCCAAGGAGGGGAGCAGTCCGTGCTGGAAATTTCATTTTTTGCATTTGAGCCAGGAACCAGGAACCAGAAAATAGTTGTTCAGGTGCTTAGTATAAATTTTATAACAACCTGCTGGTAACTGATTTTTTTCACTGGGTCTGCTCCTCTGGACAGGATACAGGCCCGGTGTGAACTCCCCTCCTTAGCCAAGGAGGGGCCGGGGGTGGTTGTATGAAATCCCTTCATTACCCCAATCAACCATTAGCAGATAACTGGACTGTCACCATTCAGGGGGTCCTCGATGTTGATAACTGGCACAAGGCCTGGGGACTGTCCCTCGCTGTGTAGGTCTGTGCAGGATCACGGAATTTTGCGCTTGTAATATTGGTGATTGTGAAGGCAATGTGTCGCGGGGACTGTCCCCAGGCCGATTTCGGCACCCCCTGAATGGTTACACTGGACTAAGGGTATAGCCATATTTAGCAGCTGTATCCTGCGGGGATAAATAAATCAGGGGCACCCGCCTGCTAAGACTTGAAAAAAATAAGGGTGTCAGATAGGCTGTAAGCTTGCAAACAAGCTGCACTGCTGGATTTGAAAGGGGTAGCCCTCCGGGAGGGCCGGCCCCTTTATTTGCTGCAACCGGTTGAACCTTTGCAGGGTTTTGCTTCAAGGCGAAATCTTAAGGAGATAAAATGTCCCAGCCCATAAAAGAAGCAGCAGCCGTGTGCAAGACCATTATGCGCAACGGCTACGATGCATACGTCATCAATGCCCCCCTGCAGGAGCGGGCCATGGATCAGGACCACATGGAAGTGGATATCTGTACGGAACTGGACTTTACCGGCCTGACCAAGCTTTTTCCCAGCCTGGAGACATCCGGGGGACTGGATTTCCTTGGTTCTCTACGCCAGGGCCAGGTGACCTTCAATTTTTACCCCGCAGACGTCATAGAAAGTTCATACACCGACGGCACCATAGCCCGCATGACTCCCAGGCTGGTCAAGCGCCTGGAAGAGATGGGGGATATGCCCCTGACCTGGGCCTGTCCTTATATTCCGGATCCCAGGGCCGTTTACGACGGCTTTGAAGACCTGGATACAGGCAAAGTCACCCTTGAGGGGCTGCCCGACGAGACTCTGAAGAAAGATTATCTGCGGGCCATCAAGGCCCTGCGTTTTTCAGCCAATTTCGGCCTGCCCATAGAGGGTAACACCTGGCTGGCCATTCTCAGATCTTCCAGGAGGGTTCTGGACTACGTGTCAGTTACAGATCTCATGGACGAATGGCGCAAGGTGGAAGCCGAAAATATGCACAGGTTCGTAAGTCTTCTGTTTGAATCCATGATCCTGCACGGTCTCATCCCGGAGCTTGCATCCCTCAGCAGGGTAAAGCAGGTGAAAAATCAGGAGGAGGGCCTGGAAAATGTATGGGAGCATACCCTTGGGGTGATGCGCTATTATCCGGAAGAACTTCCCTATGACTGGTACGGCACCATGGCCTGCCTCTTTCATGACGTGGGCAAGCTGTTTGCCGCGGAATATTTTCACGACAGAATCACTTTTTACCAGCACCACCGTATAGGGGCCAAGGTTGCCCGCAAGATACTTAAGCGGCTCAGGTTCAATACCGATGAGATCGATCTGGTGTGCCACCTGGTGCGCCATCATATGCGCTTTCATTTCATGCTCACAGACCGCGGCATCCGAAGGTTCATGGCCCTGGACGAGTATCCCAGGCTCATGGAAATGGTCCGGGCGGACATCAAGGCCAGGGACGGCAGCTACAAGGAATTCAACCACAACCTGAAGATGCTGCAGAAGGCCAAGGTCAGCGAGGATACTCTGGAGCCTCTTCTGAACGGGCACGAGATCATGGAGTTCACCGGCATCAAGCCCGGTCCCGGGGTAGGGGTGATCCGGGAGGCCCTGCTGCAGGCCCAGGCAGCTGGAGATGTTACTTCGGTGCCCGAGGCCATAGAATTTGTCATGCGCTACAAGGAAAAGGAGCATCTGCAATAGACAACCTGCTGGAACAAGACCGCGAATCAATGCAGAATCTGCTGAAAGAGCGCGGGGAACCGGCCTACAGGGCGGATCAGCTCTGGCAGTGGATATGGCAGAAAAAAGCCGGGGATTTCCAGGAGATGACCAACATTTCCAAGGCCCTGCGCAGCAGTCTGCAGCAGGAGTTTGTCCTGCAAAGGCCTGCCGTGGTCCAGAAAAAGGAAAGTATTGACGGGACAGTAAAGCTCCTGCTGGGTCTTAATGACGGCTTTTTTATCGAAACGGTCATCATCCCGGAAAAGGATTATTATACCCAGTGCATATCCACCCAGGTGGGGTGCCCCATGGGATGTGTCTTCTGCAGTACCGGGTGTATGGGGTTCAAGCGCAATCTCACCCCCGGAGAGATAGCTTCCCAGGTTCTTGTGGCATGCCGGCACCTGGAGGACACTGGCCTGGACAGTACCCGTCTGACCAACGTGGTGCTTATGGGCATGGGGGAGCCGCTTTTAAACTGGGATGCGGTGAAAAAGGCCATGTACATGATGACGGATTCCCTGGGACTGGGGATTTCCAGAAGAAGGCTTACCCTGTCCACGGTGGGGGTCAGGGACAGGCTGCAGGAATTCGGCAGCTCCCGTCTGGGGATGCTGGCGGTGTCACTGCATGCACCGGATCAGGATCTGCGCCGCAGGCTTATGCCCGGGGCCGCAACCTGGGATATAAAGGACCTGGTCAGGGCCCTGGAGCAATACCCTCTTGCCCCCAGGGAACGTATTACCATTGAATACGTTCTGTTAAAGGATATAAACGATTCCCCGGCCCAGGCCAGGGCCCTTGTGCGTCTTTTGTCCCGGGTCAAATGCAAGGTGAACCTGCTGGCCTACAACCCCGGGGAGCAGGAAGGATATCAGCCGCCACAGGAGAAGACCATACTGACGTTTGAGGAAGTGCTTCGCTCCAAGGGGCTGACTGTCACCCTGCGCAAAAGCAAGGGCCAGGACATAAGTGCCGCCTGCGGACAGCTCATTGCCGATTCATGACCGGGTGATCAGGGGAAGAAATGATGAATGCGGAATGATGAATTATGAGCAAATTCTCACCATAATAATTATGTGCTCCAGTGGTCCGGGGGTTCGGCAAGCAGGACGTAAAAACTCGCTCCAAGGCAGCGTAAATCAAAACCTATACACGGCATTCTCAACCAGAATGACATCAAAAACATGCTTTGTATTAAATTCAGTGTTTAACGGTTTTGATTAACGCTGCCTACGTCGCTCAGACAGTTTACGCCCTGTTTGCCGAACCCCCGGACCCTGGCTATTTGCCCGCAGATGTCGAATATTTACAGTGATGGAAGGAAAAAAGAAGTTTGGAGTGTGGGTATAAGGGGGTTGTAAAACCCTGTATCAGTAAGAAATGATCAAGGGTAAACAAGGAGATATGTTTTGAAACCCGATTTTGACAAGGGAAACGGGCTGTTGCCCGTGATAGTCCAGGAGTGGGAGACCGGCGAGGTGCTCATGCTGGCCTACACCGACGAGCAGGCATGGGAAAAGAGTCTGGATACCGGTGAGGCCCATTTCTACAGCCGCAGCAGAAAAAGTATATGGCATAAAGGCGGAACTTCCGGACACGTGCAGAGGATCCGGGAGATACGCATAGACTGCGACTATGACACCATCTTGTTCATGGTGGAACAGGTGGGGGGAGCGGCCTGCCACAAGGGCTACAAAAGCTGCTTTTACACCCGGGTGGAAAAGGATGGCCGTTTTCTGGAACATGCCGAAAAAGTATTCGATCCCAAGGAGGTTTACAATAAATGAGCAGCGAGCAAGTCCTGAAGCTGGGCATCCCCAAGGGTTCCCTGGAGGAAGCCACCAGAAGGCTTTTCGCCCGGGCCGGATGGAAGATAAAGCCCCATCACAGGAACTATTTCCCGGAAATAAATGACCAGGAGATGCAGTGTTCTCTTTGCCGGGCCCAGGAAATATCCAGGTACGTGGAAAACGGGACCATGGATGCGGGGCTTACCGGAAAAGACTGGATCATGGAAAATGAATCCGACGTGGTGGTGGTCTCGGACCTGGTGTATTCCAAGGTCAGCAACAGGCCGGCCAGGTGGGTGCTGGCGGTGGCCGGTGATTCACCCTACCGCCGCCCCGAGGATCTGTCAGGCAAAAAGATAGCCACAGAGTTAAGAAACTTTACCCATAATTATTTTCACAATGCTGGCATTCCCGTGGAGGTGGAATTTTCATGGGGGGCAACAGAGGCCAAGGTGGTGGAGGGACTGGCTGACGCCATTGTGGAGGTCACCGAAACCGGGTCCACCATCAAGGCGCACGGGCTAAGGATAATAGCCGAGCTTCTGCAGACCAATACCCAGTTCATCGCCAATAAAGAGGCCTGGGAAGATCCCTGGAAGCGAAACAAGATCGAGAATATCAACACCCTGTTGCACGGTGCTCTGCGGGCGGACCGGCTGGTGGGGCTGAAAATGAACCTGCCCGCGGACAGGGTGGAAGACGTCATGGCCCTTTTACCCAGTATGACAGCCCCCACTGTTGCCCATCTGTACAATACAGACTGGCTGTCCGTGGAAATCGTGGTGGAGGAGGACCGGGTCCGGGAACTGGTGCCCAGGCTCCAGGAAAAAGGCGCCGAGGCCATTATTGAGTACGCCCTGAACAAGGTGATCTGATTGCCTGGTTATCCACAATCAAGTTCAATTATGCCCAGACTGATTTCTTTAATGCTGCTTGTTTTTCTGGCAGGATGCGCCCATACCGGGGCCGACCGCATGAGTCTGCATCAGGCCGAACTGCGCCTGGACCTGGCTGAGCGCTATCTCATCGAGGATGAGCCAAGGCCGGCCCTGGAGCAGTTGCAGCAGGTAAAGGAAGCCTCTCCGGATAATCCCAGGCTGTATTTCAACATGGGACTGGCCCATACCAGCATGGAAGACTGGGACAGGGCTGCCCGGGATTTTGAAAAGGCCCTGGAACTAAAGCCTGATTACGGAGAGGCCTGGAACAACCTGGGCCAGGTAAGAAAGGCCCAGGGCCGCACTCAGGAAGCCAGACAGGCCTATGAAGCGGCTCTGGAGATTGAAGAATACATGACTCCGGAGTTTGCATACTATAACCTGGCCTCGCTTTTTCAGGAAGAGGGAGATTTAGAAAGAGCCCTGGAATATGCAGTGAACTCCGTGGAAAAAAACAGGCGTTTTGTTCCCGGCTACGACCTGGCCGGCAGCCTTTACCAGGAACTGGATCTTTATGATGAGGCCCTGCGCATCTTCGAGCGGGGGGCCCAGGCCATGCCGGGCAATGCCCGGCTGAGTCTTGCCTATGCCGAGGAACTGGTTCGGGCCGGCAGGGACAGCGAAGCAATAACGTGGTTTGAGCACGTAATCGAGCAAAATGATGACTCCCAAGAGGCCCAAATGGCCCGGGATTACCTGGAGGCCCTGCGTTAGAGAAAGCGGCCCCTGGATACTCGGGGTAAACCCCTGGGTTTACGACTTTGCAGCTTACAATCTCTGGGCCAGGCCGGCCGGCCTCCTGGTCTGCCTGGACATGCTCTCCAAAGCTGGAGCACGCACCGCTCTTATGGACTGCATGGACCGCACCTGGCAGGATCAGCCCTGGCCTGCTGCCGGGTATACCGGAGCAGGACGCTATCCCCGCACCGTCCTGCCCAGGCCGGGGGTTCTGGCGGATGTTCCCCGGCAGTACAGCCGGTACGGCCTTCCCGGGGACAGGGTGGAAAAAGCCCTGGCCAGGCTTGATCCTCCACCGGATCTTATCCTGATCACTTCCATAATGACCTACTGGTATCCGGGCATTGTCGCGGCTGTGCGCATGCTGCGCAGGCTCTGGCCAGGGGTGCCCGTCTGTCTGGGCGGGGTGTATGCCACCTTGTGCCGGGAGCATGCGCTCAGGCTGGACGTGGACCTGGTAATTTCAGGTCCCCTGGAGGACGAGGACAACTGGGCCAAGGTGTGGAACCTGCTTGGTTCCAGCCCTCCAGAACTGCCCCGGGATGCGGGCATGAGCCTGGATACCTCGTTTTATACACAAAGCGGTTATTCGGTGATAATGGGTTCCAGGGGATGCCCCTTCAGGTGCAGTTACTGTTCCGGGTACAGGCTTTATCCGGGCTTCAGGCAGGCTGAGGCAGGTCTTTTGTTTGAGCATATAAGGCGTGAATACATGCGCGGCATCAGGGATTTTGCCTTTTACGACGATGCCCTTCTGGTAAATGCCCGGAATCTGCTTATCCCCCTGCTGGACAAGATTATATCCAGCAGGATGGAGATAAGGCTGCACACTCCCAATGCCCTGCACGTGCGCTACCTGGACCTGGAAGTGTGCAGACTTTTTTACCGGGCCGGACTGCATACCATCCGCCTGGGATTCGAGACCGGGGCTTTCGGGTCCCGGCCGGACAGAAAGCTTGCATCAGACGAGTGGAGCCAAGGCATGCACAATCTGCTGCAGGCAGGATTTGAAAAAGAACAGATGGCTGCGTATGTACTCTTCGGCCTGCCCGGGCAGGATAATGCAGAAGTCCTGCAGAGCATCCGGGAGGTGCGCAGATGGGGCATCCGCCCCGAGCTTACCCAGTATTCGCCCATTCCCGGCAGCGAGATGTTTGAAGAAGCAAAAAACTATACCTGGCTGGACTTAGATGATCCCCTGGCGCACAACAACTCCATCTGGCCCTGCGTTCCAGGTGGTTTTACCTGGGCAAAGCGCAATTACTGGAGTCGTATTGCAGCAGGGGCATGAGGAGCAGGGCAGTTTTTCATGGTCTGACGGGAAAAAGAGGTGTACAAGGCTATTAAACCCAGGAGGAGAAAATGAGTACCATAATGCCCGAAGACAAAAAAGTCAGGCAGGCTGTAAAGTGGGTGGACGAGGGTATCCAGGAGGGCAAAAGCCTGGACAGGCTCCTTGGTGAAGCGGGCATGCGCTTCAACCTGGGGCCAAGAGACGAAGAGTTTCTGTACAAATTTTTCAGGAAAAACGAGCAGGGCTCAGACGATAACCAATGAAAATTCTGCACCGGCAGATTATAAAAGAGGTGGGAACGATATTCCTGGTGACTCTGGCCTCTATGCTGTCTCTGATAGTCATCGGGCGTATGATCGACCTCAAGGATATCTTTGTAGGGCAAAGTATTCAGATACTGTACGTTATCAAGTCCTTTTTCTACCTTGGCCCCTCCTTTCTCAGTATGGTCATTCCCATAGCCTGCATGCTGAGCATCTTCCTGTGTTTTCTGCGCATGTCCTCGGACCGGGAGCTCACTGCCCTGCAGACCAGCGGCATATCCATAAGAAGCCTGGTTCTTTCTCCCCTGCTTTTTTCCCTGGGAGCCATGGGGTTTACCCTGTACGTAACCCTGCACCTTACTTCCTGGGGCATAGACAATTTTCGCGAGACAGCGGTGGAAATGGTCCGGGAGCAGACCGAAGTCAGCATGCAGCCAGGAGTGTTTCACCGCATGATCCCGGACATGGCCATATATGTTCACAACAGGGACCCGGGGACCAGTGAGCTGAAAGAGGTGTTTATCTCCGACGACACTGTTCCGGAAGCCCCTTTGACTATTGTTGCCCCCACAGGACGTATGCTCAGTGACAAAGAGGAAGGCATGCTCTATTTCATCCTGGATGATGGCCGGATCTACCGCCAGGACCAGGAGGAGCACAGCCTGGTTTCCTTTGGAGAATACAGGCTGCGCCTGGATCTTTTTTCACTTCTGGGCGATGCCGGTCTGCGGGACAAGCGTCCGGAAGAGATGTCCTGGGGTGAACTGCAGGCTTACAAGGATGATGCCCAGGCTGACAGCAGGCAGTACCGCCTGGCGGTGCTGGAAGAGCACAAGCGTTTTTCTCTGCCCCTGGCATGTCTGATTCTGGGGCTTTTCGCTGTGCCCCTGGGCCTTACCCTGCAGGGCCTGGGCCGCAACTGGGGGCTTTTGCTGGCCATGAGCTGCTTTCTTATTTACTACAGCCTGTTTACCGCGGTGTACGGCCTGGGAGAGGCCGGTACCCTGAATCCGGACCTGGCCATGTGGATGCCCAATATATTTTTCCTGGTTCTGACCCTGGGTGGTTTTTATTTCTATTCCCAGGGCCGCGAGATAGACCTGGGGCAGGTGTTGCGAAGCTTTGTCCCGTGGTTGCACAAAAGAGATGAAAATCAAGAGAACAATTAAAAAAAAGCTCCCCTGCATGCAGATATGAGTGTTTTAAATAGATATCTTTTGCGCCAGAATCTTTTCTACACCGCGGTCCTGCTTTTTTCCGGGACCATGGTGTATCTCATCGTGGATTTCGTAGGGCGCATGAACGCAATGGTCGAAGCAGGCCTTGGCGCGCTCCAGGTGCTGGAGTATTTTGTCTTCAAGATGCCCCTTATTGTTGCCCAGACCCTGCCGGCCATATTTATGCTGGGAGTTCTGATACAGATGGCCATGATGCATCGCAGCAATGAGCTTGTGGCCATGGAGAGCAGTGCCATCTCCTTTAGAAAGCCTGCTGTTTTCTTTATTGGTTACGCGCTTGTGGTTTTTATGCTGCTGTTTGTTTTTTCCGAGACCCTGGGAGTCAGGGGAGAGCAGGTCACAAGGCAGATCTGGAACCAGGACGTGCGTGACAGGGAAGCCGCTGTAGAGGGTCTGGAGGACGTCTGGGTCAAGGACCGGGATTATATGATTCATATTGAACGTGCGCATATAAACGAGGGCCGGGGAAAGGATTTTACCGCCTACAAAAAAAGTGATCCGGGCAAGATACAGGAGATAATCAAGGCGCCCGAATTCGAGGTCCATAAAAACCGGTTGTTGCTGCGCGACGTCACTGTATTCAAGCCCCACAGCCTGGAAAGACAGAGTTTGCAGGAGATGGAGATGGAGGTTAAAATTGATCTCAGGTCTTTTGCCCTGGTGGACTCGGATCTGCCTTATCAGGCCTGGTCCATATTTACCCTATCCGCCCTGGTAAATCAGCTCAAGGAAAGCGGGGCCAGCGTTGAAAAGATCTCCACCGCCCTGCACAGCAAGATAGCCTATCCTTTTGCCCTGGTGGTCATGACCCTGCTGGCCCTGGCCCTGTTTACCCGCATCAAAAATATTTACGCCCTGGTAACCCTGGGGCTGGTGATTGTCTTTTTTTACTACACGGTATATGTGTTCGGGGTAAGTTATGCTGAAGAAGGCGTGACAGCACCTTTTGTCGGCGCCTGGACAGCCAATGTGTTTTTCGGGATTTTAAGCCTGCTGCAGCTTTTCTGGATGGACAGGAGATGACCCGGCTTGTACCAGATTTTTTATGGCCTCCAGAAGGGCCTGCTGCCCCTGCCGTGTCCGGGCTGAAAAAAGGATGGGCTTGTGGGCCCGCTCCAGAAGCTTTTGCCAGCGCTTCAGGGCCAGCTGTCTCTGTTTCTGGTTACACTTGTCCGCCTTGGTAAGCACCGGCAGCAGCCTGGTCTGCAGGGAATCCACGTAATGGGCCAGGTCCAGGTCGCTGGACTGGGGCGAAATGCGCGAATCCAGAAGAAGAACCACGCCCGCCAGGTGGTGGTTGTCCTGGAGGTATTCCTGGATGAGTTCGCCCCACTTTTCACGCTCCACCCTGGAGCAGCGGGCGTAGCCGTACCCGGGCAGATCCACCAGGTAAAAATTTTCCTGTGGAGCCAGGAAGAAATTGATGCTCCTGGTTTTTCCCGGGGTGGAACTGATTCTGGCCAGCTTTTTCTGACCGGCCAGACTGTTTATCAGGGATGATTTGCCTACATTGGAGCGCCCGGCCAGGGCGATCTGCGGCAGGTCAGGGAAGCGCAGCTGATCTTTGGTGTAGGACGTGGTTTCAAGTCTTAACGTCAAATACATAGATGATTTTCCTGAAGTCGGGTTGTTCTGACCTGGGGCCGGATTGTTATTATGCTCAATGTCACAATGCATTGATTGTAGTGATGAAAGGTCCGGTTGTAAATCTTAAGCATTTCCGCATCGAGGTGCATATGTGGAGAAAACTGCTTTTATCTTCTCTTTTGCTGTTTGCTGTTTCCTGCGCCCGCGAAGAACCGGTGCAGAACTATTTTTACCTGCAGGATCCTGGAGAAGAATTTTACGAACAGGCCCGGTTCGAGGTCAGCCTTGATCCGGCGGAAATAGATGAGTTTGCCACCCTGGAGAAGGCCTTCTGGGAACACGGAGCGGACAAGTGTTTCAGTATCAATGCCAGGAAGGTTATAAACCGGGAACCCCTGGTGCGTCCCGGCAGAATGGGCTCACCCGGTTCAGGTACGGTTTTTGTGCGCACAAGCGGGGAAATAGAGCCGGTTCAGGCCTCCATGACCGATGCTCAGTCCCAGGAATTCACCTGCATGTTGAGCACCATACCCCACTGGAGTCTGGCTGGCGAAATCGTCGCCTTTGACAAGGACAAGACAATAGCTGCAACCCGGGATAAAATAGATGTCGAGCTGTTTGACAGGTATCCGGAAAAGGGACCGGCCTACTTTTTCGTGGCCAGAAGGACCGAGAGAGAGGGCCGGCTGCTTTTGAAGGTCTTCGGCTCGGGAAAGCTGCAGCAGGTCCTGCAGTCAGATACACAAATGAAGTGGCATGAAAACCCTTCAGGCACCCTGGGCCGGGGGATTATCCTGGAAACAAGGCGCGAAGTAAGGCCCGGTGATCTGATTTTGCTGAGTTACCTGTCAGTGGAGGGTGTGCATGAAGAAGATGAGCCCGAATACGAAGAAGTCCAGGTGCAGCCCAGAATGCGCATCAGCCCCGAAGAAGATGAGCCGACTGAAGATGACCCTGAACTGTGGAGGAAAAAGTAGCCATGCCCGGGGAAAAGTACACTGTATTGATGGTAAACGGACCCAACCTCGGCTATATCGGCCGGCGCGACCCGGGTACATATGGCACCCGCGGCATGGACGCTGTGCAGACCATCCTGGAAAAGGACCGCCCCGGGCTTCTAGACAGGATAGAGCTCAATTATTTTCAGGCCAACGGCGAAGGGGAGATCATTGACAGGCTGGAAAAGGCCTGGAAGGACAATGTGCAGGGGCTGGTCATCAATCCCGGGGCCTATACCCACACCAGCCTGGCCCTGGGGGACTGCCTGGCCTGGATAAATATCCCCCACGTGGAAGTACACCTGAGTAACATCTGGAGCCGGGAGGAGATCCGCAGACAGAACCTGACCGCAGCCCACAGCCTGGGAGTCATTGCCGGATTCGGCATCATGAGTTATGTTCTGGGGCTTGAGGCGCTGGTCTGGTATCTGGATAGTTTGTAAGATTTAGGGATTTAGGTATTGGGGGATTGGGAAATTGGGGAATTGGGGAATTGAGGGATTGAGGAATGCAGGGATTTAGGGATTTAGGGATTTAGGGATTGAGGGATTGAGGGATTGGGGGATTCAGGAATTCAAGGATCGAGGGATTAAGAGCCAGGGGCCCCAGGCCCCATGCTCCATGCCCCAAGCCCCATGTCATATATAAAGGAGGATGAATGCTTTCCACTACTGATTTCCGCAAAGGACTGAAAATCGAGATCGAGAATGAGCCCTACGAGATCGTGGATTTTATGCATGTCAAGCCCGGCAAGGGCGGGGCTTTTGTGCGCACCAAGCTCAGGAACCTGCTTACAGGAGGCATGCTGGACCAGACCTTCCGCTCCGGGGAAAAGGTGGCCAAGCCGGACCTGGAGTCCAGGGAGATGCAGTATCTTTACCATGACGGCACCGCTTATGTCTTCATGGATATGGGCAGTTATGAGCAGCTCATGGTGGACGATGAAAGCATGGGAGAGAAAGGGGGCTTTCTCAAAGACGGCCAGACCGTCAAGGCCCTGATTTACCGCGGCAACCCCATAGACATCGAGATCCCCGCAGCGGTAATCCTGGAGGTGGCCGAGACCGAGCCGGGAATGAAGGGGGACACTGTAACCGGCGGGACCAAGCCTGCCAGGCTGGAGACCGGCATTGCGGTCAATGTGCCCCTGTTTATAAACGAGGGAGAAAGAATCAAAGTGGACACCCGCACCAAAGAATACATGGGCCGGGAATAAACAGATTGTCAGGGCGAATCATGGACGGCAGCAGGCTCTACAGGGAAATTCCCGGCACAGTTATGTTTTTTCTGGCCCTGCTTCTGGGGGTAAGCCTGGCGGGGTACTCTTCTCTGGATCCCACATTCAACCAGCAAGTGGGCAGCGCACACACGGTTCAAAACCCTGCAGGAACCGTGGGCGCATACCTGGGAGGCTCCCTGGTGGAGCTTCTGGGGGTAGGCAGCCTGGTGGTGCCGTTGTTTTTCGTCTACCTGGGGCTCTATCTTTTCTGGCCGGTGCTCCAACTTGCCTGGTGGCGCTGGCTGGGGCTTTTTTTCTGCTTTGCAGCACTTATCGTCTGGGCGGAATTTCCACGGGTGCAGGCTTTCACGCAGGATATGGAAATAAGCGGCGGAGGATTTGCCGGAAGTCAGTTGTATCAGGCCGGTTTTGAAGCCCTTGGCTTCTGGGGGATACTTATTGCAGGGGGGTTTTTGACCCTGATGGGGATTCAGCTGGCCACCGGTTTTTCCTGGGGAGGAGGCCTTTACAGGCTGGCTGTTCTCATGCCTGACAAAAAAGAACGTGACCGCGACAGTTCTTCAGATTCAACCGGGTCTGCAAGGCAGGCCCCAAAAAAGCAGAACAGCTCCTCCTCCGGCAAGGGCAAAAAAAAAGCTGACCCTCATCCGCCTGCACCACAGGCAAGTCCGGGCAATATAGATACCAGCAGGTATGATCTTCCTCCCCTGGAGCTTTTGACCTCTGCACCTGATGATGTTTTAAAAGTGGATCAGACCAGGCTGGATGAGATTGCCCAGGCAGTAAAATCCAGCCTGGAGGACTTTTCTGTGCAGGGCGAGGTGCAGCGTGTGCAGCCCGGCCCGGTGGTGACCATGCTGGAGTACAAGCCCGCCCCGGGAGTCAAGATAAGCCGCATTTCCAACCTGCACGACGACCTGGCCCTGGCCCTGAAGGCGGCTGCAGTGCGCATTGTGGCCCCTTTGCCGGGCAAGGACACCGTGGGCGTGGAAATACCCAATGACAACCGGCAGACAGTCTATCTTCAGGAGATTCTGGAGTCCGGGGATTTCGGCCGCTCCAAACACAAGCTGCCTCTGGCCCTGGGCAAGGATATCCAGGGCAGGCCAAGGGTGGAGGACCTTTCACGCATGCCGCACCTGCTGGTGGCCGGGGCTACCGGAGCTGGCAAAAGCGTGTGCCTCAACAGCCTTCTTCTAAGCCTTCTTTTTAGATACCCGCCCCGGGAACTCAAGTTTTTGCTTATTGATCCCAAGCGCATTGAACTGGCAGTGTATAACGACCTGCCCCATCTGGTGCATCCCGTGGTTACAGACATGAACCTGGCCAAGACCGCCCTGGACTGGGCCATCTACGAGATGGAAAAACGCTACGACCGCATGGCCGCCCTGGGTGTGCGCAATATAGAAGGCTATAACCAGAAGCTGGCCTCTTTCGGGGACAATCCCCCGGAAGGCTTTGAAGATCAGGAGTCCATGCCCTACCTGGTGATCGTGGTGGATGAGATGGCCGATCTCATGCTCACCGCAGGCAAGGAAGTGGAAATGGGCATCGTCCGCCTGGCCCAGCTGGCCAGGGCGGCTGGAATTCACCTTGTCCTGGCCACCCAGAGACCTTCGGTGGATGTAGTCACCGGCATAATCAAGGCCAACTTTCCCTCCAGGATAGCCTTTCAGGTAAGCTCCAAACATGATTCGCGGACCATTCTGGACAGCGTGGGCGCGGAATACCTGCTGGGGCACGGGGATATGCTCTTCAAGAGCGCCGGAGGGCAGATGCAAAGGATCCACGGGGCCTTTGTCCAGGAAGAGGAGATAGCTTCGGTGGTGCAGTTCTGGAAGGACAAGGCCGGGGCTGAGTTTGAACTGGATTTCAATGAGTGGAAAAACAGTGAAAACGGTCAGAACGGTCAGGACTTCGAGTCGGATCCGGTGGTGGATGATCCCAAGTATGCCCAGGCGGTGGAGTTCATTCAGGAACAGGGCAAGGGATCAATTTCCCTTATCCAGCGCCGTTTCCGCATAGGTTACAACAAGGCGGCCCTGTTTATTGAACAGATGGAAAAAGACGGTATCCTGGGACCGTCGGATGGCAGCAGGCCCAGGCAGGTGCTCAAACCAAAATAGCTGAGAATCAGTGCAGCATTTCCAGGTCCGTAACCATTCAGGGGGGTGCCGGAATTGACCTGGGGACTGTCCCGCACTTATTTTTCCAGCGCCAAAAGCTGAAAATGGTTCATCAGGAAAAAAATAAGTGCGGGACAGTCCCCAGGCCTTGTGCCAGCAATCAACACCGAGGACCCTTTGAATGGTTGCCCAGACCCTGACCCCCAAGGGGCTGTTGCCCTGGCAAAAGTTTGTTCTGGCTTATGTCCTGGGCATCTGGACCCTGAAATATCCTCTGGCAGGTCTTGCAGGCCTGCTGCTTGTCCTGCTTTTTCTCCCCTTCAGGGACGTCTGGCGCAATATGATCCTGGCCGGGGTGTTTATGGCGGCTTTTTTGCTGGCCTGGTTCAGACTTCCAGACCCGCCTGGTTATATCCCGGATCCCATCCAGGCCCAGGAGCGGGTGTGGCTGCAGGGTGAAGTGGAATCTGTGAGTTACCAGCCCGGGGACAGACAGCGCCTTATTCTGAAAAACCTGCTCATTGAACCGGACCGGGAGCCTGTTAAGCTTCCGGGCAGACTTGTTTTCACCTGGAAAGATGCTCCAGTAGAGGCGGCTCCGGGGCAGAAGTTCCAGGCTCACGTAAATGTCAGGCCGGTGCAGGGCATGGCCAATTTCGGGGTCTGGAACAGCGAGTTTTTCTGGCGTACCCAGGGTGTTTTCTGGAGGAGTTTTGCCGAGGGAGAGCATTTCTGGCACCGTGTGGACCGTGAACCGGGCAGAAGCCATGTAATGCGCAGCCGCCTCAAGGAGAGGACCCTGCAGGGACTGCATCTTGAAGGCGTAGATGAAGAACAAAGAGCCAGGATCCAGGCAATGGGTCTGGCTCTTTTTTTTGGTGACCGATCCATGCTGGAGCCGGAAGTGCTGGAATGGGTACGTCTGGCATCCCTGGCCCATACCCTGGCCCTTTCCGGGCTGCACCTGGGCATCATGGCCGGCATGGGTTTTTTGCTGGCTGCGGGCATTGGATACCTGTACCCTCGAGTTTACCTGCGGCTGCCCTTCATGAAGCTGGGAATCCTCGTGGCTGCTCCCATATGCATTGTTTACCTGTGGATGGGCCAGTTTCAGCCAACGCTTATCAGGGCCGGGATCATGCTTGCCTGCTGGGGGTGGTATCTCTTTGCCAATCAGCGACGGGTGCTCCTGGACGGGCTTTTCATGGCCGCAGCTGCCATCACCCTGTACAATCCGTGGTCTGTATTCGACCTGCGGCTGCAGCTGTCAGTCATGGCTGTGGCGGGAATAGCCCTGATCATCCCCCTGGTGGAAAGGCTTTTCAAGAACATGGAGGAAAAAGGGGTTTCCAGGGTGTTCAAGTATTTTCTTGGGCTGGCCGGGGTGACCCTGGCCGCCAATGTGGCCCTGCTGCCCATTCAGGCCTGGACTTTCAACTATTTCAGCCCTCATCTTTACCTGAACCTCATCTGGCTGCCGGTGCTTGGCTTTCTGGTGCTACCCGCCGGGTTTGCAGGCGTTATTGTTTCCACTGTACCGGGACTGACTTTTGCCGGGGATATTCTGCTGGGCCTTGCCGGGCACCTTCTGGGGTATTTCATATCCGCCCTGGAATTTATGCACAGCAAGGATCTTCTGCACCCCATCATCACTTATCGTCCTGCATGGGTGGAGATATTCGCCTATTATCTGCTCCTGGGGATCATTATACATGCCGGGTCTATTGAGTGGAAGAAAGAGCGCGTCCTTCTGGGTCTGGGGTTGATGTTGTGTCTTGTGATTGTGCCCCGGGCGGGACAGATTCAGGATGAGAGCCTGACAATGCGGGTGCTGGATGTGGGACAGGGGCAGGGCATTGTACTGGAGCTTCCGGGTGAAGAAAGGATTATGGTGGACGGCGGAGGCAGCTGGAACCCGGATTTTGACCTGGGCCGAGCCGTGGTAACCCCGTCGCTCACCTGGCGCACCCGTCCCCAGAGACTGGACAAAGTGGTTTTGAGCCACGCTCACGTGGATCATTACGGCGGGCTCTTTTATCCTTTGAAGTACCTGGGGGCGGATAAATACCTGCACAATTCCATCTGGCCGGCTGAACAGGACCGGCTGCGCCTGAAAAAAGCCCTGGACAGGCAGGAGGTGCAGGAAGGGGTGCCGGGCAAAGGCGATGTCCTGGAGTTTGACGGGGCAGTTGCTCTGGAGGTGCTGCATCCTGGGGACCCTGACAAGTACGAGCTCTTGAACGATTCGTCCCTGGTTGTGCGGCTGATCTGGAAAGGCCGGCCGCTGGCCCTTATTCCAGGGGATATCGAGGCCCGGGGGCTGGAGGATCTTCTGGATACGGAACAGGATATTTCGGCCCGGGTCCTGCTGGTGCCGCATCACGGCAGCCGCAGCAGCGCTGACCCGGAGTTCTACCGCCGGGTGGACCCGGAGCTTGCAGTGGTTTCCCGGGGATTCATGAACAGGTTCGGAGTACCGCACCAGGAAGTCAGAAATATAATCAGGGATCTGGATATTTCCATGTATGACACTGCCGTGCACGGGGAAGTGATTTTTACCTGGGACAGTCCGGACAGTGATCCAGTCATCCGCTGGGCCAGGGACAGAACCGGCCCTGGTGGAGTACCGTACTGGTATTGAGTGCATTTTCAGATGGACCTGCCGCAACAGGTGGAAACGCCAATAATGCAGCAGTAAACCAACTCCATAGCTCTTTGTTTTTTTGACTTTTTGCAGTCACGTCTTTGCAGGTGCATCTGAACAAATCAGCGTTACCCCCAGCATTCCAGGATCAGAGGGGCATTTATTCGCTGAAAGTGGCGGACATTGTTTGTAACCAGCGCAGCTCCAGCAGATAATGAGTGAGCCGCAATCATCATATCCAGTTCACCAATGGGTTGGCCGGTTGATACCAGCTGATACCGGATGCCGGCATACCAGTCAGCTGCCTCGACATCCCAGGGCAAAATCCGAACAATCTTAAGGAGGTGGTGCACAGCCAGATGCAGACGGTGGTCAGCAGGCAAGCGTTTCAAGCCATATTTCAACTCAGCGCGGGTCATCACTGAAATACAAATCCTGGCAGGCAGTATTTTCTTCAGTCTTGCCTCAAGATCAGGAGATTGCCCCTTGATGAGATAGCTTGTGATGTCAGTATCCAGCATGTAAAGCATGATTCATACTGCTTTGTCAGTTTCAAGGTTGACAGCATCATCAAACACACCGCTTTCTTGAGGAAGAATATTCATGGGCCTCTCCGTCATGAAATCTTCAGGCACATCCAAGGAGTGAATCAGATCGAAAAAATCTTCCCAGGTATTAGCACCGGGGCTGCTGGAAAGCACCACATCCCCTGTTGTTTCATCTCGAGTAACATATACCTCATGGCCATCAAAACGAAACTCAGCAGGGAGGCGAACAGCCTGGCTGCTACCGTTTTTAAATAACCTGGCGGTGCGTGTTTCTTTTTTCATATCCGTTGTCCTCCTGCTTAACTTTTATTTAGTATATACATGGGTATATGCTACACTCTAATTTTGTCAAGTTTACTTCTTTGCCGTATTAATACGCCCTGGATGATTGTAACCATTCAGGGGGCAGGTACCGGCCAAGGGGACAGTCCCCGCGACACTTTTCCTTCACGAATACAAAAAGTACAGACGCGAAATTAAGTGAAGCTTCACAGTCATTACTCAGCGGGGACAGTCCCCTGGCCTAATGACATGAGTCACCACCGAAGACTCCCTGAATGGTTACGAATGGTTTCGAACGGTTACAGAAAAAATAATTACATGGCTGTCCCCGGGGGTCAATAAAACAGTTTCGCTGCAGGGACAATTATTCAGGTGGCATATGTTTTTCTCTGCTTTCAGGGTACGGATTTATATCAGCGCACGACATCCAGAAACTGCAGGTGCTTTTCATAGTGGTCCAGGATGTCGGTAATGATCTGATCCTTTGTCCAGTTCATGATGTCGTAGTCCTGACCGCCTTCGCGCAGGTGCACCTCGGCGCGGTAGTATTTGCGTTCCTGCCCGGGTCTATTGACGCTGGTGGCGCGCAGGGTAAAGGCCGGGGGCTCGTATTCCCTGGGCCGTACCGAGTAGAAGAAGTCAATCTCCTCCCCATGCAGGACCTCCAGCCAGACCCGGCCATCCTCGCCTTCCTGAATACTGGTCTGTATGCCCCGCATCTCCATTTCCTGGGCCACTTCTTCCATGGCCGGCCACACGGTCTGCTGGATAAAGTTCAAAACTTCCTTTTTGGTGGGCTGATAGACAAGAGTCTTGAGCCTTTTCTTCCATGAACCCGGCTGGGAAGAATAAGGCATGGTTGTGGCGTGCTTCAAAGTGACTTTTTTGACCACTTCCATGCGCACCGACTTGTAAAGCCCCAGGCACATGAGAAGCATTATGGCTGTAAAGGGCAGGGCACTGGCAATGGAAGCCGTCTGCAGGGCCCCCAGACCCCCGGCTACAAGGAGCACTGCAGCCACGACTCCTTCGGATGTGGCCCAGAAAATGCGCTGCCAGACAGGCGCATTTTCCTCGCCTCCGGAGGTGAGCATGTCGATGACCAGCGAGCCGGAGTCCGAGGAGGTGACGAAAAAGGTGACCACCAGGATGGTGGCGATAAAGGATATTATTGTGGACAAAGGCAGGTGCTCAAAGAACCTGAACAAAGCCACGGTTGCATCTTCGCTGACTGCATCCCCGAGATGGGTCATTCCCTGGATCATGATCATGTGCAGGGCGGTGTTGCCGAAAAAGGTCATCCAGATGAAGGTAAAGCCCACCGGGACCATGAGCACACCCACTACAAACTGGCGGATGGTGCGGCCCCGGGAGACCCGGGCGATGAACATGCCCACAAAGGGGGACCAGGCTATCCACCAGCCCCAGTAAAAAAGGGTCCAGCCCCCTATCCAGTCCGTGGGATCATAGGCATGCAGGTTGAAGGTCATTTCAGCCAGGTCTGCGATATAGGCCCCGGTATTCTGAGTGAAGGTCTGCATCAAAAAGACCGTCGGCCCGAAAATGAGTACAAAAATCACCAGGCCCACAGCCAGGATCATGTTCAGCTCGGATATGCGTTTAATGCCTCCGTCCAGGCCCATGACCACGGAAATGGTGGCAATGACAGTGATGACGGCTATAAGCAGGATCTGCACCCAGATGTCTATGGGTACACCGAAAAGATATTCCAGTCCGGCGTTGATCTGGGTCACTCCCAGTCCCAGAGATGTAGCCACCCCGAACATGGTCCCCAGTACGGCAAAGGTATCCACGGCATGGCCTATGGGTCCGTAAATACGTTCCCCGATTAGGGGATAAAATGCGGAGCGGATGGTCAGGGGGAGATTGTGCCTAAAGGCGAAATAGGCCAGGGAGATGGCCACTACTGCATAGATGGCCCAGGCGTGCAGGCCCCAGTGAAAGAAGGTGATCTTCATGGACTCCCGGGCCGCTTCAGGAGTACCCCCTTCACCCACCGGCGGGCTCAGGTAATGCATGACCGGCTCGGCCACTCCGAAGAACATGAGCCCGATACCCATGCCGGCGGAAAAAAGCATGGCAAACCAGGATATATATGTATAGTCAGGTTCGCTGTGGTCAGGGCCGAGCTTTATGGTGCCCAGGGAGGACACTCCAAGGAAGATAACAAAAACCAGAAAAGTGGCCACGGAGAGAATGTAGAACCAGCCGACGGACTCGGCTATCCATCCCTGAACACTGCCAAAGATTTCACCGGCTCTTTCGGGACTGCTTATTGTCAGTACAACGAAAATAATGGTCAGAAGGGCGGAACTGAAAAAAACAGCCGGATTGATTTTGATCCACGATTTTTCTGTGGACAGGGGAGAGGTATTTTCTTCCATTGGAATGCTCCTGAGGTTGGATAAATATTCTGGGCTGTTTCCTTGACCCTGCGCGGAAAAGAGGCCCCTTCTGGGCAAATTCAGAAAAAGGAAGGGATTTCATACAACCACCCCCGGCCCCTCCTTGGCTAAGGAGGGGAGTTAACGCCGGGCCAGTAATCCTATACGGAGGAGCAGGCAGGGTATGAGAAAACAGTTGCCAACATGTTTTTCCGATATTTTTGTTAAGCGCCTACCACTACAGCGAAACTTATAAAATACAGTATGGTATCTCAATTGGGGACAGGCACCCCCGCACTTATTTTTCTGAAGGATGATTAACAGGTTTTAAAAATAAGTGCGGGGAGATCCAGTCCCCGGAGGTCAATAAATAAGTTTCGCTGTAGTGCTACTCTTTGTACTCCTTGAAAAAAAATTCTTCAAGCCTTGATATATTTTTCACCAGATAGCTTACAGGATAGACTTTGACCCGGGATGCAAAGAGGATTAAGGAACATGCCCAATGGACAGAATGAATATTCTACCGGATTTTATCAGGCAAAAACCGGGCCTGGCGCTTTTTGCCATGCTGGCGGTGGCGGTTTCCGGGTTCGGACAGACCTTTTTCGTCTCGGTTTTCGGGGAAGAAATCCGTACCTCTGCCGGGCTTTCGCACACTGCTTACGGCAGTATCTACAGCCTGGCCACCCTGGTAAGTGCGGCCATGCTCTTCAAGTTCGGCAGGCTGGTTGATATCTGGCCTCTTTCCAGGGCTGTGCTGCTGGCCACAGCCATTCTTGCCCTGGGGTGCCTGCTTGTGGGCCTCAAGGGCGGGGTGCTGTTGCTAAGTGTTGGTTTTTTCTGCATACGCTTCGGTGGGCAGGGTCTTTTCGGGCATATGGGCATGACCACGGCTGCCAGGTATTTTTCTGCTCACAGGGGCAAGGCAGTGGCTCTGGCCGGCTCGGGATTTCCCCTGGCTGAAGCTGTCCTGCCTGCCAGTGCTGTGTTCATGGCTGCTCTCTGGGGGTGGCATGTTCCCTGGCTGGCCTCTGCCGGATTCCTGGTGCTGATGGTTTTGCCCCTGCTGTATTATCTGACCAGGGATATACCAGCTCCTGTTCAGGACCTGGCGGGCAAAGAAGCCAAAGACTCTCTTAGAAGCCACACCCGGGAAGAGGTGGTAAGGGACAGGGGTTTTTACATGGTCCTGCCTGCGATTCTGGCCTCACCGTTTATGGTCACAGCCCTTTTGTTTCACCAGGCTGCCGTTGCCTCCATGCAGGGATGGTCCATGCATGTTGTGGGTACGGCATTTACCTGTTATGCTGCGGGGCACCTGGGAGCGCTTCTGGGGACAGGTCCCCTGGTGGACCGCATCAGTGCGGGCAAAACCCTGCCTCTGGCGGTGCTGCCCATGGCAGCCGGCCTGATGATACTTGCGGCTTTCCAGGGGATATGGGTGGCATATGTTTACCTGGGGCTCATGGGCATGACCCACGGCATGACCGCTACAGCCGGAGGGGCTGTCTGGGCGGAGCGCTACGGTCTGCTTCACCTGGGCTCCATCAGGGCCATGGCTCAGTCAGCGGTGGTTCTGTCTACAGCGGCTGCTCCTCTGCTGGCGGGTTTTCTGCTGGATCAGGGGCTGGGCATAAATATTCTGGCTGCCATTCTGGCAGCAACAACTCTGACCTGCGGGGTTCTGGCACGCTTTGCCCCTGCCCCCCGGAGTTAGATGCCAGAAGATAGAAGAATCAAAATGAAGACAAGACCATGAAAGATACCAACAACAAACAAAGAAATACAACCGGCTGCAGCCGCAGGGATTTTCTGGCTGCAGCCGGTATGGCCGGAGCCGGACTGGTGGCCTGGCCGGGATTTGCGGCCCATGCAGGTGAAGGCAAGCCCGAAGCTTCCCGCACGGGAGTCGGTCTGGCTCTGGGTGCAGGCGGTGCCAACGGCCTGGCCCATATTGCAGTGCTGGAAGCCCTGGACGAAATTAAAGTCCGGCCAAAAATCATTGCCGGAAGCAGTATAGGGGCCATTCTGGGAGTTCTGTATGCTTCGGGCATATCAGGCCGGGAGATGCGCGAGGCAGCCCTGGAAATCTTTGACTCCCAGCCCAGCATCTGGGGAGGGTGGCTGGAGAGAATCACCGGCAGCGGACTTCTGGATATGCTCAGGCCCGGCCTTGGAGAGGGCGGACTTTTGGACCCTGAAGGAGTCCTGGACTTTGTGCGGGAAAAGATCCAGGTGCAGGACTTTGAAGAGCTGCAAATTCCTCTTAAGGTGGTGGCTACAGACTTCTGGAGGCGGGAGCAGGTAGTATTTGACTCCGGGGAGATCATCCCGGCCATCGAGGCCAGTATGGCTGTTCCGGGGCTGTTCGCCCCGGTGCGCTACCAGGACAGGCTCCTGGTGGACGGGGCCATAGTCAACCCGGTGCCTTTCGATCTTGTACTGGACAGCTGCGATATTTCAGTTGCTGTGGATGTATCCGGGAAGAGTTCCCCGGATAACAAGGAGCGCCCATCCTACCTGGACACTATAT
Organism: Desulfonatronospira thiodismutans ASO3-1; assembly: GCF_000174435.1. Taxonomy (NCBI): domain Bacteria; kingdom Pseudomonadati; phylum Thermodesulfobacteriota; class Desulfovibrionia; order Desulfovibrionales; family Desulfonatronovibrionaceae; genus Desulfonatronospira; species Desulfonatronospira thiodismutans. The sequence continues at coordinate 828,724 of NZ_ACJN02000002.1, forward strand.
TCGCCACCTTTGAGATAATGCAGGAATCCATAATGCAGCAAAAGCTAAGGATATATTCTCCGGATATTTATTTACGCCCGGAAGTAGTGGATGTGCGCCTGATGCAGTTCAACAAGATAAAAAGGATCCTTAAGGAGGCCGAGCCTGCCAGAGAAAGGCTTAAAGAAGAGCTGGAAAGGCTTTTATAGGCCCTCCGCTTCCTTTTGCATAAAGACTTGGCCGGAGGGGCCGGCATATACAGTTGTAATAATGCGCTCCCGCCTTCTGGAGGGAGCGCATTTTTTCGTCAGTTTTACGGTTATTCTTCTTCTTTCAGCCTGTTGACCAGTTCGCTTAATTCCTGGGCCTGCTGGGCCAGGTCGGAAATGGCCTGGGCCGACTGCTGCATGACGTCCGCGGTCTCCTGGGAAATGCGGCTTATTTCCTCCATGCTTCTGTTTACCTCCTCGCTTGCCGAAGACTGTTCCTCGCTGGCGGTGGCGATGGAGCGGACCTGGTCCGCTGCCTGCTCTGCCAGGGCCACGATTTCCTTGAGGGCTTCACCGGAATTATTAGCCAGTCCGGTGGATTCGTCCACCAGCTGCGCCACCTTATCCATGCCCTGGATATTTTCATCCGCACCGCTCTGTATGGATGAAATGGCCTCGCCGACTTCCTTGGTGGCCTTCATGGTCTTTTCCGCCAGCTTGCGCACTTCGTCGGCCACCACAGCAAAGCCCCGCCCGGCGTCACCGGCCCGGGCCGCTTCTATGGCCGCGTTGAGGGCCAGAAGGTTGGTCTGGTCGGCTATGTCTTCAATGACGTTCATTATCTGGCCGATCTGCTCGGACTGCTTGCCCAGCCCGGCCAGGCTGTCCTTCATCTCGCCGGCCTGCTGCTGCACCCTGTTGATGGCCTGGACCGACTGTTTGACCACGTCCGCCCCTTCCAGGGCCTTAGTCCTGGCCTGATCCGAGCTTTCAGCAGCGCTGGAGGCGTTTTTGGCCACTTCCAGGACAGTGGCATTCATTTCCTCCATGGCTGTAGCGGTCTCACCGGTGCGCTGCTTCTGCTGTTCAGCGCCGCGGCTGGACTGCTCCACCTGGGCCGATAGTTCGTCGGAAGCCGAGGTCATGCGCTCCACTACTTCTTCAATCTGACCGGCCGCCTGCAGCATTCCCTCGCGCTTGGCCTTCCTGGCCTGCTCCAGGGCTTCCTCGGCCTCGGACCTGAACTGTTCAGCCTTTTCAGTCTCCTGTCTGGCCTGTTCCTTCTTTTCCTCGGCTTCGGAGATCTTTTCCTTGAGGTTATCCACCATCTTCTGCAGGCTGTGTCCCAGATCCTGCATTTCATCCCGGGAATCGACCTGAAGCTTTTGCTCCAGGTTTCCGGCTGAGACCTGGCTGGCAAAGCCGGTTATTTTGTTCAGAGGTCTTAATATGGTCCGGTTGGTGTTGTAGAAGGTGATTCCGGCCAGGATGAGCAGCAGAAGGGCCATGGTGCCCACCAGGGTGTAGGTGAGATTGCTGATCATGGCCTGTTCGCGGGAGATGTCCAGGACATAGGCCATTACTCCCACCTGATCTCCGGAATAATCCAAGATGGGAAAAGCGGCCACGGAATAGTTGCCTTCCTGGTGTACAGACAGCTCAGTGCGGCCCGTATCCAGAATATCCGCGCTGATCATGCGCTCCAGGTCCCGGTCGTCAGCACCCATGACCTGGACATACCTGTTGTCCAGAACCGGATACTCGGATTCATCCTGCAGCCGGGTGGCTATGTCCAGGAGGTCCTCGTTCATGTACACCAGCAGGTGCTCACCCTCACCTTCGGCTGCAGCTTCCACCACCGGGTCAAAGTCGATGAGCATTTCCACCGAACCCAGCTGGTCGCGCTCCTCTCCCATGACCGGCAGGACATTGCGCAGGGTGAAGCCGCCCCGGCCCACCTCCAGGCCCTGGGCAGGGGTGCCGGTATTGTTGACATGCATGACAGTCTCTCTAAACTCGGAAATATCATCGGAAACATCCTCCCAGTTGCCGTCCACCATGGCGTTTTTGTCCCGCCAGATGCGCACCAGACTGCGGCCGTTGGGCAGGTGAAAGTGCAGCATAAGGTCTTCGTCCCGGGTTTCCTTAAAGCCGTCAAGCATGTCCGACAGATCCTGGCGCAGCATCTCCCGGCCTTCCTGGGATTCAGGCGAGCGCAGGTCATCTATGTCTCCCTGCAGTGCAGTGCGATAAGCCTGCTGCACCTCGGGCATGCGGGTAAACAGCGAGGATACGGCTTCGGATTCCTGGGTGGCCAGAGTCATGGCCCCCTGGATTTCGGCCTGCTTGTTTTCCGAGAGTCGCTGGATGAACTCGTTGCTGACCACTGCCAGCTGACGGCCCAAAAGAAAGTAAATAATCAGGATAAGTACTGCCAGGGCGATTATCAGGGGCAAAATTATTTTACCCCGCAGTCTGAGATTGAAAAGCTGTTTCATGGATCCTCCTTGTTTTATACTGCCGCATGCCGGGAAAGGCTGCTTTTTTCAGTCCGTAAAGTAAAGATTCAAAGTCCAGGAGGGTGGCCAGGCCCACCTTCAGCCTGGCCACTCCGGTAAAATAAAAGTCTGCCATCATCAGCAGTCTGCTGTTGCTTTAAGCGTCTTGCCCGGTCATGTTTTTTCCACGTTGTTGCTGATTTATGAAATAATGCAGATAAAAGCTGATTCGGTGAAAAAAGAGGTTTCTTTAGCCTGCCTGAGACCTGAATGCTTGCCATCAGTCAGTAGAACAGGTTTGTCCAAAATAAAAGTGGTGCTTGAATTTTGCGTTGCCAGATATGCACTCCCGGGGCGGGTTTGTCAATGCATACTCAATGATTGTTAAGTCGATTTGACAGGGGGCGGGTTGCTGCAAGTGAAAAAGGGGCGTTGTCTTTCGGGCCAGGCAAAAGCCAGCTCAAGAAAATCTATTGTCAATCATCATAAGTTCCTGCTTTCCCAGTCGAAGCCTGCGATATTACGCTCCCGGGGGTCGAACTCTACCCCGATGAGATAGATCTTCCGGCCGGGTGCGTGGTACTGGTCCGCATATCGCCTGGACCTGATCTGTTCCAGGGCACTGCCCGGGGTTTTGTCCAAGCCCTGAACCTTGAACTCACAAATAAAGACTTTGTCCTCCAGCTTGACCGTCAAATCTATCCGGCCCATGCTGGTGGCGTCCTCAGGGATGACCTCCAGTCCCAGGGCGGCAAAATAGCAGTAAAAAATCGAGGCGTAATAGCCCTCGTACCCGGCCAGCTGGTTTTTGCGGTACCAGTCATGGGGAATGGAGGCGAAAAAGGCGTGAAAAATATCTTTCAGGGCTTCCGGATTCTCCGCCTCCAGGGCATCCAGGGCCGCGAACTTGGTCTTTTCCGAAGCGGAGAGGTTGCCCGTGAGATAGGGCAGCAGGGAATCGGTCAGGCTCTGCTTCACCTCCTGGTTGGGGTAGCTAAGAAAGAAGCGCCTGGTCCCGGCGGTCTGGGAAACCTTCCTGATGGTCAGGTACCCGGCCTGAAACATCAGGGTCTCTACCTCCAGGTGATCCACATCAAAACTGCCCAGTAGTTTTTCACTGGCCTGGACCTGTTCCAGATCCGGAACAAAGTATTTCCGTTCCTGCATGAGCTTGATCAAAAAACTGGGAGTGCCGGTCTCAAACCAGTAAGGCCGAAGTTCCTTAGAGTCCAGATAGAGCAAAATATCAAAGGGATTATAGACCTCTTCTCCCAGCCAGCTGTAGCCGTTGTACCAGTACCGGACCTGTTCCAGGTCTACACCTGCAAGCCGTTCCGCAAACACGGTTTCCAGGTCCTTCTGGGTATAGCCGCAGATTGCAGAGTAGCGTCTGTCTATGGTGATGTCCTGGAGATTGTTCAGCCCGCTGAACAAAGAGACCTTGCTGAACTTGGAGACCCCGGTGATAAAAACAAACTGGATATACGGGTCACTGTCCTTGATCACGGAATAGTAGTTCTTTAACTCATCCCTGAGGGCCGCGGCGGTGTCCCGGTCCTCGATATTGTCCAGAATGGGCTTGTCGTATTCGTCCACCAGGATAACCACTTTCTGGCTGAATCTGGAATACAGGGAATAAATCAATTCGGCAAAGCGTTCGCGCAAATCAGGACGTTTAAGAGTGATGCCGTATTCCATCTCCTGATTTTCCAGAATTGTTCCAAAGCGTATTTCCAGGTCCTCAAGCTTTTGTAGGTGCCCGGACCCGAAGCTGATATGGATCACCGGATTGGTTTGGTTCCAGTCCCAGTTCTCTTCCAGATAAAGCCCCTGAAACAGATCCTTCTTGCCCTGGTAAGCGGCCTTGATGGTGCTTAAAAACAGGCTCTTGCCAAACCGCCTGGGTCGTGAAAGAAAATAGTATTTACCCTGGGAGGTTACCTCGTGCACGAATCCGGTCTTGTCCACATAATAATATCCTTCCTGGATCAAGTTCTCAAAGGTCTGGATCCCTATGGGCAGTTTTTTCATGTTCAGCTCCTGGTAACTGCTATGGTTGCCCGGTTCAGTTCTTGGGTCAAAAGTTAGAGCCTGGGTGAAAGAGAGTGGGACAGGCACATACTGCTTGTAATCATCTTCACATTTCGCGCTTGACGCGAAGTGTGCAATTAAAAAGGAAGAGAGTTCAAGTACAGTGTTCCGGATCAATGTCCAGGATCAAGGCAACAGCCTTTTTAACGGCATCCAACTCCGCTGAGTTGATCTGCCCGAGCTTTTCCAGAAACCGTTGATGGCTGAGGGACCTGAGCTGATAACAGTCGATGGCGGACTTTTTCTGAAGGGCATTGGACACGCTGGGTTCCAGGCAGACAAAAAAAGGATTGCCTTCCCAGTTCGGATTCCAGGTGGTTACGGGGACGACAATGGCTAACTTCAGATGTTTGCTGTGACCGCCATTCAAGATGACAACAGGGCGCGTCTTTTTGATTTCATCTCCCAGTGTGGGCGCAAGGTTGACCCAGTAAATGTCACCAACGTTCAAAGTCTTCCCCTTCTATGTCTTCAAACTGATTGGGATAGGGCCCCTGCCCAATCATTTCCATGGCCTGCTGCCTCTTGAGAGCCCGAAGCCTTTTGCGGTCTTCCCTGACCTGGGTCTTGACCGCCTGACGCATGTACTCACTTAAGCTTTTGTAGTTCAATTCTTTGTAGACTTTCTTGATGAACTCATAGTGTTCAGGCTCTATTTGGATTTTGGTCTGAATAAGCATCGGGAACCTCTCATTTCTGTCCTTAACACTACAGCGAAATTTATAAAATACAGTATGGTATCTCAATTGGGGACAGGCACCCCCGCACTTATTTTTCTGAAGGATGATTAACAGGTTTTAAAAATAAGTGCAGGGAGAGCCAGTCCCCGGAGGTCAATAAATAAGTTTCGCTGTAGTGTTAAAAAATATGATAATTATAATTAGGGTCTTTCTGGGCCAAATGTCAAGGGCATTAAACTGGGCCCAATTATCTGTTGTCGGGGAGTAGGCCCACTTTCATGAAGATTGCGTCTTTTTTTAAGACGATAGGTATTGTAATTTGTGTATTTGGAGCGAGTATCTGGTATTTACGTGTGTCTGCATGCAAAGATCAATAAACCTTGATTTCACCGGGCCTGCCTGGCATCGGTCCAGGTTGAACTCGCCGTGCCCCCGGGCGTACTCCTCCAGTACTACGGGCAGGGCGTCATCCCAGATTTGCCGGAGCATGGGCGCGTTGAGCATTCGGCCTCTTTATGGGCGTTGATGTCCTGGCCTGCGCTTAGGTAAAAGGCAAAACGGGCTGGGTGAACGGAATGCGGAAAATCGAGAAAAAACCCGGCACTGAGGCATGTCTGAGTGCCGGGTTTTCCTGAAGCAGGATCAGGTATTGCGGCAGCGCTTGTAAATGCGCTGGAAATGATGCCCGAAGATGCTCAGCTCCACCACCTCGGGCAGGGCTCTGGTCTTGGTGAGTGCGGTTTTTATCAGCACCTTCCAGAACCAGGGCGCACTTCTGGAAAAGATACCGATACGCCAGATGCTGCGCCACAGGGCAATGATGTCGTGGCGGTTGATCCTGGACCGGGATGTTGGCCTGTAGCTCTTGAGAAAGGTCTCAATGCGCTGATAATAGTATCTGGGAGAATATATTGTGGATACGATGTCCCGGTAACCGGCCAGCAGGGTTTCCGTGCCCATCCTGGGGATGAAGTTCAGGCTGCCGTCGGTGTTTTCCCCGGTGGGGGTATAAAGAAGGCGGCCTTCCTTCTGCAGGCGCTCCCAGAGCCTGGTCCGGGGCAGGGCTCCCAAAAGGCCCACCATGGCCGTGACCACTCCACTTTGCTGGATAAAGCGGATCTGGGATTCGAAAATGCTTTCATTGTCATTGTCAAAGCCGACAATAAATCCTCCCATGACCAGCATTCCGTTCTGGTGAATGGTCTCCACCGCCTGGACCAGGTCGCGGCTGCTGTTCTGATTCTTGCCGCACTCCTGCAGGCTCTCCTTGTTGGGCGTTTCCAGGCCCAGAAAGACCTTGTTGAAATTGGACTGGCGCATGAGGTCCATAAGTTCCTGATCATCAGCCAGCTCCACACTGGCCTCGGTAAAAAGAACAAAGGGGTAATCGTGCTCAGCCTGCCACTCTTTGAGGCTGGCAAGCATTTTTTTGACTTTGCGCTTGTTGCCAATGAAGTTGTCGTCCACTATAAACAGGGAACCTCGCCAGCCGGCATTGTACAGGGTCTCCACCTCGTTTATCATCTGTTCCGGCGATTTGGTCCTGGGGCGGCGGCCGTTCATTATAACAATGTCGCAGAATTCGCACTGGTAAGGGCATCCCCTGGAATACTGAATGGCCATGGAGGCGTACTTGCGCATGTCGATGAGTGACCATTCCGGTACCGGGGTGCGGTCCAGTGCGGGGCGTTCCTGGGAAGTGTATATCCGCTCGGGTTTACCCATCTCCAGGTCCTTTAGAAACAGGGGCAGGGTTGTTTCTGCCTCGTTCAGGATAAGGTGGTCCACCTCGGGGTAGCTTTCAGGCTGTGAGGTAAAGGCCGGACCACCGGCCACAACTGTTTTGCCTTTTTCCTTGCTGCGGCTTATGACTTCCCGGGCGCTTTTGTCCTGGACCAGCATGGCACTGACCAGAACCATGTCCGCCCATTCTATGTCCGAGTCGCTAAGGCTCTCAACATTGAGGTCCACAACCCTTTTCTCCCATTCCCCAGGGAGCATGGCTGCCACAGTGAGCAGGCCGGTGGGAGGATAGGCCGCTTTTTTGGAAATAAAGCGCAGGGCATGCTTAAAACTCCAGAATGTGTCAGGATATTGAGGGTACACCATTAATGTGCGCATAAATAATACCGCCTTTCTCTTTTTATGCAGAGGCCCTGGGATACAGGGATTGATTTGATGTAACAGTTCAGCCCTTTTTTAAGGAAAGCAGGGGGCTGGCACCCCTGCACTCATTTTTTTGAAAAAGTATTGACAGGTTTTAAAAATAAGTGCGGGGAGAGCCACTCCCAGTGCTACATGCAAATGGCTGAACTGTTACGATTTGATGCAGTTAAAAAAATCGACACAGGGGCATACAGGTTGTCTTGCCCTTGATACATAAGCCTTCAACTATAAGGCACACTGGAATGTAATGCATTGAAATGAGAAATTCAAGCCCCCTTTTTGCAATTTAATATGTGCCGGGCGAAGATTTTAGCAGGTTAGCCTTTTTTTCTGGCGGCACTGCCGGAAGTGCTCAAGGGTTACAGGTCCTGGAGGGATATAAGCCGGACAGTCTCCGGTGAAAAAAGCTGGTTGCGGGTAACCATTCAGGGGGGGGCGGAACCATACAAGTTTGCCTGTCTGGCAGACGGGCGGGCAACGCCTTTCTAGTGCTCTTTATTCTTCAAAACCGTGTGTGCGAAGCACCAGTGTGAAGCCTGCAGGCTTCCAGTGCCAGAAAAGATTATTTTGGCACTGGCAACTTCGTTGCCCACGGGCGGCTTTGCCGCTCACGGTTGAGAAGTACGCCTGAAGTCTACTCTCGGTGGTGATTACTGGAACCCACTGAATGGTTACGGTTGCGGGGAAGCGTGATTGCAGGCTCAAAACTTTTTATCTCTTAAAGGACTTGAGGAACAGCAGAAAAACCTTTAAGCCGTGATGGTTACAGGGCAGCAGGTATTTTCAGGTATATATTTCAGGGTTGAAAGCCTGAGCCTGATGCCGGGATATTTCTGGAGATTAGTACTAACGCGGACTTTGCCCGCAACCCAATAAAGAAAAGAGCTTTTTTGACAGGATTAACAGGATTAAGAGATTGATTAAGAGAAAAACATTTTAGTCCTGGCCGGGAGCCAGGCCAAAAGGTAATCACTCCAGCACTCACTTTTTTTCCGGCACTCATGAATGCCAGAAGAAAGTGAGTGCTGGATGGCTAATGCAATCTGCGGCTTCCGGCCGCAGATTGCATTAGCCTGTCAATCCTGTTAATCCTGTCTAAGTTTCTTGTTTTTTATGACAGGGTTTCAGGAGTAAGTCTAAAGGAGATGAACCAGTGTATATAGTGACCGGAGGGGCCGGATTCATCGGCAGCGGATTTGTCTGGAAGCTGAACAGCATGGGCATTGAGAATATTCTCATAGTGGATCGTCTGGGGCATAAAGAGAAATGGAAGAACCTGGTCAACCTCAGGTTTCAGAATTTTGAACATAAGGACAGTTTTCTGGACAGGCTGGAAAACGGTGATTTCGGAAGGGTGGAAGCCATAATCCACATGGGGGCCTGTTCTTCCACCACGGAAAGTGACGCCGATTATCTAATGCACAACAATTTCAGTTATTCTCAGAGACTGGCCAGGTACTGCATAAGCAGCGGCTCCAGGTTTATATATGCCAGCAGTGCGGCAACCTACGGGGACGGCAGCCGTGGATTCAGCGATGACCCGGAAATCATGCCGGACCTGCAGCCACTGAACATGTACGGATACTCCAAGCAGCTCTTTGATCTTTGGATGCACAGGCAAAACTGGTTGGACAGGGCTGTGGGGCTGAAGTTCTTCAATGTTTACGGTCCCAACGAGTATCATAAGGAAGACATGCAGAGCGTGGTGCGCAAGGCATATTTTCAGGTGAAGCAAACCGGGAGGGTGCGGCTTTTCAAGTCCTATCACCCTGATTATCGGCACGGGGAGCAGAAAAGAGACTTTATTTATCTCAAGGACTGCCTGGAGGCCATGGCCTGGCTTCTGGAACACCAGGAAGTAAACGGGGTTTTCAACCTGGGTTCCGGGCGGGCCGAGTCCTGGAACGACCTGGCCGGTGCCGTGTTCAAAGCCCTGGGCCGGGAAACGGATATCGAATACATAGACATGCCCGAGGAAATACGGCCCAAATACCAGTATTTTACCCGGGCCCGGATGCACAGGCTGGAGGCCACCGGATGCCCGGTACGTTTTTCTTCCCTGGAAGAGGGGGTGCATGATTATATTCTAAATCACCTGGAACAGGATGATCCCTATCTTTCACTGCGACCTGTTGAACACCAATAATAAGCGATCAGTAGTTTATGTTTAAAAAAATACTGCATCCCGTGGATTTGAACGAATCCCTTACTGAAATAAAGATAAGGGCTTCGTTTTTGTACAAGATGAAGGCCGAGGATATGGTGTTTTTTCATGTGCTAAACCCCGGACTGGGTGGCCACAAGCATGCCGAGTCCAGGCTCAGGCATTTTCAGAGCGCTCTGGATGAAGTTGGGATAAACGTACACTATAAAGTGGAAGAAGGACATGTGGCCTCAGAGATCACCAGGGAGGCCAGGGAGCAGGGCGCTGACCTTATTTATATTCCGGCAAGGGGCAGAAATTTTCTCATGAGCTCACTTCTGGGAAGCACCACCCAGGATGTGGTCCGCCTGGCGGACAGCCCGGTCTGGGTGCACAAGAAAAGACCTGATTTGCGGCATGAGGAGCAAATGCACCGGATCGTATTTGCAACGGATTTTCAGCAGGCAGCAGAAAAATGCTGTCAACCGGTGTTCTTTCTCGGGGAGCTGGTGCCGGAACTTGTAGTCCTGCATGTGGGGGAGAGAGCGGCTGATCCGTATTCGGAACAGCTTAGGCGGGAGCATGTCAATGCAAAGCTGGAAGAGCTAAAAGAGCAGTACTCGGGATATTACCGGAAGGTAAGGCAGATATCCAGGATCGGCTCTCCTGCCAGCCACATACTGGATGTGGTGGATGAAATCCAGGCAGACGCAGTGATCCTGGGAAGACTCAATGAGCCGTTTCCCCTGCATGTGATGGGTTCCACCTGCGCCAGAGTCGTTTCCCGGGTCAACAGCTCGGTTCTGTTGATTCCATAATGGCCAGGCTTTTCCTGCGACTTTTCTGCGGGGCGGATGAATTTCGAAAAAGGGACAAAACCTGACAAAAGCCAGCTGCAGCTGGTGCAAACTGTAACTTCAAACTAAATTTCAGCCGGGTCTTAATATGTTCAAGGATACGGTTTTTGTTGCATCGTTAATCATTGTAGCCGGTTTTGTGCTGCTGGGAATATTTGACCAGGAACTTCTGGACAGCATTTCCACAACCATTCATGGCGGCATTATAGCCAATTTCGGCTGGGCCTATCTTCTGGTGACCTTCTTTTTTCTGGTTTTCTGTATTGTCCTGGCCTTGAGTAAATACGGCAATATCAAGCTGGGCAAGGACGAAGACAGGCCGGAGTATACTTATTTCGGGTGGTTCAGTATGCTCTTTGCCGCCGGCATGGGCATCGGGCTTATTTTCTGGGGAGTGGCCGAACCTTTGAGCCACTATATGCAGCCCCCGGAACATATAGAAAAGGAAAGCGGCCAGGCGGCCACCTTTGCCATGCGCTACAGCTTTTTTCACTGGGGCCTGCATCCGTGGGCGGTATACATCATCATGAGCATGAGCATTGCCTATTTTTCCTTTCGCAGGGATATGCCTCCGCTTATCAGTTCATGCTTTTACCCCTTGCTCGGGGACAGAATTTACGGGCTGCCGGGGAAGCTGATAGATATCCTGGCTGTTTTCGCCACCATATTCGGCATAGCCACTTCCCTGGGCCTGGGGGCGCTTCAGATCAACAGCGGCCTGGAACATATCTACGGGCTTCCCGCCACAGATACCAGTACTCTGCTCATTATTCTTGTCACCACCCTGCTGTTTATGATTTCCGCTGCCGTGGGGCTGGACAAGGGGATTCAGACTCTGAGCAAGTCCAATATGTTTCTGGCTTTTCTGCTGGTGGTGTTTATGCTGATTTTCGGACCCACTGCGTATATAATGACTGTTTTTACCGATACCATGGGCGGCTACTTAAGCGACGTCCTGGAGATGAGCCTCACCGTGAACCCGTTTCTGGGACATGAATGGTACAAGGACTGGACCATATTCTACTGGGCCTGGTGGATCGCCTGGTCTCCTTTTGTGGGCATATTTGTGGCCCGTATTTCCCGGGGCAGGACCATCAGGGAGTTTATCAGCGGTGCCCTGCTGGTACCCACCCTGCTCACCTTCATCTGGTTTGCGGTATTCGGCGGGTCATCCCTTTACCTGGAACTGGAGGCAGGAGCCGCAGTAGGCGGAGCAGTCCTTGACGACGTATCCACCGGGCTCTTTGCTGTGTTCGACCATTATCCAGGCTCGATAATCCTGTCCAATGCAGCCATTTTGCTCCTGGTTGTCTTTTTCGTGACATCAGCGGACTCAGCCACTTTTGTGCTGGGCATAATGACTTCCAGGGGATCGCTTAATCCCAGCCTGGGCAAAAAGATCGTCTGGGGGGTGACCCAGTCGTCAGTGGCGGCCATACTCCTGGTTTCAGGCGGTCTGGTAGCCCTGCAGCAGATGGCCATTACCGCTGCCCTGCCTTTCAGCTTTGTGCTTCTGCTTATGTGCTACAACCTTTGGAGAGGTCTGTCCGCAGAGGCAAAAGAAGGGCTCAACAGTCGTTTTTCCAGGAGATGACACGGGGGCAGGTGGAGAAAAAGGGTTTAAACTCAGTTTGAAGGATGCGCCTGCAAAAAGTCGGGAAATGAAAAATTCAGAAATCAATAATCTACATAACTCTTTGATTTTACTGACCTCTGACCTCTGATCTCTGACGTCTGTGACTGCAAAAATGACTTTTTGCAGTCACATATTGAAGGGTCGAGGCCTGGCTATGAATTTTGTATTTACCTCATAAATGAAGGAAGACTGTAACTCTAATTGTTTTTGACAGCAAAGAGGGTCAAATACAGCGCAGGAGAAACAATCTCCTGCGCTGTATGCTGAAGTTATGCCTTGACAGTCTTCATATGCATGACCAGTGCAAGGACGCCTCCTGCTGCACAAACAAGCGCAAGTATTGTCAAAAATCCGGCTACCATGGTTTTGCTCCTCCATTTCAGGTTAGTATTCTGGTTTTATGTATCCATTGAAAGGTACCGAGGTTTTAATGCTTTGAAATTTAACTACGCAATTTTATTTGCATCAAATTCTAGTTGATGTATCATATAAATGAAACTATTGTACAATTTTTAAAAGTAAATACACTGAAATAGAAAATGTGTCAATAAAATTTTTGTGAACTTTTTGAGCAAGGAATTGTTATTCATTTTAACATGAAGTTTAAAGCAGGATAATATGGATTTTTTTGCCACCTGGCTTCTGGTGGGGCTGATAAGCGCAATAATCGCCGCACGCAAAGGGCACAGCGGATGCGGATGGTTTGGACTGGGAATACTTCTGGGACCATTTGGACTTATCATGGCCCTGCTGGCTCCAAAAAATCCGGAGAATGTCCGCAAAATCGCCAGTGCAGGGCACAAATGGAAAAAATGCCCCTACTGTGCAGAAAAAATCAGGGCGGAAGCCCGTAAATGCAGGTACTGCGGGGAAGCTTTCGGCAGCGGGGAGGGAGAGAAAATCGTGTCTGCTGCTTACGCAGGTACAGGGCTGGAAAAGGTGCTGGAAGAGATCAGGTACAGACTTCTGGACACCAACCTCGGGGCATTTATTGTGTACTTTATAATTGCCGCAATTATCGTATTTTACATATTCGGTTCAGGAAAAGAATAACCAGTTAATTCCCGGAGAGCTGAAAATCGTTCATCAGAAAAAAAGAAGTACGGAACTGTCCCCAAGCCGATTCCGGCACCCCATTTATGGTTACGAAGTAGTAATTCCTGAAGCAGCAGGGTTCGGCAGTTCCTGAGGGAGATACTGGCGTATTTGCGTCAGGATTTTTCAGAGTCGGGCGTAAGGCTTTTCAGCAGCCTGCGGGCGTTTTTATGCCCGGGTTCAATAGCCAGGGCCTTTTCCGCCAGCCTTGCGGCCTCGTCGTTTTGTTTCAGGGCTGCATGGGTGGTGGCCATGTTGTAGGGGATGCTTGCATAACGGGTCAGCAGGTCCGGATTTAATTCCACTGCCTTCTGGAAATGGGCCAGGGCATTGTAATACTGCTTTCCCTGTGCATAAGCCAGGCCGATGTTGTAATAAAGCCCTTCATCGCCCGGTGCTATCTTCAGGGCCTGCTGGTAGTATTCGATGGCCCTGGAAAGCTTGCCCTGCTGCCTGAGGTTGATGCCTATTTCGTTGAATATCCAAAGGTCGTCCCGGTTTAGATCCTTTCCTTTGTATTCAATGGCTTTTTCCAGATACCTGGTGCTTAGTTCCGGTCTTATGCCCTGAATTTTCCGGGCTATTTTGGCCATGGTGGAGCTTATTATGTCCCTGGCCTGCTTCTGAACCTGTCTTATGGCCTGGTTGAAATTCTGAACTGCGTTTTCTTCGTCATCAAGATGTAAATAGGTACTGCCCAGTTCTATCTTGCGATCGTAGTTGAGCGGTGAAATTTTATCCAGTTTTTTCAGGTATTCCAGCTTTTTCTCCAGATCCGCCATGGCATCGTAGAGGTTGACCAGCCTTTTTAACGGCTCCAGATACATTTTGCTTTCCCGGGATGCCCTTACATAGTAGCTTTCGGCCAGTTCAAAATCGTTTTGTGCCTTAGCTATGTCCCCCTTGAGAATAAACCCGGCCGCGCTGTCCGGCTTTTCCTTCAGGATGTCTTCCACTACTTTTCCGGCCTGGTCCAGATCATTGGTGAGGATCAGGGCCTTGGCCTGATTGAATTTCTGGGACAGAGCATCATTGGGCTTGAAAGTAAGGCTTATCTTTTGAATAATGGAATTGATGGACACCGGCTTTACGATGACATTGTCAGCACCCATTTCATACATCTGCGCTACATTGTCGCTGTCTGTCTCGGCTGTAAGAGTGATGAACCTGCATTCGTCTCCAAAACTGGATCTCAGGTCTCTTAATCTGATAATATTGCTGCTGCCTTCAACCATGTTTTCCATCAAAAAAATTATTCTGGAAAAGTGACCAGAGCTTAAAAGTGCTCTGGCGTCTGAAGAGACACTGTCAATGTATCTTCTGTAAATCAAGGCACTGGTATTTATGCCCAGGTATTTAAAAGAGGCTACCATGGTCTTGTAGAAAAGCACGTCGTCGGTGACTGTGAATATGCATCCCTTCCAATGAGAGATATACTCTCTGAAGGTTTCATTATATTTTTTCTCTGTTTTTTTATACGCCATCTTGATCCCGGTTCAGCCACTTGTGAGAAGGCGGAAGTCTTTGCGGTTGGACTGCTTTCCGCTTTTTTGTGCTTTGCCCGATGATTTTTGCACGGGCCTGAAAGAAATCACATCGGAATCCTGTGACAATGTATATCCTACCCCTGCCCGGGGCACAAGTGGATTTTAAGATGCGTCTGCAAAAAGACAGCTCAGAAGGGCTCATAATTACTGGTTGCTGCGCCAGTACTCAGGCTTTTTACCCTTGGTTCTGCAGGAATCCCGGATTTTTTCAGGCACGGCTCTAACGGGTTTTATACCGGCGTCATCCAGATCCGCCCAGGGTTCCCTGGGTGTTTCAGTGCGCTTGCCGCGTCTGTGGGCGCATTTTTCATCTTCCAGGGCCCGCAACAGGCCGGCTGTCATGGCCACCACCACCAGAGAAAAGGGCAGGGCTCCCATTATCACCGCGGACTGAAGCACTTCCAGCCCGCCTGCCGCCAGAAGTATTGCAGTCAAAAGGGCCAGGACCACGGCCCAGAAGACCCTGTGGATGCGCGGAGGCTCGGGATCCCCGCCGGAAAGTATGGTATTGACCACCAGGGTGCCGGCATTGGCAGAAGTGATTAAAAAGGTGGCGATGAGCAGAAGCATTCCAATAGAGGCTGCAATTCCTACAAGTCCCAGGTCCAGCCCCTGCAGCATGGCGAAAAGGGCCACGGCCACGTCCTCCTCGACAGCATCGATTATGCCCCCGGAGCCGAAAAGTTCCTGGTACAGGGCTGAGCCACCGAACAGCCCCATCCAGACCATGGTCACCACGGTGGGCACCAGAAGTACACCCATGATAAATTCGCTGAAGGTCCTGCCCCTGGAGATGCGCGCGATAAACATGCCCACAAAAGGCGCCCAGGCCAGCCACCATCCCCAGTAGAAAACCGTCCATTCCGCCTGCCAGCCGTCCTCCAGGGCTGCATGGGTATACAGGTTCATCACCAGCAGATTTTGAGCATAATAGCCGGCCGCCTCCACGGTCATGGCTATGAGGTGATTGGTGGGCCCCCAGAGCATGAGAAAAGCCATCGCCGCTACCGAAAGCCAGAGGTTCAGCTCAGACATCCAGCGCACTCCGCGGTTCAGCCCGGAAACCACTGTGACGGCGGCAATGCCCATGATGCAGGCGGTGATCACCAGCTGCAGAAAAAGAGTAGCCTCCAGGTCGAATACAGCCCCGAGTCCTGAATTGAGCTGCTGTACCCCCAGACCCAGTGTGGTAACTATGCCGAAAACCGTGCCGAATACAGCCAGGGTATCCACAACGTCCCCGGATACCCCCCTGATCCTTTCTCCAAGGATAGGGTAAAGTGCTGAGCGGATGGTCAAGGGCAGGTCACGGCGAAAGGAAAAGTAGGCCAGGACCAGACCCACAAAAGCAAAAATCGCCCAGCCGTTCAGGCCCCAGTGAAAAAAAGTCAGCCTGAGTGCGGCTATGGCGGCTTCCGGGGTGCCGCCTTCTTCAACAAAGGGATTGTCGTGAAACTGCAAAACAGGCTGGGCCACCGACCAGAAGATTATGCCCACGCCCATTCCGGCTGCAAAAAGCATGGCCACCCAGGAGACAAAGGAAAACTCCGGCCTTTCGTCATCGTGGCCCAGACGGACGTCCTTGTAGTGTCCGATGCCCAGCCAGACCATAAAAAAAAGCAGAAAGGCCACCAGGATCACATAATACCATTCCAGGAAGGGGTTGAGAAAATCCCTGGCTGCGCTCAGATTGTCCGACAAAATCTCCGTATAAAATGCTCCGTATACAAGGGCCGCCAGGATAATCGCAGTGGATATTACAGTCAGGCGGGCGTTCATGCCCTTGAAGATCCCGGATTCTTTCTGAAAAGCCATTTATTTGTCTCCTGAAGCCAGAATATTAAAACGAAAGCCAGTGCATAATGTGGTGACATTCAGTGGCGGGACTGTCCCCATGGCCTGGTGCAAGTAATCACCACAGAGGAACCCCCTGAATGGCTACAAAATATGCTGGTATTCATTAAAAGCTTGAAAACACATGTCAATCAGTGAAAGCATTGTTCAGCATTTTTTTTAATCACCCCAGGTTTTCCTGGATGAGTTCAGCCAGCCTCTGGGCCGGCTCGGAAGGCCTTCCCGGACTGCGGTGCAGTGCGATTTCCACTGCAGGCAGGACGGGCAGCCCGGCCGGGCCTTCCGGTTCGATTTCGCGCAGTTCGCCGCGCAGCATGGAACGGGTGACAACTGTTACGGCCAGGCCGGCTGAAACAGCGCTTCGAAGGCCCTCCAGAGAACGGCTGGTATAGGCGATGCGCCACTCGCGTCCAGCCCCGGCCAGGGCCTCAAGGGTCATTTCCCTGAATACACAGAATCCTTCCGGGAAAAGGGCCAGGGGAAGCACTTCCTGGTGCTCGGTGGCGGTATGTACCGCCGCGGCCCAGACCAGCTGCTCCGAGCGCAGCACATGTCCGCCCGGACTTTTGGGCTGTCTGGTCACCAGGGCCAGGTCGATATTTCCTCCCCGGATCTCCTGCATAAGTTCCACCGAGAGTTCGCAGCGTACATCCAGAGTGACCCCGGGGTAGAGTTCAGCGAAACGGGCCAGGATGTCCGGCAGATAAAAGGCGTAATCATCCGGGATGCCCAGGCGGACAGCTCCGGCCACCCCCGGAATTTTAAGTGCCTGCCAGGCCTGTTCGTTCAGGTGAAGCATGCGGCGGGCATAGTCCAGCAGGACCTCTCCAGCCGGGGTCAGGGCAATTTGCCCTGGTCTGCGGTTTAAAAGTCTTTTGCCCACATCATCTTCCAGCCTTTTCATCTGCATGCTGATGCTGGACTGGGTGCGGTTCAGCCTGCGGGCCGCCTCGGTAAATCCCCCGCAATCCACTATGGTTGCAAAAGTTATGGCCAGATTCAGGTCCAGTACGGGTCTTGGGATATTCATCAAAATAATTGATCCTTAGTTCAAAACTATTAATTTGCTTGATGCTTATAACCAGCTTACCAGGAAAAGGCAACCAGTTGTTTAATGGATGTTACTAACTTTAATGACTGTAAATTTGCCATGGAGATAGAGCATGAGTGTAATAGCAGGACAAACCGGACACAGGATTGAAATATCGCAGTTAAAAGGGACTTTACTGGGCAGTATGGCGGTTCTCATGTGGGGTTTTCTGCCCCTGCTGCGCCTCATGGCGGGAGAGGTTCCCCCTTTGCAGCTGACCTTTATGTCTCTTTTTACAGCCGCCCTGGCCGTCTTAACCTGGGGCAAAACCCGCAGGAAAATATATGGAAAGCCATGGCATGACCATGGACAAAGAGATGTTTTTCTGGCTGCCGGATTTCTGCTGGGGGCGGTGGTATTCTATTTTGCAGCTCTGATGCAGGCCCCGGCTGCCGAGGTGGCTCTGATTACATATCTGTGGCCCCTGGGCCTGGCGGCTGCTATCTGCATCAGTGCCGGAAGAAGGCCAGGGCTTAACATGTGGACAGGTCTTCTGCTGTCTTTTTCTGGTGCGGCCCTGGCTCTGTTAAGCGGAAACGAGGGACAGGGCGGAAGCACCATGGACCCGGGTAGGGCGGCCGGTTATGCCCTGGGTCTGGCCAGCGGGGCATGCTGGCTTGGATATTCCCTTATGCTGGGCAGGCTTCCGACTAATGCCGGGCTGCATGCAGGCATTTTCGCATGGGCCGGGATTGCTGCTGCTTTATTGCATTTGCTGCTGGAACACACGGTTCTGGATCTGTCTTTTGCAGTCCTTCTGACCACCGCATGTATAGGCATAGGGCCTTATGGACTTGCTTTCATGGCCTGGGGTCAGGGCCTTAGATACGGCCATGCAGGTTTATTAAGCGCCCTTTGCTATACAGTGCCGGTGGTGGCCACCACTCTGCTTATCCTGGCCGGGATGGAGGCCTGGAGAATGGAACTGGCCCTGGCCGCCCTGGCCGTGACCTGCGGGGCGTGGCTGGCCGGCAGGGACAGGAATAAAACCCTGGCTGAAGCATGATGATTCTAAGAAATATATCTGCTATGTCTTACCGTATACCGGAAACATTACCGCAATATAAAAATGATATTTCCTTCTTTTTAAGGCAGAATTAAAGATTTTGAACAGCGTAACAGTTTATCTATTTGCATGTGGCATGGGGACTGCTTAGCAGGATAGCTGGCAAAAAAACTGATTAATTTACATTTCCAAGGGCAGTTGCTCGCCTGTTTCATTATCTGCACAGAAGTTCTTACCATATTTAACAACTAATTAATCCCTTTACACCAATTCAATGCTGTATATAGGTTTAATAGTGTACACCAGTCAGTTTGTAGTAATTTATTGCCAGGCAAGATTTAATTATTCAGTCGTAGAAAAATTTTTGTGTAGTAAGCACAAAATAATGTTCAAGTGAGGTGATGGATTATGTTTCTGGATAAGATATGGGGTAAAAAAACAGAACAGACCGTTGAAAATCTGCCTCTATCCACCAGAAGTCTTTGCCCGGAGTGCCGTGAAACAATAGAGGCCCAGCTGGTGGAGGAGAACGGACAGGTTTTGATGTATAAAACCTGCCCGGAACATGGGGAGTTCAGAGAGATCATAAGTGCAGACAGGGATTTTTTTATGAAAATGCGCCGCACCCATTATGAAAGACCGGCAGGACTGGACAGGCCTCAAACAAAGGTGGAACAGGGATGTCCCCACGATTGCGGGATATGCCCCAGTCATCGGTCTTTTCCTTCCATGGTCAACATTGATCTGACCAACCGGTGCAACCTGAATTGCCCCATTTGTTTTGCCAATTCCAATGCCATGGGCCGAGTATACGAGCTGGACTGGGAGCAGATCAACCATGTAATTGACTCCGTGGCAGCTCTGGGTCCCCACCCTGTGATCTGCGTGCAGTTCGCTGGTGGCGAGCCTACTATACATCCCCATTTTCTGGATGCAGTACGTCTGGCAAAGTCCCGGGAGTTTGCCCAGGTCCAGGCAGCCAGCAATGGCGTGCTGTTCGCCGGTAATTATGGTTTTGCAGAAAAGGCTGCCGAAGCTGGTCTGGATGTTGTGTACCTGCAGTTCGACGGCATGAGCGATGATATATACCGCGACACAAGAGGCCGGCCTATGTTTGAGACCAAGATGCAGGCCATAGACAACCTGGGGCGGGCCGGAATCCGGGTGGCCCTGGTCCCCACCATCGTCAAAGGCTTTAATGATCATCAGGTGGGAGACATACTGCGCTTTGCCGTAAGAAACCCGGAGGTTGTAACCGCCATAAGCTGGCAGCCAGTGTCTTTTACCGGCCGCATAGACGAATCCAGACGCCAGGAGATGCGCTTCACCACTGCTGATCTGGCCAGGGAACTGCAGGAACAGACTGGATTACTGGATATGCACCGTGACTGGTATCCTTTTTCCATTGTCTCTCCGCTGTCCAGATTCCTGGAAGCGGTGACCGGCGAAAAAAAGGCACATACAAACTGTCATCCCCATTGCGGATGTGTAACCTATCTGGTTGTGGACAAACAGACCGGCCAGGCTGTGCCCTTTCCAGCCTTTCTGGATGTTGAAGCCCTTGCGGCCAGCCTGAACAAAAAGGCCGGGCGGCTGGAGCATTATCCCTGGTTGAAAAATGCCCTGTCTCTACAGTTCAAGGGCGAACTCAAGAAACATTTCCGCCGGGAAAACGCCCCTGAGGGCTGGGATCATGAGACGCTGATGCAGTTTGTAGACAGCCTGATTCATCTGGGAGAAGGGCACAAGGTTGACAAAAAGGTTCAGAAAGAGGCCATTCAGGGCCGCCGTTTCGAGATTATCATGTCTGCGGCCATGCATTTCCAGGATCTGTACAACTATGAACTGGACCGGGTCCAGTACTGCGCTGTGCATTATGCCGATCCTGAAGGCCGCCTGTACCCCTTTTGCACCTGGAACAGCGGCCCCTGTCACCGTTACAGGGTAGAGGAAATGTATGCCAGGGCACTGAATAAAAACAGGCAGGCCGAGACGGAAACCGCAGCCTCCTGATCCGGGAATGTCCGGTACCGACATGTAAAAATGGCGGTGCCGGCTCACCCATCTGCTGATGAGAGTTGATGTTTTCAGGCATGAAGGAGGTAAATATGCGTATCCTTTTGATCAACACCCCCTTTCACAGTGCATACAAGAAGTTTACCCAGGAGTTTCCTCCCCTGGGCATAGCCTATATTGCCGGGATGCTGAGAAAGTCCGGCCATGATGTTCATCTGCTGGATCTGAACGCTTCTGATACAGGGGAGTATCCAGGATTCAGGCGTTTCGACCTGATTGGAATATCCGCGGATACACCAAGACATGACAAAGCCCTGGCCCTGGCTGCTCAGGCCAGAGAGCATCAGGTTCCTGTTGCTCTTGGAGGCCCGCATGTAAGTTTTTTGCCGGAAGAGAGCCTGAAATCCGGGTATGTGGACTACGTAGTCAGGGGAGAAGGTGAGTATCCCATGCTTTACCTGGCTGAATTTCTGGCAGGAGAACGCTCTCTGGAAGATGTGCCGGCTGTTTCTTATCTTTTGGAAGGCGAGGCGGTGCACAACCCGGATCAATGTATTGCAAAAGACATTGATTCTCTGCCCTTTCCGGCCAGGGATCTTTTGCCCATGGACAAATACAGGACCCACCTGAATAAAAAAAGGGCCACATCAATGATCAGCAGCAGGGGCTGTCCCTTCAACTGCTCCTTCTGCGCTTCCTCGCAGCTGTTCGGAGCCAGATGGCGGGCCAGGGAACCGGAAGCCATTTTCGATGAAATCGAGCATGTACAGCAAAGATACCAGGTTTCCAATATTTTGTTTGTTGACGACAATTTCACACTGGACCCCCAGAGGACCGTACGCATTAGCGAACTGATCTGTAAAAAGGATCTCAACATCCAGTGGCTTTGTTTTTCCAGGGTGAATACCATTGTGGAAAATGAAGACATGGTCCAGGGTATGGCTGAAAGTGGGGTCAGGATGATGTTTCTGGGCGTGGAAAGCCCTGACCCAAGGGTGCTTGAAAGCTACAACAAGAAAATCACTGCCGAGACCTCATTCAGGGCACTGGAGATATTGAAGAAATACAGTATAGACGCCCTGGCCAGTTTTATAATCGGCAACCTGAACGAGGACAGCAGGATGATCAAAAATACCATAAGGTTTGCAAACAAGCTCAATCCAAAGACCGCCCAGTTTTCCATTCTTACCCCCTATCCCGGTACCAGACTGTACAATGAGGTAAAAGACCGTATACTGACCTTTGACTGGTCCAGATACGACGGCATGCACGCTACAATCAAACCTGACCGGGTCAGGGCTGAGGAACTGGAGAGGCTGATAAAAAAGGCCTACGTGTCCTTTTATCTGCATCCCGGCAAGATTCTTGCTCATCCTGTAGCCGGAATGCGCAATCTGTTCATGGTGCCCAGGCTGCTGAAGGCTCAGAGTTCGTGAATCTGGAGCCTGGCCGGGTCCAGGTGCTGTCTGGCCAGGTGCAGTAAGTGTGTGTGGTGGGTGAAGAACAGAACCTGGGTCTGCTTAGACAGAAGGGCCAGTTCCTGCAGGGTCTGTGCGGATCTTTCATCGTCAAAGTGGACCAGAATGTCATCCACTATAAAGGGGAAAGGAGGATTGTTGTCCAGGTAATGCCTGATCCCGCCCAGGCGCAGGGCCAGAAAGAGCTGGTCCCTGGTGCCGTCGCTCATTTCTTCCACTCCAAGACCGGTGCCGTCCATGCGCAGGGCTTTAAGCACGGGCTCGCCGCGCTGATCGTAGTCCGCATAGATGCCGGTGAGGGAGCCAAGAGTGATTCTGTTCAAGGTTTTGCCGGCCATTTCCAGGACCGGCCCCTGGTTGGCCTGTCTGAAGCGCTCCATCTCGGAGCTCAGGATGGCCTCGGCCAGGCGAAGCTGGATGTATTCCTGCACCTCCTGTTCAAGCTCGGATTTTTGCTCCTGGATCTGCTGACTAATATCCGCGGCCTTTGAGGTTCCGTCCAGGTCCTGCAGCTCCTTTTCCAGGGTGGCGTGTTCACTGATTATTTCCTCTCGCTTTTTTTCCAGCTCCTCTTTTTCCTCTGCAAGCTCTGTGGACAAAGCCTGCAGTTCCTGCATGTCCCGGGCGGAAGCGTCATTTATGAATTTCTCCAGGTCCTCGCCTCCGGCCAGTTCCTGCAGTTGCTCCTCCTGCTGTCTTAGCTCTGTGCGCAGTTCCTGCTTCATTGCGGCCTTTTCCTCCAGGGCGGGCAGTTCTTCGGGGTGCTCTGCCCCGGCTTCTCTGCAAAGCTGTTCCAGTTCCCTTTGCAGGGTCTGGATTCTGCCTTCTGCCTGGTCCAGTTTTGTGCGTATTTTACGTCGCTCCTGCTGCAGATGCTCCTGCCTGGACTGCTTTTTCTCTTCCTGGTCCAGTTCCAGGGCGAGCGCCTCCAGGATTTCCAGAGGAGAGGCCCTGCCGGGGTTTCGCTTAAGTTCCTGCACAAGGCCTTGAACCGCAGATTCGAATTCCCGGACTTTTTGTTCCAGGCCGGCTTTTCTCTGCTGCAGGGAGCGCATTCTGCCGCAGGCAGCAAAGAGGTCCTGGCGCAGCTGGATCTCTTCCTGCACGGTCCGGATATCGCTGTCAGGGTCAAGGCTCAGGGACTCAAGAGCCCGGATCCAGTTTTGCCTCCAAGTATTCAGGTCTTCCTGGACTGCGCCGGCCTGCTCCCCGGCTTTTTGCAGCTTTTTTTCCGCGCTGCGGATTTCCTTGCGCAACAGATCAGCTGCAGCCAGATCATCCCTGGCCCGGTCCCGGTACTTATCAATAATACGGTTCAGGGTGGCCGGGTCATGTCCTTGGGCGGCGCTGTATCCGGCACTTTCCAGAGCCTTTGCGCCCTGGGTGCAAAGGCTCTGCAGTTCCTGCTCGTATTCTTCCAGGGCCTGCTGGTACTGCTGTTTTTCCTGGACCTGGCGGATAAGTTCCTGGGCCCTGTACAGCCAGGCCTGCATTTCCCGGGGGGACAGGGGCTCAATGCCTGTTTCACTCCAGAGGGCCTGCCATTCCCGGCAGGCCTGCTGGTAATCGGCCCCGGCCTTATCCAGGTCTTTGCTGGCCTGGTCAATCTTCTGGCTGCAGGCCTGGATTTCATCATGCAGGGCCTTGAGTCTGGCCAGGTGGTGTGCCCGGTCCAGCATCTGGTCCGTGGTCTGGTCCAGCTCTGATATGCTTTGTTCAAAGCTGGAGGCCAGGTCTTCTCCTCCGGTCTGGTGCAGGTATTCATGGATCTCTTCAGGGGACTGCGTGCCTTGCAGCCATGATTTTTTGATAAGACTCCAACCCTGGTCCCGGACCTTCCTCCGGGACTCCAGGTCCCGGGGCAATGGCAGGGCATGTTCTTTCTGCCTGCGCTCAAGTTCTGCCTGTCTGTCTGCCAGTTCCTGGTTCAGTTCCTGGTGTTTGTGGCGGGCGGATTCCAGTTGCTTTTCTTTTGCATCCAGAAGACTCTGCATGCGCTCCAGGCTTTCAGGCAGGGGCAGAGGCAGCCCGGGCAGGCTCCGGGAATCCAGGCTGGCAAGTCCCAGGGAGGATATACCGGCCTGGATCTGTAGCTGCAGGCTCTGTACTTTTTCCCCGGCCTTGCGGATCTTGTCCTGCAGGTCTTCTCCAGAGGTTAGTTTCTTAGATACGGCATCCAGAAGCTCAATGTCCGGAAGCGGTGGCATTTTTTTGAGATCTCTGCGACAAAGGCGCAGGATACGGGCCTGTTCCAGCATGGATTCCCGGGCCTGACTTGCCTTCTGGTCCAGGGAGCTTTTTTCACTGGCCAGTTCCTGAATGCGGCTCTGATGCTTGCGATCAGGGGCCAGATGGTCCATGTCGCTGCAGGATACGGAGCTGCCAAGCATGGCCTTTTTGTCCTGGATGGTCTGCTCCAGGGTGATCTTTTCCGCTTCAAGGTCCTGCAGTTCCTGCATGGCCTGCTGTATCAGGGCCACCTGGCCGGAAAGGGTCCTGATACGCGGAGCGAACCGGATAAGACCGGAATCAATTTCCAGTTCTGACAGCTCCTGTTCAAGGTCCTGCAGCTCCTTTTGCCGGTCCCGGCGATCCTGACGGGCGTTTTCCAGGCTGCTTGCCGCCTTGACCCTGCGCTGGCTGAAGTCCTGCTCCAGCCTGGGGACATGCTCCAGTTCCCCGAGCTGCCTGAGCAGGTCCCTGCGCCTGGCAATGCGGGGCAGGGCCCTGATACAGGTGGAGTGCCACGCAAGGTCGGCCTCAAGCTGTTTAAGCCGGGAGAGAGTGTTCTGCTTCTGGTGGAGCTTTTGTTTGAGTTCATTCTGCAGGTTTTTCCAGCGCTCGGGTTTGATGGATGCCTGGCGCAGTTCCCTGCCCAGCTCTGCCATGGAGGACTTTTTCTGCATGATCCGGGTGGATGAAGCCCTGGGCCGGAAAAGTTCGTCGGCCCGCTTGTGCAGGTCTTCCCGGACCCGGCGCAGGTGCATGATCCCGGCTGCGGCCGAGAAAAGGGCCTGGCCCAGATGGCCCTGGGCCCGCAGGATTTCTTTTCCCCCGGCCCGCAGGTTGTCATGGCTTATGCCGAACATTGCCGAGAACATGTCTCTGCTCATGCCGGACATGAGCCTGTTTACGGCTTCCTGGGGCACGGGACTGTTAGATGCGTCCAGAAGATCGTTCTTGCGCCTCTTGTAGCGGGTGATTTCCCATTGCTGTCCGCTGTCCAGCTCCAGGCAGGCGCCCACGGCCAGGTCCTTGTTCTGGTGCAGGAATCCGTCTCTGGTCTGGTGGTCAAAGCCGTAAAACAGGGTGGTCAGGGCGCGCAGGGCTGTGCTTTTACCGGCTTCGTTGGGACCGTAGATGAGTTGCAGGCCGCCGTTTTGTTCCAGCTGGAGCTCTGTGCCGGTGAAATGCCCGTAGGCTTTTAGTTTGAGTGTGTTTATTTTCATGGTTGTCTACGCTTTCCCGCAGTCTGCAGTCCTGGTCCGGGGTATGGGTCTGGAGCCGCGGTTATATTCTCAGGAGCCGTTTCCGGTACTGGACATGTCCCGGGCCAGCAGGGTCATGACCATATCCCGGCAGCGGGATACATACTCCTGTCTGGTGTGGGGGTCGTCCAGGTCCGGCAGTTCCACCCCGGTGCCGCCAAGCTTGGCCCTAAGCTCTGTCAGATCCAGGTCCAGGGACTTAAACAGTTCCGGATCCTGTTCCAGTGCCTGCATATATCCGGCCAGATGGGCCAGGGCCGTGCCCGAAGCCTTGATTTCCTCCCAGTCCAGGGCCGGAGTGCACTGGTTGAAAATTTTTTCCACCCAGATGGTTTGTCCGGAGATGTCCGTGGCCAGGTTGCGGATCTCGGCCTGCAGTCCGGCAAAATCATGCATAATGTCTGAAAAGGCCCCTGTGGTGCCCTTTAAGGTGAGGCGCAGGCCCAGGAGTTTTTCACTGTCTCTGGCTGCGGATATGTTTTCCAGCTCCCGGCTGACCAGGTCCAGTACAGCCCCCCGGGTCTTAAGCCCCGAGACGTCCAGTTCCATGTGCTGCCAGCGCAGGACGTCCAGTTCCACCCGCTCGATATTTATCCTGCCGGAAGGGTCCACGTCCACGCGCATGCAGCCTTTGCCCCCTGGTTCGCGGATATGGCGTCCCTGGATGCATCCGCTGAAGATGACCGGCGGATCCCGGTGCAAGATTTCATGGCGGTGGATGTGTCCCAGGGCCCAGTAGTCGTAGCCCTTTGCCAGGAGCTGGTTCAGGGTGCACGGGGCGTATCCGCTGTGTTCCGGAGTGCCGGACAGGGATGTGTGCAGAAGGCCTATGTTGAACATGCCCGGGACCGGGTCCGGGTAGTTCAGGGCCAGATTCTCCAGGACGGCTTCCCGGTCATAGCTCTGACCGTGAACTGCAGTGCCCAGGTCCTCCAGTTTCCAGGTGGCGGGCCTGGCAGCTGAAAAAGTAAAGACATTGTCCGGAAGGCGCAAAGACTTAGTCATCCTGTTCTGGGCGTCATGATTGCCCCGGATGAGGGCCACCCGGGTCCCGGCTTCCCGCAGCCTGCTCATCTGGGCGGAAAAGTGCAGCGGGGTCTGAAAGTCCGGGCAGTCACCGTCGTAGAGATCCCCGGCAATGAGCAGCAGGGGGATGCGATGTTCCAGTACGTAGTTTACCAGGTTGTCCAGGGCCTTGCGGGTGGCCTGGCGTATTTCCCGGGCCGGTGCTCCCTCGTAGCGGCTCAGGCCGTGCAGAGGGCTGTCCAGGTGGATATCTGCGGCGTGGATGAATGTAAGCATGATGGGAACAGTTTAACAGGGGTGGGTGCGGGGGGCAAGGGGCTAAGGGCATGGAGCATGGAGAAAGGGGCAGAGGGCATGAGTTATGGAGTGATGGGCGCTGGGGGAAAGCGGCATCAGTCCTCAAACAGGGTGATGTCGCCCGGCTTGCCGGCGATGTCTTTGACCCGCCTGGAAGCCTTTTTTTCTTTGCGGGCGATTTTTTGTAACTGGAGAGAAGGGAGCTTTTTGACATAAGCATCGCCGGTATCAGTGTAAAAAAAGACTTTTCTGGAATCAGATCCACCAATGTCGCTGTTTATCAGCCTGATATTTTCCATTTGCAAAAATTCAATGACAAATGCGGATATCTTGTCCCCTACTCCGTTTTCCCTGGAGATGGAGGGCAGCACGTGAGCGCCTCCGAAGACCTTGGCCTGAAGGCTGTTGCGCTTTGCCCCCAGTTTCATCATCCTGTTGATGAGCAGCTCCATGGCATTGACCCCGTAGCGGGCGGAAACATCAAAGTGATTAAGGTCCGCTTTTCCCGGAAGGAGGATGTGGTTCATGCCGCCTATGAGGCTGCGGGGGTCGAAAAGGCATGCTGCAACGCATGATCCAAGAACCGTATGGATGATGGATGGACTGGCGCTGGCATGGTATTCACCTATGTGAATGTTTACATTTTTTCTCATAACGTTTCGGTGCCTGTAATTGTTTCCAGATCAATGTGCTCCAGGGTGTAAGAAGGGGGATGACTTGCATCCATAACAGTCAAGGCCAGGCGGTACTCCTGGTCATCAAAGGCGCACAGGGCTGCTGCGCAGCGGGTTTTTACCCCCTTGCGGGTAAGGTATACCTGTACCTCGGGGTTAAAAACTATCTCCAGATCTTTTAAAGGCAGGCTAAGTCCCAGGCCTGTGGCCTTCATGCAGCTCTCCCTGAGCACCCAGCCTTGGATCAGTGCGGCCTGCCGTCTGTTGGGAGGCAGGGTTTGCAGCCAGTCAAGTTCCCTTTGTGGATAGTATCTCCTGGCCACTGCCGTGATATCCCTTTGTACTTTTTCAATGTCCAGGCCGAGCGGTTTGTCTCCTGCGCCGCAGACCACCCATTTTCCGGAATGCGAGATATTGAACTGGAGTTCAGGCAGTTGAGGCAAATACGGCTTGCCGTTTGAGCCGGTCACCGTAAGGGGAGGGACACTAAACCCGGGTGCATGTTTTTTTATAACATAAGCCAGGAGCAGCCCAGCCCCTGCGCACCTGGACCGGTCCTGTTTTTTCCGGAGCCTGGAAAGGGCCGCGATCCGTTCCTGGCCAAGCCACGGCTTCCACCTGTCCTGGTCCGGGTCCAGGGAGGATATGTCCAGGGCATATATGTT
The DNA here is from genome assembly GCF_000174435.1 of Desulfonatronospira thiodismutans ASO3-1. Lineage (NCBI taxonomy): Bacteria > Pseudomonadati > Thermodesulfobacteriota > Desulfovibrionia > Desulfovibrionales > Desulfonatronovibrionaceae > Desulfonatronospira > Desulfonatronospira thiodismutans. The sequence goes on from NZ_ACJN02000002.1 coordinate 857,000, forward strand.
TGTGGCCGGGTATCTATGCAGCATAAAGGGTCCTTGTGGTATACTTCAGTTTTCATCCGGAATCAGTTTAATCTCAGGGGTGAGCTTCTTACGGGAATCAGGTTCTGGTTCAAAACGAAGTTTTATGGTTATACCAAATCCTGAAAAGGTTCAAACATGATTTGCAACTGCCTAGACTTTGCTGAATAGTGACAACACTTTTTAGAACTAATTGTAACTGTTCAGCATATTTTGTGTGTACTCTTGTTCTGGCCATCGGTGTCGGGGTCGGTATCGGGGTCGGGGTCGATAGAAAACCGAAAGCCAAAGTTGCGTTGGGCCTTCCCCAACAGCTTCGATACCGATCCCGATTCCGATACCGACCCCGACAAACCCCGTTATCATGGTGAACAGTTACAAATAATTTTACTTGGCATTTTTTAAACGGATGGGCTATAAATAATGCGGATGGTTTTGATGTCCTTCAACAACAAATAATACATGAAGCCGGAACAAGACATGAAAGTATGGCCGGGCACCCCGTATCCTCTGGGGGCAACTTACGACGGATCTGGAACCAATTTTTCACTTTTCTCCGGCATAGCTGAAAAGGTGGAACTGTGCCTTTTTGATGCTGACGGTCAGGAGACCCGGGTTGAGCTTCCGGAGGTAACCGGGCACTGCTGGCACGGCTATCTGCCAGAGATTGAACCCTGCCAGCATTACGGTTTTCGCGTGCACGGGCCGTGGCAGCCTGAAGAAGGGCACCGCTGCAACCCGGCCAAGCTGCTTCTGGACCCTTACGCCAAGGCGGTGGACGGGCAGATAAAGTGGGATGAAGCCCTTTTTCCCTACAACCTTCAAGACGGTCCGGAAAGCCGCAATGATAAAGACAGCGCCTCGTTTATGCCACGAAGCGTGGTGCACCAGCCGGACTTTGACTGGGGCGGAGACCGGCTTCTTGGCCGTCCCTGGCACGAGACAGTGATTTACGAGACCCATGTCAAGGGGTTCTCCATGCGCCATCCGGAAATTCCGGAAAATATCCGGGGTACTTATGCGGGTCTTGGACACCCGGTGGCAGTGGAGCACCTGCAAAAGCTGGGAATCACCGCAGTGGAGCTTATGCCGGTACATTACTTTATCCATGACAAGCACCTGGTGGACAAGGGCCTGCGCAACTACTGGGGTTACAATTCCATAGGCTTTTTCGCCCCGCACAGTGAGTACGCCTCGGGCAACAGGCCCGGCGAGGTGGTGGCCGAATTCAAGCAGATGGTCAAGAATCTGCACCAGGCAGGCCTGGAGGTCATCCTGGACGTGGTCTACAACCACACCGGAGAGGGCAACCACCTGGGGCCTGTTCTGTCCTTCAAGGGCATAGACAACGCCTATTACTACAGGACCATGCCCGATGATGCCCGCTATTACATGGATTATACCGGCACGGGCAACAGTCTGAATATGCGTCATCCCCACGTCCTGCAGCTGCTCATGGACTCCCTGCGCTACTGGGTCCTGGAAATGCACGTGGACGGATTCCGCTTTGACCTGGCCTCCACCCTGGCCAGGGAGTTGCACGACGTGGACAGGCTCTCTGCCTTTTTTGATCTTATCCAGCAGGACCCGGTCATCAGCCAGGTCAAGCTCATTGCCGAGCCCTGGGATGTGGGCGAGGGCGGCTACCAGGTGGGCAATTTCCCTCCGGTGTGGTCGGAGTGGAACGGCAAGTACCGCGATTGCGTGCGCGATTTCTGGGCCGGGAGGGATCAGACCCTGGGGGAGTTCGCCTACCGTCTCACCGGCAGCCCGGATCTGTATGCCGACGACTCCCGGCAGCCCTTTGCCAGCATCAATTTCATCACCGCCCATGACGGATTCACCCTGCGGGACCTGGTATCCTATGACCGCAAGCATAATGAGGCCAACGGCGAGGACAACAACGACGGCCACGACGACGAAGGCTCGTGGAACTGCGGAGCGGAAGGACCCACTGACGATCCGGAGGTTCTGGCCCTGCGGGCCAGGCAGCAGCGCAACTTCCTGGCCACTTTGATCCTGTCCCAGGGAGTGCCCATGCTCCTGGGCGGAGACGAAACGGGCCGCACCCAGCAGGGCAACAACAACGCCTATTGCCAGGACAACGAGATTTCCTGGTATGACTGGGAAAACGCGGACCTGGATCTGCTGGCCTTCACAGAGAAGCTCATCAGTTATTTTCACAGACATCCGGTGTTCCGGCGCAGGCGCTGGTTTCACGGCCGTGAAATACACGGTCTGGAAATAACCGACATCGCCTGGTTCACCCATCTGGGAGAGCAGATGTCCGAGGAGGACTGGGGCTCGGGGTTTGCCAAGTCCCTGGGAGTTTACCTCAACGGCGGAGCCATCCCCAACCCCAATCCCAAAGGGGAACCGGTGACAGACGACAGTTTTTATCTTATCTTCAACGCCCATTACGAAGAACTGGAGTTCACTCTGCCACCGGATACCTGGGGCGGTTCATGGCGTTTGGAAATGGATACTCTAAGCGGCTGGCTGGAAGAGGAAAAGATCCTTCAGGCCGGTGAGGAGATTGCCGTGGCTGCCCGCTGCATGGTGGTGCTGCGCCATGTTTCCTGAACCAAGGGCCACTTACAGAATTCAGCTGCACCAGGACTTTGATTTTTTTGCTGCAGCAGAAATTATTTCCTACCTGGCTGAGCTGGGAATAAGCCATATATACTGCTCCCCTTATCTGCAGGCTGCCTCGGGCAGTACTCATGGATACGACGTAGTTGATCCCACCCGGGTCAATGCCGGCCTGGGAGGAGAGTCAGGGCACCGGGCGATGCTTCAGGCCCTGAAACAGGCCTCCCTGGGACAGGTCCTGGACCTGGTCCCCAACCACATGGCCATACCCGGGCGGGAAAACCCGTGGTGGTGGGATGTCCTGGAAAACGGACCGTCCAGTCCTTATGCCTCATATTTTGACGTGGACTGGGACTCTTCTGAAGACCGCTGGCCCAACAGGGTGCTGCTGCCGGTTCTGGGGGATCATTACGGCCGGGTCCTGGAAGCCGGGGAACTGCGCCTGGTTCAGGACCAGGGAGAATTCACCCTGAAGTATCATGAACACAGCTTTCCAGTGGACCCTTGCAGCCTGTCCGGCCTTCTGGCCAGGGCTGCTCACAATTGCGGCTCTGATCTGCTGGGTTTTCTGGCCGGCTGCTGCTCCAGGCTGCCCCGGCCTACGGTTACAAAACGCAGGGAAGTCATGCGCCGGCACAGGGACAAGGCTGTAATAGCCGGTCTTCTGACCGGTCTTTGTGCCGAGCCGGGGCCCCGGATGGCCATAGAGGGGGAAGTAGACAGAGTCAACCAGGATCCGGACGCCCTGGACCGTATCCTGGACGAGCAGAACTATCGCCTGGCCTGGTGGCGTACTGCAGGACGGGACCTGGGTTACCGGCGTTTTTTCGACATCAATTCCCTGGCCGGGATGCGGGTGGAAAATGAGGATGTCTTTGCCGCCACGCACTCCCTGCCCCTGAAGTGGGTACGGGAGGGCAGTGTTCAGGGCCTAAGGATTGATCATCCGGACGGGCTGCGCAATCCTGCCGGGTACTTCCAGCGTCTGCGGGACACCTGCCCCGGGGTCTGGATTGTGGCGGAAAAAATCCTGGAGCCCGGGGAACAAGCGCCTCCTGACTGGCCCATTGAGGGGACCACCGGTTATGATTTTTTGAACCTGGTGACCGGGCTCTTTGTGGATCAGTCCAAAGAGGATCTGCTAACCGATTTTTATGTCTCCTTCTGTGGTAATGACCAGGATTTCAAGGCACTGGTCCGGGTATGCAAGGAAAAGGTCATCAGGGAGCTTCTGGGCAGTGAACTCAACAGGCTGACTTCTCTTTTCGTAGCCGTCTGTGAAAAACACCGCAGGCACCGCGACTATACACGGCATGAGCTTCAGGAAGCCCTGGTGAGAGTGGGAGCTAATTATCCCGTTTACCGCAGCTATGTCCGCACAGGGTCGGGAGAAAAGGAACCAGTGGTCAGCCAGGCGGACAAATATTACGTGAGGGAGGCCATCGCCCTGGCAGCAGAGGAAACCCCTGAACCGGATGCGGAGCTTTTGAGTTTTCTGGAAGCCCTTTTACTGCTGGAAATTCCTGGTGTTTTGGAAGGTGAACTGGCCATGCGCTTTCAGCAGTTCACCGCCCCGGTAATGGCCAAAGGCGTGGAAGACACGGCCTTTTACCGCTACAGCCGCCTGCTTTGCTTAAATGAGGTGGGAGGCGATCCCGGACATTTCGGAACTTCTTTAGAGAAGTTTCACAGGCAGGCCGGAACGGCCCGGGACAAGAGGCCTTTAAGCCTTCTGGCCGGTTCCACTCATGATACCAAGCGCAGCGAGGATGTGCGGGCCAGGCTCTGCCTTGTTTCCGAGATTCCCGAAAAATGGCGTAATCAGGTCCAGGCCTGGCATGAGCAGAACAGAAAATATATAACTGACGGAGTACCTGAGCCCAATACCGAGTATTTCATCTATCAAACCCTGGCCGGGGCATGGCCCATAAGCCCTGAGCGTCTGGAGATATACCTGGAAAAGGCCTTGCGCGAGGCCAAGGAGCATACCTCATGGACCAGCCCGGACAAGGATTATGAAAGACGGATGCAGGAGTTTGCCAGGTCTGTTATGCAGGATGAAAGATTCTGCCGGGGAATGCAGGAGTTCATTGAACCCCTGATTCCGGCCGGCCGGGTGAACTCCCTGGCCCAGACTCTGATCCGGATGACTTTTCCCGGGGTGCCGGATATCTACCAGGGCTGCGAGCTGTGGGATATGAGCCTGGTGGATCCGGACAACCGCAGGCCTGTGGATTTTCAAATGCGCCAAATGTTCCTGGCGGAGCTGCCCGGACTCCAGGTGCAGGAGATCATGGAGCGCATGAATGTGGGTCTGCCCAAGATGTGGCTCATCAGGCAGGCTCTGGGGCTGCGGCGCAGACGGCCCCACGCCTTTGGGCCAGACGGAGAATATCGGCCGGTATATGCCAGGGGAAAGAAGAGTGATCATGTAGTAGCCTTTTTGCGCGGCGAGATCGTGTTGACCGTGGTCCCCCGCCTGGTTCTGGGCCTTGGCGGGGACTTTGAGGATACCGTCCTGGACCTGCCGCCGGGGGACTGGGAGAATGTCTTGACCGGGGAGAGATTGGCCGGAGGCAAAATTGAGCTTTCCCGGTTGCTGGATAAGTTTCCGGTGGCGCTTTGTGCCCGAGACCGGGAAGTAAAAGCCGAATGAAGTATTAGACAAATGTCCAGTGCATAACTTCGTTTGATCTTGTTGAAATTCATGAAAACGGTAAGTTTTTTCATGAAGATATAGTATTCCAAGCTTTCCTCCATCCAGACGTATCTGTTTAGCGCTTTTAAGGAAAGCAGGGGACAGGCACTCCGGGACCCACTTGAGCATCATTTTGTGCTTAAAATATCTCATTTTTTGGGACAAGTGGGTCCCGGAAGAGCCAGTCCCCATGCCACATGCAAAGCGCTAAACAGATACATCCAGACCTTTTCAATAGAGGTGAATCCATGAACATCAGCAATCTATCCCAGCCCGAGCCTTTCGCCCTCAAGGATTGCGCCCTCATCACCATCGCCACCGGACGCAAGGCCCATACCCTGGCCGAACTCCGGGATCACATCAGGGATGTGAATCTCGACAGTGTCTACCACCATTTCTGGGGAGGGCTGCTGGGGGCGCGCTTTGAAGAGCGCGAATTCAACAATGATTTTGCCGTATGGTGCCGCAGGCAGCTGCGGGAACAGGCCCTGGCCGAGCAGCTGGCTGTAATCGATCCGGTGGAACACCGGGATCTGGAGGATCTGCGCCGTGAACTCCTGGAGACCATCGAGGGAAGGCTGGATGAGAGCGAAACAGCGCACTGGCTGCAGGCATTCCGGCCCTTTGAGTTTATCCGTTCTCAGCTGGTCATCTTTGACACCGGAACCCGCCTTGCCCGGCCAGAAGCACTGGCCGAGGTTATCCCCGAACTTTCTACGGGCACCATCTTTTATCACTTCATTGACGCCCGGCGTCGGGTGCCCGGTGGTCTGGATGATTTCAGCTACTGGCTTATGGGTTTTGAGGAGCCGTACTTTGAACTGCGCCGGGGACTGGCCGGGATAGATCCCTTCTTTTCCAGTCTGAGCAGTATACGCGAGGAAATGACCAGGGTCTGTCTGGAATGCCGGGACAGGGGGGATAAATCATGAGCAGCCTTCTTGATGCGTATGCCAAGGTGGCGGGACAGGATGTAGTATCCCATCTGAAACAGCTGGCAGCCCCACTGCGGGGGATGAAGGTGGTCCATGTCAACTCCACCCGCAAAGGGGGAGGGGTGGCCGAGATCCTGGAAAAACTGGTGCCTCTGAGTGCTGAGCTGGGCCTGGACGTTCGCTGGGAGGTCATAAGCGGCAACGAACAATTTTATCAGTGCACCAAGGCCATGCACAATGCTTTGCAGGGGCTGGCCGCACCAATTTCCCGGCCCCTGCTGGACGTTTATGAACAGATCAACCTGGAAAATGCCCAGGAACTTCGCGCTGTCCTGGAAGAAGCTGACTTTGTTTTCATTCATGATCCCCAGCCCGCACCTCTTCTGGGTCTTTGTCCCGGGCGAAAGGGGCGCTGGGTGTGGCGCTGCCACATTGACGCCAGCCGTCCTTACCGTCCGGTATGGCGTTACCTGCGTGATCATGTGTCAGGGTATGATGCAAGCGTTTTTTCCCTGCCGGATTTTGCCCAGGCCCTGCCTCATCCGGAATATATCATTCCCCCCAGTATTGATCCTTTAAGTGACAAGAATATTGATCTGCCTCAGGAGGAGATAGAAGATGTACGCAAGGAGTTCGGCCTGGACCCGGAGCGCTCCCTGGTTCTTCAGGTGTCTCGTTTTGACCGCTTCAAAGACCCGGTGGGGGTAGTGGAGGCCCATCGTCTGGCCAGAAAATTTACGCCCGGGCTGCAATTGGTCCTGGCCGGAGGCACGGCTGACGATGATCCTGAGGGCGAGGCCGTTCTTACGGAAGTCCGGGCCGCAGCAGGGGATGATCCAGACGTCAAGATTCTGCTTCTGCCGCCGGATGCCCACCGAAAGATCAATGCCCTGCAGCGCATGGCCGATATCGTCATTCAGAAATCCGTCAAGGAAGGTTTCGGCCTCACAGTGACCGAAGGCCTGTGGAAGGGCCGGCCGGTCATAGGCGGGGATACCGGTGGTATCCGGCTTCAGGTCATCAACTACCATACCGGCTTTCTGGTGCGTACTCCACAGGGGGCGGCCCTGCGCATCCGGTATCTTCTGCATCGTAGAGACCGTATGCAGGAAATGGGGGACAAGGCCAGGGAGTTCGTGCGGGAAAACTTTTTACTCACCCGGCATCTGCGGGAATACCTGACCCTTATGGTGGGACTGGAAAACGGTGCTGGATATCGAATTGAGCTTGGATGATACGCTTTTGACCTTGTGCGGTCCTGCCTCTTATTGAAGCTGTTTCAGGAGTTTTTCAGCAGTACCGAGATGCTCCAGGACAATAGGGCGAGGTTTTCCATTGATCCGTCTGGATTCGACTATAGCCTGGTAGTCCCTGCCTCTTGAAGGTTTTTTAAGATAGTTTCTACTTCAGTGTATACATTTTTAGTTTGAAAAACATATTGAAAATATTAAAGATTTCCTCGAAATTTGCGCTGCGCGTAATAAACTCGCGCTAGTTTGCAAATGCTTCAAAAATTCGGCGGCAAAAGAGCCAGTCCCCGGAGGTCAGTCATAAGTTTCGCTGTGTTTTTACTAAAATGATAATTTTTCCCTGTACTCTAAGCTCCGTCTGTTTGACTTCCGGTGTTTACTGTGTTTATTTTATCATGTTATTTTAAGAAGGCAGCAACTCTAAAAAAGATGAGCAGGAGATGAATATTAAAACGGTAATTGTGGCCATAAGAGAGGTCAGGGCGTACTTGTGCAAACATCAGAGAGCTTCAGGACTGGGTGCCGGGGTTGCATTGAACCATTGGGGAGTGCCGGTGGGGAGGCTTGATCATGTATCATGCCTGTAAGCCATCCCTCCCGCAGCTTCGGGTCTGGGCGCCCAGGGCTCAGAGGGTGGACCTGGTTACCCGGCTGGACAGACAGCTCATGCTGCCCCAGGATAATGGCTGGTGGCAGGCGGAAGAAAGTCCCGGCCACGGTGAGGATTATTCTTTTCTTGTTGATGGCGAGGGTCCCTTTCCTGATCCCCGCTCACCCTGGCAGCCCGGGGGTATTGAAGGACAGTCCAGGCGGCTGGATCACCGCCGCTTTGAGTGGAGTGACCAGGGATTTCAGCCAGTACCCTTGTCTTCGGCTGTAATATATGAGCTGCATGTGGGGACTTTTTCCCCGGAAGGGACATTCAAGGGCGTGATGCACAGGCTTGACCACTTAGTGGAACTGGGTGTGAGCCATGTGGAACTTATGCCGGTGGCTGAATTTTCCGGCAGCCGGGGCTGGGGCTATGACGGGGTGAACCTTTATGCTCCGCATCATGTTTACGGCCACCCCGAAGAGCTCAAGGAGCTGGTCAATGCCTGCCACAGCCGCGGGCTGGGGGTGATCCTGGACGTGGTCTACAACCACCTGGGACCCAGAGGCAACTACCTGCCGCGCTTCGGGCCCTACTTTACCGACCGCTACCGCACTCCCTGGGGGGATGCAGTGAATCTGGACGGGGCCTACAGCGATGATGTCCGCCGCTTTTTTATTGAAAACGCCCTTATGTGGCTGCGGGATTATCATTTTGACGGACTGCGCCTGGATGCGGTGCATGCCCTGTATGATTTTTCAGCCAGGCATTTCCTGGAAGAACTGGCCTGGGAAGTAAAAGAGCTGGAGGCCGGTCTGGGCCGGCACTTAGTGCTTATAGCTGAAAGCGATCTGAACGACCCGCGCGTCATCAGACCTTTTCAGGCCGGCGGGTACGGGATGCATGCCCAGTGGAACGAGGATTTTCACCACGCCCTGCACGCCGCCCTCACCGGCGAAAGCCAGGGCTATTACGCTGATTTCGGGGATCTTGCCCACCTGGCCAAGGCCCTGGAAAAAGGTTTTGTTTATGACGGTATTTATTCGCAGTTTCGCCGTCGCAGGCACGGCCGTCCTGCTCCGGATATCTGCGGCCACAGGTATGTGGGCTGCCTGCAGAATCACGACCAGGTGGGCAACCGGGCCCGGGGAGAGCGCAGCAGCCAACTGCTGACGCAGGGTCAGCTCAAGATGGGTGCGGCCCTGGTGCTCACTTCGCCCTTTATCCCCATGCTGTTTCAAGGTGAGGAATGGGGGGCCAGAACACCTTTTCTGTATTTCACAGCCCACGAGGATGCAGGCCTGGCCAGGGAGGTGTTCCACGGAAGGCTGGCGGAATTTAAGGGTTTTGGATGGGATCCCGGGGACATACCCGACCCGCAGGACCCGGAAACCTTTGTCCGTTCAAGGCTTGACCGGCAGGAACTGAGTCAGGACAGGCATGCGGAAATCCTGAACTGGTACAAACAGCTGATTCGTCTGCGCCGGGAATATCCTGAGCTGACCAGCGGACGCCCTGAACAGGTCAGGGTGGAATTCCATGAGGAAAAAAGATGGCTGATTATGCGCCGTGGTCCATTATGTGTGGCCTGCAATTTTTCCCCGGCACAGCAGACAGTCCCATTGGGCGGACAGGCCACCAACCTGCATATAGTGCTGGCTTCTCAGGCGGATGCCGCCCTTTACGGATGGGACCTTTTTCTGCCCGGACACTGTGTGGCCGTGTTGTGCTGCAGGTTAAATTAGGTCTGCCATTTCCGAAAAACAGTATTTCTTCCCCGGTCGAGCTCCCTACGGTAGAGGACTGCGTCCTCATAACCACCTCCACCGGGCGCAGAACCCATACTCTGAACTCCGGGATCACATCCGGGATATCATCACTACCATGACCTTGTGCCAGGAGCTTCAACTGAGTGCCCCTGAATGGTTACGGGGATACCTGTTTTGATGATGTAAAGAGACCTTCGTTGAAAGAGCATCTTTACATGCCGGGCGGCACAGGGAAGGGCAGGCTTCAGCCTGCATGTTTCTGGAGCACCCGTTGCAGATCAGCCGCCTTCACCGGCTTGGCCAGGTAGTCGTTCATGCCCGACTGGAGAAACTTCTCCCGATCGCCATGCATGGCACTGGCGGTCAGGGCAATGATGGGGATGTCTCTATTGTTGCCGATTTTTCTGGATCTGCGGATAATGCCGGCTGCCTCTGTTCCACTCATTATGGGCATATGGATGTCCATAATGATGCAGTTGAAATCCTGTTCTTCAAGGATTTGCAGCACTTCTTGACCGTCTGCAGCCAGCACCACCTCGTGCCCCATTTTTTCCAGGATTTTCAGCATGGGAAACTGGTTGGATGCGTCATCCTCAGCAAGGAGAATGCGCAGACCCTGAGTCGTTTCATCTGACTGCGGTTGCTGTTCATACTCCGGCAGGGATGCCTTGTCAGGCAGCTTGAAGGGCAGGGCAACGTACACTGCGGTTCCTTCGCCTTCTGTGCTGTCAATGCTTATGTTGCCGCCCATGAGCTGAGTAAGACGGCGGATGATGGCCAGGCCCAGCCCGGCTCCCTGGTGTTTTCTGGTCTGATAGTCCTCCACCTGTACAAAAGGATCGAACAGGGTTTTGATCCTGTCTTCCGGGATGCCGATTCCGGTATCCGAGACAATGAAAAGCACCCGGATATCTTCATTTCTGCCTGCAGGCACAGGCGTCATGTGCAGATTGACGTTTCCATGTTCAGAGTATTTAACCGCATTGCCCACAAGGTTGAACAGTATCTGACGGACCCTGGCCGGGTCGCCGATTATTTCACCAGGCAGGCCCGGGTCCAGGATGCACTCCAGGGAGACCCCCCTGTCTTTTGCAGTGACCTTGAACAGCTCGGCCACGGACCCGGCAAGATCCCTGGGACTGAACTTTTCTTCCTGGATGGTCATTTTTCCCGCCTCCACCCTGGATAGATCCAGGATGTCCGATAGAAGCCTGGTCAGGCGCTGAGCCGAGGTAAGGGCCAGGTCGACATACTCCTGTTGTTCCCTGTCCTGGGTGGTGTCCTGCATAAGCTGCATCAGCCCCATTATGCCGTTGATGGGAGTTCGGATTTCATGACTCATGGTGGCCAGGAAGTGTGATTTGGCCTGGTTTGCGGCCACGGCCTGCTCCTTGGCCTGGTAAAGTTGCTGCCTGGTCTGCAAAAGATCAGTGTTGTCCACAATGCATGCCAGCACAAGGGAGTAGTCCTGCTCATGTCCTGAAGCAACAGACCAGTAGACCTGGGTTTTCAGTTTCTGTCCGTCCAGTGTTACATGGTCTCTTTCAACGACAACACCTTGCCCCCTGCAGGCCATCACCTTTAAAAACTGTATAAAATTTTTGTTTTGGGACTCTTTGTCGAAAATACTGGTTATTCCGGTCATCAGTTCCCTTTTTGTCCGGGCCCTGAAGAGGTTGAGGCTCTGCTGATTGACATCGAGCACCTTCACCATGTCAGCCATTTCCCAGATCAACTCCTGACGGCCTGCAAAATAGGAGTGAAGATCCTGGACTCCCTCGGCCTGGAGTGCATCCAGACGCTTTTTCACTTCTGAGAAGTCCAGTTCCCACAGGGAAACAGGGGATGATTCGAACAGTTGCCTGTATTTCTGTTCACTTATGCGCAGGGCCTCATCTGCCTTCTTGCGCTGGGTTATGTTTTCACGGATCAGAATGCCCCCTGCAACCACCCCTTTCTCGTAAACAGGAACGGCTCTTATGCTTACCCAGCCGGGACCGCCTGCTGCAAACTCGGGAAAAAAGACTTCGTCCATTTCCACTGTCCGGCCTTTGAAGATTTTTGCAACTTCATGGTCTATTCCGGCGTTGACCAGGCCCGGCAGTTCATGAACCGATCTGTTGAGGAAAAAATCCTTGTCCAGCCTGTTAAACGCAAATTTGTCGATATGCCAGTCATTTACAAAGTTGACCCTGCCATGACGGTCAAAGCGCATGATGGATATAGGACATTTTTCAGCAAGCATCTTAAATGATGACTCGCTTTCCTGCAGGGCCTTCTCCATGCGCTTGCGTACAGTGATATCGAAGGCCACGGCAAATATAACCGGCTTGGCGTCCAGGCTCATGGCGTTCAGGTATACCTCGGTAGGGTAAGAAGAGCCGTTTTTCCTGGTGTGCATAGATTCAACGGAGATGGACTGACCCTCCCTGAGGAGATCCCAGGCTTCAAATCTGCCTTCCGGATTCAGGGCATGGACGTCAATGTCCTTGATGTACATATTCAAAAGTTCCTGCATGGAGTAGCCGGTATTTTTGCATGCAGTATCGTTGGCCATGAGAATTTTTCCATCCAGGTCATGGATAAAAATACCTCCAGGAAGATTTTCAAAGACTATTCTGAAGCGCTTTTCACTTTCTTCCAGGGCTTTTTCAGCCATCTTTCTACCGGTGATGTCACGGCCTATCCCTACTATTCCCGTGATGTTTCCGTGCTGGTCGCGGTATGGTGTTTTCAGGGTTTCCAGGAGGATTTCCCGGCCATCTGGATATGATATCCACTCCTCATTGCTGCCTGATGCAGCCCTTTTAAGCACCTGCTTATCTTTTTCTCTGAAAAAGTCTGCCATTTCGGCGCTGTATAGCTGGTAATCGTTTTTACCGGTTATCTCATCCCTGTCCCGGCCCAGGTGGCTGGCGAATGCGCTGTTGCATCCTATATAAACGCCGTGCATGTCCTTGATGAAAATCAGATCCGGAATTGTGTCCAGTACATAACTGGTAAGGCCCGTGGGCGAAGGTTCAGGGCTTTGCTTTCGGGCACTGATGTCAGTTATGAAAACCTGGTAATGGTTGAGTCGTCCATGCTGGTCCTGATCAGCACGGATATTTTGGGAACTCCAGAAAATACTGCCGTCCCTGCGGCGCATCCGGCATTCATGATCGTTTACCGCTCCCTGCTTATGCACCAGGCTTATGATTTCCGCCCTGTCAGCGGAGTCCACATACAGCTGGGACCAGATGTCCTTGACAGTACCGGTGAATTCGTCGGGTGAATCATAGCCGAACATGCGGCTCAGGGCATGATTGGCTGAAACAGCCAGACCCTTGGGTGTTGAGATGAATATGCCCACAGGGGCATGCATCAGGATGTCCTGAGGGCTCTCAAAGCAAGGCTTTTCCAGCGGATTGGCGTGCATTTTTCTGGGAGATTTCTTGGGCATTACAATCTCCTTGGATGCAGCAGGGATGGCATCTTTTCTGTTTTCATAATCCTGACTTTATCCTATCTTTTTTTAACAGAAAAAACAACAGACCTGTTTGAGTTTAAGTTCAAGTCTGTTCGGCCGTAAAGATTTCCCGGCCAGGTCTGTGGCAACAGGGTGCCGGGATTTTATGGGTTCTTAATCATCTGCTGCGCCGGCACTGGAATTGACTATGCAGCGTCATCTGCAGTATTTGTGCGGCAGTATTCACTCACAGCCCCGGGCCGGCGCAGCAACAGCAAGGCTCTTTGGGCATAACAAAAAGACGCATAGTAGAGACAGGCCTTACATGCAGATAACAGGATTTATCTGATGGAAAATGAAAAAGACAAGCCCGCACTGCTGGTGGTGGACGACGAATCCGGGCACAGGATGATGGTCAAGGCAGTGATGCAGGACCAGGGCTTTAAGGTGATGGAGGCCGGCAATGGACTGCAGTGCCTGGATATGCTGGAGCAGCAGCATATAGACGTGGTGCTTCTGGACATCAAGATGCCCGGCATGGACGGGATGCAGGTCTTAGAGCGTATACACAGACTGCATCCCGGTGTGCAGGTGGTCATGCTCACGGCCTTTGGAAGCGTAGGTTCTGCCGTGGATGCCATGAAACAGGGCGCATTCGACTATCTGACCAAGCCTGCTGATATCGATGAGCTAAAATCCGTTATCCAGATGGCACTGGATTATTCCAGGCTTGTGCGCGACAGCGCCCGTACCGGAAAAGGCCTGCAGGGCGTGCAGGAAAAGGCCCGGGTCATCGGTCAGAGTCCGGCCATGCACAGGGTCATGGACCTGGTGCAGCAGGTGGGGCCAAGTGAAGCCAGCGTGCTGATACTCGGAGAATCCGGAACAGGCAAGGAACTGGTGGCCAGGGCCCTGCATCAGGCCGGTCCCAGAAGTCAAGGCCCGCTGGTAAGCATTAACTGTGCAGCTTTGCCACCGGAACTGCTGGAGAGCGAACTTTTCGGATATAAAAAAGGGGCCTTTACCGGTGCAGCAAAGGATAAACCGGGCAAATTTCAGCTGGCGGAGAAGGGTACTCTCTTTCTGGACGAGATAGGAGAATTTCCCCTGCAACTGCAGGCCAAGCTTTTGCGGGCTCTGCAGGAAAAAGTGGTCCAGCCCCTGGGCGGCACGCAGGAAGACCCGGTGGACGTACGCTTTGTGGCAGCCACCAACAAGGATCTCCTGCAGGAGGTAAGGCAGGGCAATTTCAGGCAGGATCTGTATTACCGCCTCAATGTGGTGGAGATAACAGTTCCGCCCCTGCGGGAACGAATGGAAGACCTGCCCTTTCTGGTGAATCACTTTGTGGAGGTCCTGGGGGAAAAAAACCGTAAGCAGGTGCGGGGCATAAATAATAATTTTCTGCAGGCCCTTAAAAGCTACCACTGGCCAGGCAATGTCCGCGAACTGGAAAACGTGGTGGAAAGAGCCATAATTCTATGCAGAAGCGATGTCCTGGATGCCGGGGACCTGCCTGAGAGTATAGCCGGCGGGGGTACGACCGGAAATTTTGCCGGGAATGCTCCGGGGAAGGAAGGACTGGAAAGTGCGGAAAAGGCAGCTTTGCAACAGGCACTTAAGGCCAATAATGGGCACCGGGAAAACACTGCTCAGGCTCTGGGCATAAGCAGACGCAGCCTGCAGTACAAACTCAAGAAATATGGACTGACCAGAAAAGCTTGAGGATCTGCCTGTCATGGTTCGTTGTGTATGAATAAAATGACAAGCATGGGGCATAAGCATGCTGAAATAATCACGCTTGAATTGCAGCTGCTTATAAGGGACCCCTGCAGGGTGCAGCCACCCAGAGTGCAGGCAGTTACAGTGTAACCATTCAGGGGGATGCCTCAATGGCCCCGGGGACAGTCCCCGCGACATCTTTTTCAGCACAAATATAAAAAGTACGTGCGCGAAGTTTTGTGAGCCTGCACAGTTAGTACTTAGCGGGGGACAGTCCCCGGGGCCTGTGCAAGTAATCACCACCGAGCAACCCCCTGAATGGTTACGTTACAGTTTTTGCAGATCAGTTTTTTTCTGCAGCCAGTCCGTCAGTTCGTCAAATGGTCTGGGCTTGAGGATGAAGTAGCCCTGGGCCATATCGCAGCCCAGTTCTTTGAGCATGTCCAGGCTTGTCCGGCTTTCCACTCCCTCGGCCACTACCTGTAGATCAAGGTTGTGCCCCAGGTCTATGATGGACTTGACTATTTTGCGGTTGTTGTCGTTTGAATCCATGTCCATGACGAAGCTGCGGTCGATTTTGATTATTTTCACCGGCAGATCCCGCAGGTAGGCAATGGACGAGTAGCCTGTGCCGAAATCGTCTATACCCATGGGGATGCCCAGGCTGTCCAGGTTTTTCAGGACCCTAAGGCCCTTTTGCGGAGCGCTCATGAAGGCGCTTTCGGTTATTTCCAGTTCCAGGCAGGAAGCATCCAGGGCATGATTTTCAATGGCGGATGAGATCTGGGAGGGGAGATTGTTGTCCTGGATATCCCGCACCGAGAGGTTGATGCTTACAGGGATGCTGATGCCGATGGCTTTCCAGTGCTGCAGGTGCTCCATGCTCATGCGGATAACCCTGGAAGTGAGCTCTCTGATGAGGCCGCCCTGTTCAGCCAGAGGGATAAACTCCTCGGGGGATATGAATCCCCGGGTGGGGTGGTGCCACCTGATAAGGGCCTCAACGCCGCAGACCCTGCTTGTATGCAGGTTTATCTTGGGCTGGAAATAGAGGGAGAGCTGATCATGCTGCAGGCCCTTTTTGAGTTCTGACATGAGGTTTAAGCGGTTGATTCCCGAGGATTCGAACTTGGGATCATACACGGCATACCCGGTTTTCATGCGCTTGGCCGCATACATGGCCATGTCCGCACGACTGAGGATCTGCCCCAGGGTTTTGCCGTGCTCCGGAAATATGGCTATACCGATGCTGACATCCAGAAGAAGGCTTTGCCCCTGAAGCTCAAATGGCCGGGCCATGGCCTGGATCATCTGGCCGGCCCTTTTTGTAGCCTGTTTCCTGACGTCATTCCCGGTGAAGACCAGGGCAAACTCATCCCCGCCCAGCCTGCCAAGAATCTCACAGTCGTCTGTCAATTCCTGCAAACGTTCACCGACTTGCACCAGGAGCCTGTCCCCGGTCTGATGCCCCAGACTTTCATTGACCTCCTTGAACATATCCAGATCCACCAGGATAAAGGCGGCCTGGCACTGATCGTTGGTATGCAGGCACCAGCGGATCTGTTTTTCCAGGTTCTTAAAAATCATGTCCCGGTTGGGCAGGTGCGTCAGACGATCATAGCTGGCCTGGGCCTCAAGCTGTTTGGTTCTTTCCTGAACAATTTTTTTCAAGTGTATATTGCTTTCTCTAAAGAGCTTGTACAGCTCAAAACTTTCCAGCTGATTGGCGCTGCTGGACAGGACAATGGTCAAAAGCCCCCAGGAAACATCAGGCACAGTGTGTACCTCGGAACCTATAAGCCCTACGAACATACCCCGGACCCGGGCGCTTGTTGATAGCACGTGCAGAACAATATTTCTGTCTTTGCAGGATCCGGCAAGTATGACCGGTCTTTTTTCCCGCATGGCCCAGGGAAAGAAGCCCTTGTCAATAAGCCGGCCTGTTTCCTGAGCAAGGGCTTCATTGTATTTGGCCGGGGTCATGTAAGCGGGGTAGAAATCGTTGTCCTGTTCGTCCACCAGATAGATTCCCAGGGCCTGGAAGTCTATGAGCCTGGCAATGCGGTTGCATATCTCGTCCAGGATAAGGGAGGGGCTTTCCAGACTGCTGATGCGGGGCTGAAAGTCTATGAGACTTGCTGCCAGCTCCAGGGCGTCCAGGGTAAAGCGGTTGATCTCTTCCTGGTGTTCGAGCCTGGCCTGCAGATCTTTTATCTGTTCTGTGCTGTCTTTATCCTGCATTTATTTCTGCCCGAAAACGATCATTTGTTGTCGAAAAAAAGCTGAAAAAGGTTGTCCGCCTGGGACTGCATGAGTTTGGCCGTCTGAAGCAGCACCGCAGGGTCAAGGTTGAGGGCGTCCCAGCTTTCCAGGTCCGGAGCCGGGATCATATATTCTCCGCTGAAACCCATGAGGCACCCGCTGGAGAGCACATTGGCCATGTTTACCAGGGTGGTTTCAATGGGAAAGCTGGATTTGCCAGGACTATTGTGATGCCGGATGCTTTGCTCGAGCTTGAGGGGCAGCTTCCAGTTCTTCATGATGGCTGCGCCCAGCTGGGCGTGGTCCTGGCGAAAGAATTTCTTTTCCGCCCGGGCAAGCTCAAGTTTTTCTGTTGCCGCCAGGTGCATGGACCAGAGGGTTTCCCTGGGAAAGTAACGCAGCATGAGCAGACGTCCTATATCGTGCAGCAGGCCGCAGATGAAGATGCTTTCGGTATTGGACAGGTGGCGGTACTGGGCCAGGGTCTTGGCTCCTATGGCGCAGGCCAGGCTGTGTTTCCAGAAGCCCTTCATGTCGATGATGTCCGGGGAAATGCTCTTGAAGCCCGAAAGCACGGTCACTCCCATGGCCAGCATGCTCAGCTGCCTGGTGCCCAGGATGGCCACTGCCCGGCTGATGGTGTCGATCTGGGAAGGGAAGCCGTAAAAGGCGCTGTTGACAAGCTTGAGCAGCCTGGATGTCAGGCCCTGGTCCTTGCTGATAATATCCGCCAGGTGCCTGGCGGAAGTCCTGGGGTCCTGAATGGCCTCCTGGATCTGAAAAAAGATGTCCGGCAGGGAAGGCATCCTGGTTTCGTCCCGGATAATGACCGAGGGGTCAACAGGCTCGCCCCTGTTACGTTCAGAGGGAGGAGTATGGTTGTCCAGGGCCTCATGCCAGGCATCTGATGTGTAGAATCCCCCCGGGTACCTGCATTTCCAGAGGATGAATATCTCCAGGAGCTTGCGGCTGACTTTATGCTGGGGATCGTAGTGGGGGAATCTTTCCAGTATCTGGGAAGCGGCCTGGCGGCGTTCTTCCCTGGAGAATTCCTCGGGCTCGTCGTCCTGTTCAGCCCCGTCTCCCTGAACCGTTACTTCGCTGACCCCCCAGATCTTGAAAATACGCAGGTGCTTTTCCTGAACGCTCAGGCCCTTGCCCAGGAGAAAGCGGCCGTTGAAGTCCCGCACATCATCGTCCAGGACCATGCCGGGTTTAATGTCGTCTACCAGAATTCTGCCCATTGGCCCACCTGTAAGCAAAATATCCTGAAAATGCAATAGCAGTAATCTTTAAGCACAACCGGAGCTGAAAGAAATTTGTAAGTGTTCACCTTAATGATATGACCTCCCAGTGGTCCGGAAATTCGGCAAACAGGACGTAAAAACTCGCTCCAAGGAAGCGTAAATCAAAACCTCTTCAAGTTTTTTCAACCAGAAAAGCTTCAATTATATTATGCTTTGAATCAAGTTGAGTGTTTAACGGTTTTGATCGACGCTTCCTACGTCGCTCAGACAGTTTACGCCCAGTTTGCCGAACCCCCGGCCCCTGGCTTTTCGTCCGCAGGTTCTGAATAGTTACAGAAATTTTTGAAATGTATACAGCGAAATGTCACTGAAAATAACGCTCATGGAAGAAACACCGGCCAAGGGGCAGAAAATCCGGTATATCGTAATGCCTCTTTTTTATTTGGGCCAGTACCTGGCTTTGGTAAGAAGAGTAATCAAATCCCCGTCCCAGCGCGACAGCAAAGGAAGTCTCCCGGACCTGGATCCGGCTGGGCTCCAGGAATTCAAAATATGGGCTTAACCGGTCTTTGTCCAGCTCGTCATCCCGGGAAAGAAACAGGATGTCCCTGCCGTCAAGCTTCCTGAAATCCGTTATGCGGTCATCCTCGCGCCCGTATCTGGAGCCGGTGCCCAGGATCCCCCAGTAGTGGCTGGAATAATAGGAGATTACAGCGGACCTGGAGTAGCTGGGTGTGGCGTAATAATCGGCCCTGTAGGAGTCCAGTTTTTCTGCGACTTGGGCCGGGCGCAGGTAAAAGACTGCGTCCCGGTAAAGCCCAGGTCTTTCCTTGATTATCTCCAGAGGCACAAGCAGGGCGGCTGCCACCAGCACGATATGCAGCAGGGCATACCCCAGCATGAATTTGCGGCCCAGGATCAGGGATTTGCCCGGCAATGCAGCGTAGATTACATATAAAAAAGGAACAAAGCCCAGGATCCAGTGTGCACCCACGGAGTAAAAAAGGGAAGCGGCGAAGAACACGGCCAGAGGCACAAGGGCGGCAAAGGCGAAAAGCCCGTGTCCGGAACTGCGTATTCTGCTTAACACCTGACTGCGGTGCCTGAAAAGCTGGACCAGAAGAACAGGGGAGACCACCCAGGCCAGCATCCCCAGGAGGATGAGTGGCTGCATGGGGCTGAACTCGGCGTCGCCTCCCCTGCCTATGAAGTTGAACATTATGTTCACCCAGCAGTGAGTGTAATTCCAGTACAGGTTGAATGCCACCAGAGGCAGGCAGCCCAGAAGGACAAGCCCCAGCCGGGGAAGTTTTTTCAGGCCGCCGGTCAGGAAATAAAAAATATATGCCAGGAGCAGCAGGGCGGCGAAATACTTGGAAAGAAAGGCCAGGCCAAGGAGGATGCCTGAAAGTATATACAGAAGGTTGCTGTTTCTGGTTTCAGCCCGGTGCAGGGCCAGCACGGATAAAAACATGGACAGGATAAGCGCGGTATCAGTGGTGACCAGGACACCCAGAAGAAAGACCGGAGTAAGCAGAAGGGTGGATGCGGCCAGCAGGGCCTTGGTGCGGTCGTGATCACTCAGGATCCTGTATACTCCCCAGACCAGGACATAGCTGGCCAGGATGGAGGGCAGGCGCACAAGGATCTCGTGCCCGGATATGTACATGCACAGGTGGATCAGCCACCCGATAAGGGGGGGGTGGTCATAATACCCCGCAGCCGGGTGCTGGGCCCAGATTACAAAATAGGCCTCGTCACCGGTCAGGGGAAGTGTCCCGGCCAGGATGAGCTTCAGCGGCAGGGACAAAAACAGGGCGAAATAAAAAAAGTCTCTGGCCTGGATGTAGTTCATTTTTTGTAACTATTAAAAGGTTGTTTTTGCTCTTACAATAAAAATCGGTGTCGGTATCGGCATCGTAATCGAAACCGGAGGCGAAATCATGTGGAACGCCAACAAAATTTTTGGATACCGATCCCGATACCGACGCCGACCCCGACAAAAGCATTATCATGGGGAATAAATTGTCATTTGTTGCCCATTTCCAAAAGGGGCAGGAAGTACTCACTGACTATATGGACATGCGCTTGAATATTTTCTCGGGAATGCTTTTTATCACCAGCATGATCCAGCGCCAGATCCACAGGGTATAGATTATGTCTCTTTTTTTGGTGATGGCCTGAAAAATATCCCTGGCTGCCTGCTCCGGAGTAGCGGTGAGCCGGGGGGGCAGTTCCAGGTCCCTGGTCATCCTGGTTCTGACAAAGCCAGGTTTTACGGTGATCACCCGGACCCCGGATCCGTGCAGCCTGTTTCTAAGGCCGCTTAGAAAGATACTCAGGCCGGCTTTGGCGCTGCCGTATACATAGTTGGCCGCCCGGCCCCGGTCGCCTGCAACGGAGCTTATCCCGGCCACAAACCCTTCTTTTGCCTGTTCCAGGCGGTTGGCGGCCACAGTGAGGATGCTTACGCAGCCGGTATAGTTGGTATGGATGATTTTTTCCCACTGCTCACGGGAACTGCGGGCCAGGGACTCATCCCCCAGGACTCCGAAGGCCAGGACTACTCCGTAGGGCCTTGTTTCAAGGCTGTCGTAGAAATCTTCATGGGAAGCGAAATCCAGGGCATCGAAATAAACTCCCCGGGCCTTGATGGCGTATCTGATTTCCAGGTCCCGGGCGTCTTTTTGCAGCTCTTCCAGGTTTCGCCCGGCCAGATACAAATCATACTTTGCCGCGCCCAGTTGGTGAGCCAGGGCCCTGGCTATGTCCGAGCCGGCCCCCAGGATCAGTACGGGTTTTGACATAATCCAAGCCTCCTGGATTGCAGGGAACTCAATTTGTTTTCCGGGTCAAGCCTTTTTTTCAGCTCTACAAATTCCTTTGCCCGGGGATACCCCTCCCAGAGCATGTGTTTTTTCATCCTGGCGTCCTTGGCCAGGTAGATTCTGCCTCCGAGCTTTTGCACCACCCGGTCCAGAGCGTTTAACAGGGAAAAGACTCCGGGACGGATTGGAAAGTCCAGGGCCAGGGTGTAGCCGGGCTGGGCAAAGGACAGAGGACCCTGTCCTTTGCCCAGAAGCTTGAGTACTGCAAGATAGGGAGGCTGGCCAAAGGAATTTATGTGCTGCAGAATTTTTTGCAGCCCTGACCGGGATGTGGAGCGGGGCAGGACAAACTGATACTGCAGAAAGCCTTTTTTTCCATAGAGGAGGTTCCAGTTGGCAAGAGCATCCAGGGGGTAGAAAAAAGATTCAATGCTTGAAATTTCGTAACCCGTACGCCTGGATTTGCGGTGGAAGTAGAGACTGTTGAAGGCTTTAATGCCTGCTGGGGTCAGCGCCCTGAAAGGAAGGGTGAAAGGAATGCTTATGCCTTTGCAGCCCGGGGGTATAAGCTGGCTTTGCGGGGCTTCATGGGACCTGCAGTGCTCACCGTGCATAAAAAGGCCGCGTCCCAGGTGCCTGCCCCTTTGAAGGCAATCCATCCAGGCCACTGTGTAGGTGCTCTGGTGATGGCTGTCAAAAAAACTCATAAGTTCGTCCAGGTCGTAAGCCGGGATGGTTTTCTGGCGGATAAATACGGATTCCAGGGGCATGAGGCTTATCCTGGCGGAGAGTATCAGGCCCAGAAGTCCCATGCCGCCGCAAACGGCCTGGAAAATTGCCGGATTTTCATTTTTTGAGCAGACCAGGACATGGCCCTGGGGGGTCAGGAGACGCAGGTCCAGCACATGCCGGCCCAAGGCTCCATGCAGGTGGTGGTTCTTGCCGTGTACGTCGCTGGCGATGGCCCCGCCCAGGGTTACGCGGCTGGTGCCCGGGGTGACCGGCAAAAACCAGCCGTGGGGGATGATGACCGAAAGTATCTGGTCCAGGCTGGTTCCGGCTTCGCATTCCAGTATGCCTTTTGCGGGATCCAGGTGGATAAAGCGCCTGAAGCCGGGGGTGGAGATGATGTTTTCACCCAGGGAGCAATCCCCGTAAGAGCGGCCCAGGCCGCGGGGGATGCACCTGTCTGTCTGCCCCAGGATATCCCGGGCTTCTTCCTGGGATCTGAAGCTGCGCATTGCGGCCTCTACCCGGGGACAGTTGTTCCAGTTGGATACCAGCAAGTCTGTGCATCTCCATGAAAGAAAGCATCTTACGCCCGGGTCAATGTTATGTCCCGGCAACAAAAACCCATTTTTTGTCCAGCCTGTACTTGAGGACATAGCCGATGGTCAGTCCCAAAGCGCCTCCCACGTACTTGGCGTGTTCAAACTCGAACAGATGGTGAAACCCGATTTCAGTGCCCCAGAATATCAGGGTGGTGAACACCCCCATACAGGAGTAAAGAAAAAATTTACAGGTGTCATCGCAGAAATCCCTGGAAATGTATCTGAAAATATACCTCTTGTCCAAGACGTACTTGGTCAAAAGCCCGGTGAAAGTACCACATGCCAGGGCCAGGTAAAGATCCAGGGGGCCCTGGTACAGGCTGAAGCTGATCATCTGCGTGCCCAGGTTGACCAAAATGGCAGCTAAGGCGAACAGGGCGTATAAAAAGGCGGTTGTCATGTCAGGGTCAGGATAAGAAAGAATAACAGCCAGCAGGCAACGGTTACCTGCATGAAGCGGTCCTCAAGCATAACCCGGGTGGGGTTGCCTCCTCCCTGCTGGACAAATACGATCTGCAGGTAGCGCATGATGCCCAAAAGAACAAAAACAGCACTCAGGTACAGGTGCCTGGATTCGAAACGGTCCTGGACTTCCGGGGATATGGTGTACAGGATATAGCTGACCAGGGTTACGGCGGCCATGATGATCATGGAGACGTTGACGAATTCCAGGTTGTAACCGTCAATACACTTGCGTACATCCCTGCCCTCGTCTGAGAGCAGCACGTCGTCCCGGCGTTTGGCCAGGGCCAGAAACAGGGCCAGAAGGAAAGTCATGAGCACTATCCACATTGAGGCCTGCACTGTTGCGGCCACTGCACCGGCAAAGATCCTGAGCACGAAACCTATGCCTATGATGAATACGTCCAGGACGGCTACGTGTTTTAACTTCAGGGTGTAAAAGGTATTCAGCAGAGAATATCCGGCCAGAATGAAAAATATTCTCCAGTCCAGGACAAGGCCCAGGCCAAGGCCTGCAATCAGAAGAACAGCCATGCAGGTATAGGCCTCGGGAATGGAGACCAGGCCGCCTGGCAGGGGGCGGAATTTTTTGACCGGGTGCCTGCTGTCTTCATTGATATCCTTTATGTCGTTGAAGATGTAAACACTGCTGGCTATCAGGCAAAATGCGGCAAAAGCGGTAAATGTCCTGAGAAGAGGCTCAGCTTCCAGGAAACGAAAGGAAAAGAAAAGAGGTGCGAATACAAACAGGTTCTTAATGTACTGGTGAGGTCTTAATAAGGATATGTAGGCCTTGTTTATCATGTATTGGGGCTGGGGGATTTATATTGCAGGGTATAACTGGTAAAGAGTATGCTTTAAGAATGACTACTCCAGGCAAAGTTCCCTGGCAGGGATTGATTGAAGCTGCTGGTCCCAGTAAATCTCCAGGGTGCCGCTGCCGGGATCTGGCCTGGGGAACTCGTCTTTACTCCGCCGGCTGAGGCGCAGGTACAGGCAGATGAGGCCCAGTATTTCCGGATCGCTTTCCTGCTTCAGGGCCTTCTGGACCTGGTAGGTAGCTTCCCTGGACAGTACCGGATCACCCTGGGCCAGTCTGGCCAGTCCCCAGAAAGCCCCCCGGCGAAGGGGAAGGTATTCAAGATAATTGTCACTGCCCGTGTCCCCCTGGACCAGGTAAGAAAATAAAATGCGCCTGTACTCCCGGGCCAGTCCCTGGTGGCGGGCCATTATTTCGCCCATGCATTCAGGTGATCCCCATCCTATGCCTCCGGATTCGTCGTTTAAGGTCCACATGAATCGGCGCATGACAATGCGGGCCTGTTCCGGGTCGTTTTGGGCAAGCCTGCTTACTGTAACCCCTATGGCGGTGACCGAGTGCCATTTTATCAGCTTCCGGGGGCTTAAAAGGGCTGCATATAAAGCCCCCAGAAGTTTTTGGGCGGGGTACTGCATGAGCTCCGGAAGCACCTGATCAATATCCCGGTTCTCCAGGAGAAGGGGGACCTTTTTTTTCAGTTCCCTGTAACCATGTTGCTGACTTTTTTGCTGCATGGCTTATGCCTGGGTTTTGGCCTTGATGGCTGATGCCAGGTTGCGTCCCAGTTCCTTGCACTGGGCCAGTTGTTCGTGTGCAGGTACAAACTGGGTCCGATAAGGCTTTTCCGGGAGTTCGAATCCGGCCTCTTCCAGGACTTTGGCCATTGCTCCGGGAGCTTCACCGCTCCAGCCGTAGGACCCCAGGGCCGCTCCCAGCCGGTTTTTGGGTTTCAAGCCCTTCATGTAGGTAAGAAAATCCGACATGAGGGGAAGCATGCCGTTATTGTGGGTGGGAGAGGCGCAGACCAGGGCTGCTGCATCGGAGAACTCGCCCATGACATCACTGTGATGAAAAGACTTAAGAGACATGACCCTGATGTCTATGCCTTCTTCAGTGAGGGCATCGGCCACTGCCTTGACCATCTTTTCGGTGCTGCCCCACATGGTGTCGTATACCAGAACAGCCTTGGGCTTGAGGGTCTGGGCGGCGAAATCCGCATAGGCCTCCAGGATTTTTCCTGGGTGCGTGCGCCAGATGACTCCGTGGTCCGGGGCGATCATGTCTATTTCCAGGCCTGCCTTCTGCACTTTGTCCAGGAGCTTCTGTACCAGGGGGGAGAAGGGCAGGATGATGTTGGTGTAATAGTGCCTGGCCTCGGAAAGAAGAAGGTTCAAATCGTGCTGGTCGTCGAATATCTTCTGGCTGGCGATGTTCTGGCCGAAAGCGTCGCTGGATATGAGCAGTTTGTCTTCAGGTATGTAGGAAAACATGCTGTCCGGCCAGTGCAGCATCCTGGTTTCCATGAAGGTGACGTTTCTCTTGCCCAGGGAGATGCTTTCTCCGTCCTTGACCACCTGCAGGGGCCAGTCCTTGTTGTGGAAGTGGCCGTGGATGGATTTTTCACCCATGGAAGAGCAAAATATTTTTTCCGGTTTTATATTGTCCACCATGAAGGGAAGAGCTCCGGAATGATCCAGTTCCAAATGGTTGACCACAATATAGTCGATTTCCTCCAGCTTTACCAGGCTTCTGACCTGATGGTAGAGGTCCCACTTGAATTTTTCGCTTACAGTGTCGAAAAGGGTGATCTTGTCGTCCAGAACCAGGAAGGCGTTGTAGGTGGTGCCCCGGCGGGCCATGGCATAGCCGTGAAAGTTCTTGAGGTTCCAGTCTATTGCACCCACCCAGTAAACGTTTTTTTTGATTTCGATTGCTGGCATTTGTCCTCCAGAGAAGCCTTAAGGGAATGAAAAGCCCCGCTGGACCGGCCAGCGGGACTCTTTGGAAGTTCTGTAATTATTCAACTCGATTTCTGTCTGCTTTTATCCCGTAACGGGTATTGGTGTCGGAATTCTGTTCCGGGCCGAGAACGGAATCAGATATGAGGCCATGTGATTGTGGGGTGTTACAGGTGTTTTTGATCCCGGTACCGACCCGATGCCACTGATCTGCAGTAAACAGTTGCGAAGGTCTCAGCCTTCAGGGGCAAAATCGTCCTTGGCTGCTCCGCATACCGGGCAGACCCAGCTGTCAGGCACATCTTCGAACTTGGTGCCAGCTGCTACTCCGTTGTCCGGATCGCCGGCGGCAGAATCATAGACGTAACCACAAATTGTACATACCCATTTTTGCATGATTTCCTCCGGTGCTGGTTAAAAATTGCACTCATGGCTGCTGTGCAGCCTGATTTGCTGAGAGATCCTTTATTCTTCCCTTGCTGACCCGGGGCCGGCCAGGGGGCGGAAGTTTTTGGTTGATGCACCGCATACAGGACATTTCCAGTCCTCAGGCAGGTCCTCAAAGGCGGTGCCTTTTGGGGTTTTATTCTTTCGGTCACCTTTGTCCGGGTCATAGATACAACCACAATTGGTCATCTGGCATTGCCACATCTCTTCTGGCTGGGCCATTTTAAACTCCTGGTGCATGGTTTCTTAGACTGGATTACCGTATACATGGCGCTGATGTAACCATTCAGGGGGTGCCGCAACGGCCTGGGGACAGTCCCGCACTTATTTTTTGATGAACAATTGACAGTTGTAAGCGCTAGAAAATAAGTGCGGGACAGTCCCCACCAGACCTCGTGCCAGGAGCTACAACTGAGTGCCCCCTGAATGGTTAAGCGCTGATGTATCTGCTTCTGGCAGGTCATGACAGTTTTTTTGCGTATTGCAACTTCTATTGCCGGCTTTTAAACCGGCAACCGGGGGCTTTGCAAGGTGCCTGGTTGCCGGGTATGATTAACAGTGTTCGCAAAGAACCTCGAAATGAGCCTGGGGGTGAGCACAGGAAGGGCATTCCCCGGGGGCTTCGGCGCTTTTGTGGGTGTAGCCGCAATTCTGGCATTTCCAGGTGACTTCCTGGTCTTTTTTAAACACCTTGCCCTGTTCTATGTTGGCAATGAGGGTGCGGTACCTGTTTTCATGGAACTGCTCGGATACCGCTATGGCTTCCATGGCCACGGCCACTTCCTCAAACCCTTCTTCTCTCGCTGTTTTGGCGAATTCGGGATACATGCTCTGATGTTCGTGATTTTCTCCAGCAGCGGCCTCTTTGAGGTTCTCAACAGTGGACCCTATTTTGCCGGCAGGGTATGCAGCCTGAATTTCCACCTCGCCGCCTTCCAGGAACTTGAACAGCCTTTTGGCGTGCTCTTTTTCGTGATTGGCTGTTTCTTCAAATATATTGGATATCTGGACGTAACCGTCTTTTTTGGCCTGCTTGGCGAAATAGGTGTAACGGTTACGGGCCTGAGATTCACCGGCAAAAGCGGTAAGGATGTTTTTTTCAGTCTTGGTGCCTTTCAAGGATTTCATAAGTAATCAACCTCCTGGGTATTTTGTTTTAACTTCATAAATTGATGAACAACCAATACAGTATATACATGAGGACCAGTCAAACTGATCCTCAATATTCGACATCAGTGGAGTGGATAAACCGTTTTAACGCGCAATGCAAACAAAGGCCGGGATGCTTAGTTGTTTTCCCTGTTGCAATCCGGACATACCCCCAGGAGTTCCAGTCTTACCCCGGTGATCAAAAAGTCTGTCTCCACCCGGGTCAACTGGTCCAGATCCAAGTCGGGCTCCTGGGGAGCGTCCTGTACCTTGCCACATCTGGAGCAGATAATGTGCAGATGAGGATCGGGAATCCCGTCGAATCTTTTCTGATCCCCGCAGGTTTCTATCTTGCTGATCATTCCCTCTTTGGAAAGAATGTCCAGGTTGCGGTAAACGGTACCAAGACTGATATTGGGCAGTTCGCTGCGGACCTCGTCATAAATCTGCACAGCTGTGGGGTGGCTGCGTGACTGCTTAAGCCTTTCCAGTATGATCTTTCTTTGTTTTGTCAAGCGCATATTTATCCTTCCTTTTTAGGAATCGTTATTGTTATTCGGGCTTTTGTCAAGTATTTTTTCTGGGTTAGAGGCAATCGATATTAATACGGGATATGGAGGATCTGTGTTGAGTTGTCTTTTTTGCCACACAAATTGCGCCAGACGCGCGGCAGGGAGTGAAGGCCGGAGATGCAGCCCCTGAGGTGGCAAAAAACAGAGTCTGCGCGTCTGTGCATGCAGGGCGGGTGCTCAAAAATAAAAGGCCCGGGACGACATATGCGCTCCGCGGGCCTTGAGTGCTTCAACGGGAAGACCGGCCGGAATCTTAGTCCACGACAATCACATCTTTTATGTTTTCATAGATGCTTTCTCCGATTCCGGATACCTGCTTGATATCCTCCTTTTCCTCAAAAGGGAATCGCTCGCGGTGCTCCACGATTCTCTCTGATAGAGCCGGGCCGATGCCCTGGAGGCTTTCCAGTTCCTGCTGATCAGCTGTATTGATATTTATATGGTCTCCGGCCATTGACGATGCCGGAGTCAGAAACAGTGTCAAGGCGAAAAACAGTATAACCACTTTCAAGCTAAACTTAATCATAAGAGCCTCCTAATTTTCAGGTGATTCGCATGTCCCGTTGAAGTCGAAAAAACAGAGCGGAAAAAACTGATAGTTAGAGTTCAGCATAAATAACTGTTTGATATGTATTATAATTATTATTAGATTAGCATATAAGGATCAGAAATGCAAGTATCTGTTAAGTATTCAAAAAAGCAGGATCAAAACCACTGCCGGAATATCAGTTTGGGTGTAACCATTCAGGGGGGGCTGGCCAGGAGGACTGTCCCCGTGCTACATGCAAAGCGCTGAACAGGTACCTGCCGGGAGAAGGGATGCAGGCCGTGCCGTAATCATAAAATGATAAGACTGTGTGATAGATAAATGCTGATTCTAGATTGCTATCAAAATGATTTTAATCAGCGTAGATCAGCGAGATCAGCGGCTAACATCTTTCTTCTTCATGCAACTGATAACATCAAAGGCAAAGAATCTTGGCCGCTGATTGCGCAGATCTCCGCAGATAAGAAAAGCATTGCCAAAAGGTTTGTAGTGATAAACATTAAGATCATCTTGATTGCAAATTAAAATGATATGACTGAAGTGAAATTTTATCTGCCTGTATGGGCTCTGAGCTGCCGGGTGTTTTTTTGCTTTGATCTTCGACGCAAGAAAAAACAGCCCCTGTCCGCACGCGGGCAGGGGCTGTTTTTTCAAGTATGGTATCTGTTTAGACTTTTAAGGTAAGCAGGGTACAGGCAACCCGGCCTTATTTTTAAAACCTGTCAATCTTCCTTCAGAAAAATAAGTGCAGGGAGGGCAGGTCCCCATGCCGAATCCAAAGCGCTGAACAGATAACAAGTTTAACTGACTGAGCTTTAAGACAGGCAGGTACTATTGCATTTCTTTTCGTACCTCGTCCATAATCCTGCGGGCTTCTTCCAGCTTTTCCTTTTGTTCTTCGGAAACCTGGGAGCCAACGTAATCAGCTTTTTGAGAGATCTCCTCGAGCATACCGCCAAGGACCATGTTTCTGACTACATCAGGCAGGTCTTCCAGTTCTGCGATGCGCTCATCCATATCCTCAACCTTGCCTTCTATGCCTGAAATCTTTTCCTCAGCCTTCTGGAGGTCGTCGGCAGTGCCTTCAGCTTTCTGGGTGACCTGGCGCATATCTGCCTGGATATCGCGCATTTCACTGTCGACTTTTTCATCGATATCCTGGACCATGGTCCTGGTTTCCTCGATAACCTCCACTTTTTCGGAAAACTCCTGTACCTTGGAGTTGACCGTGTAGTAAAAGATTATCAGCAGAAATACAGCCAGTACTGCAACCGCAAGGGCGACCTTGCCCATATCCTGCTTGACATTGCTGACCTCATCCGGAGTAAAAGAGGGATTGCTACCTTGTTCCTCTCCCACGGGCTTTACTTTCTCCTGGGACATTACCTGAAAACCTCCTTTTAAGAATTTGGCTTTTTAAAGCTTTGAGATACCACCCACTTATAGATTTTCCACAAAAAACCGTGATAGCCGGAGGCTGATAACGTGGTCAGCCCCTGAGCATTCCGGACCACTTACCAGCCTTTTAAGGCTCATTACCTGAAAGTGCAGAGCATAGCAAGTTTAAACTGCCGGCAAAATGTCCAGCAATAAAATTTATAATTGATCCGTCCTGGGAACACTTTGATATTGATTTTTTTATCAGGAGGTTTAAAATCGGTGTCTGTCGAGTGGTGACAGTTCAGCCATTTGCATGTGGCACTGGGGACTGGCTCTACCAGCACTTATTTTTAAAACCTGTCAATCTTCCTTACAAAAAATAAGTGCGGGGCATATGTCCCCTGCTGTCCTTGAAAAAAGGCTAAACTGTTACCTCGAGTGAAGGTTAAGTCAGCCCCCCAGAAAAGTGGGGTTGTATACTTTTTAAACTATACGAGGGTGTTATGGCTTTAAAATTTAAAAAGGGTTTCTGGCTGGCTCTGGTTCTTATTCTGGCCGTTGGTGCGGGATACGTATACATAAACTACGTGGACAAAGAGGAGCCCGTAATCGGCATTGAACCCGAGGTGAGTTACACAAATGCTGAAAAGCCCTTTGAAATCCAGGTGCATGATCCGGGGCTGGGTCTTAAACACGTTGAAGTGAAGGTGATTCAGAACGGCGAAGTTAAGAAGTCGGTTGATGAGGAAATTGAACCGGGAATCAACGACCTTGAAGCAAGCCTTGAACTGCCGGATCTGGACCAGGGAGAATTCGAACTCCAGGTGCGCGCCGTGGACAGATCCATTGTAAACTGGGGGCGGGGCAACGAATCCCTGGCTTCCAGGAAGATGGTCTTTGACAGCATTCCACCTTCAGTCTCTCTGGTGTCCACAACGCACAACCTCAACCAGGGCGGTGCCGGCCTGGTCATCTATTCCCTGTCCAAGGAAGTGGAAAAGACCGGGGTTCAGCTGGGTGAATATTTTTTTCCAGCTTACCAGAAACCAGACGGCAATTATTACTGCCTTTTTTCCTTTGCCTATGATGCTGATCCCCAGGGGGACACCCCCAGGGTCATGGCGCAAGACAAGGCGGGCAACAGGCAGGTTACCGGCTTCAACTATCATGTAAACGCCAGGGATTTCAGGCAGGCCGAACTGAACATAAGTGATGGCTTCTTAAGGTCCCAGATGCCCCAGTTTGAAAGCAAGTTTCCGGATGAAAACGATCCCTTGGAGATATTTTTAAGGGTCAACCGTGAATTAAGGGAGCAGAACCGGGACAGGGTGCAGGAGATTTCTGCCAGAACATCTCCCGATTTCAGGGTCGAAGGCCCTTTGAAGCGCAAGCCATCTGCGTTTATGGCCGGTTTTGCTGATCACAGGAGTTATTATTATGAGGGTGAAAAAATTGACCGCCAGGTGCACCTGGGGGTGGACCTGGCTTCCACGGCTCAGGCTCCGGTGCCGGCGGCTGAAAGGGGCGAGGTGGTTTTTACCGGGGATCTGGGCATATACGGACAGACAGTGATCCTGGATCACGGCCTGGGGCTGCAGACCCTTTACGCACATCTGAGCAGCATTGACGTAAGCGAAGGGCAGGATGTTGCCAGGGGGGAAGATATCGGCAGAACCGGAACTACCGGCCTGGCAGTGGGGGATCACCTGCATTTCGAGGTTCTGGTATCGGGTGTACCTGTGAATCCATCCGAATGGTGGGACGGCACCTGGCTGGAAAATAACATATTCAGTAAAATAAGTGATTAATAAGGCAGTAAGTAGAAATAATTAAGGCAAGGACATGAAGCCCGATTCTCTTATTCAAGTCGAGACCGGGCTTCATGGCTGAGCTTAGCGCCCCGCTTTCGCGGGGCCAAAAAGCGTGAAGGACAGTTTTACAGAAGGCGGAAGCTGTTTTCCAGTTCCAGTTCCTCCTGGTGCTCTTCTATCTGGCTCTGGCCTCCAAGAATACTTATGACACCTTTGTCTTCCCTGAGGGCCTGGTCCAGGGCCTGTCCAAATTCCCGGAAGTTTTCCACTGAAGCGCCAAGTATCTCATCTCTTATATTCTGGCGATATTCGTCGGTAATATTGGCCAGAAAGCGGATCATGGATGAAAAGCCTTTGGCGTCCGGCAACTGGTAGCTGTCCATTTCCCCTACAGCGCCGATAACCGCCTTTTCCACTTCTTCAGGGTCCAGGTCCGGCCTGGAAAGGTAGGCCCCGGAGCCGGCAAAGGCCTGCAGTGTTTTTGTAATGTTGGGGTCGCGGTAGGAGGTAAAGGCCATGACATTGTTGAAATGGTCGTAGCTGCTGAAGGCTCCGTAAGCTCCCCCCTGGACCCGGATCTTGTCCCAGAGCCAGCTGGCACGCAAAAACCTTGTAGCTGCCATGGATGACCCGTGAAAACGGTAGGATCCTGACTCCAGGTCCACGGCCCGGCCTACGTAGTTTACCCGGGCCGGTATATAAAGGGCCTCGTTGCCGGGAGTGCAGCTCCATTTCCAGTGCTGACGGGACGCCTCTTCCCGGGGGATCTCTTGCAGAAAGTCCTGCAGGTATTGGCGGCCCTGGTCCAGGGCGTCTTCTTCGGCGGTGATATTGACCAGCATGCTGCCTTTATGTACCAGCAAAGACTTGATGCCTTCCAGGTCGGAAAGGACCTGGTCCCAGTTTTTCTCTATTTTTTCCAGAAGATGTCGTAGAAACAGCAGGTAGGTCACACCGGACATATGTTCCTGGGCCCAGTCCGCTTCCGAGTACCTGGCCTTGAGGCGCATGCCCACCACCCGGTGTCCCGCAGGCACCAGGGCCTGCTCCAGGCCGGATTTTTCTTCCAGGACCATCTGTCTGAAACGTTCTTTATTGTCCAGCTTGACCTGGGTGAGAATGTCCCTGAATATTTTGAACATGTCCGGAACTTTTTCCGGCAGGGATTTGCCACGTAGAAAAAGCCGGCAGGTGCTTTCACTGCTGCCGCGTACAGAATGGGAAAAAGGCACCGGGACAATGCCTCCGGTGAGCTGCCTTATCCTGGTGGTCAGGGCGGTGTAGTCCTGGCTGAAGGTGCCTATCTCCAACAGGGCCCTGCCGAAAAGCGGTACATAGGACAGGTATTTCTGGGGCAGAAAGTGCAGATCCATTCCCAGATCCAGGTAGAAAATCCCTGAGGTGGGCTGCGGGTGCATGAGCAGGGTGGCTTCTTGAACCTTCTCTTCCCTTCTGGGCACGGTGCGGATTTGTGGTTCCATATCCGACCGGGTAAGCCTGGGGATTCTGGCCAGTTCTTCCGGGTCGTCGGGTTCTTCCTGCCATTTCATGAGCTTCTGGGTGCTTTCCACCAGTTCCTGCATCTGTTTCTGGTCCAGTTGTTTCCTGGCTTCTTCCAGGCGCTGGTTTTCCATTTCCTGGATTCTGCGCTCCATGTCGCTGTCGGGCCTTAGAAGAACCACAGTCCTGTGGGTATTATCCAGGAAATGTTCCTGGATCAGGTTTTCAAAGACCTTCTCCCCCTGTTCCAGCCTCAGCTTTATCTGTTCCAGGACGTCGCTGAATTCCAGAAGGGAAAAAGGGCTTTCATCGTAGAGCCAGGTGCTGAGCGCTCTGAACATCACTGCCAGTCCCCGGGGGAAGGATCCGGTGTTGTTTTCGCGCAGGGCGAACTCCACGCTGCTCATGGCGGCCTGGACTATTTCCGGGTCGATACCGTTGCGGGCCAGGTCCTGCAGGGTCTCCTGGATGAGAGCCTCCACCCGGTCCAGGTTTTCCGGGGGCACTCCTTTCATGCCTGTGGAGTAGTACATTTGAAAAATGTCGGTCTCCAGGCCCACCCCGGCCAGATCCTCGCCGAGACCGGACTCAATGAGCCTCCGGCGCAGGGGTGAAGCAGGCATGCCGGTGAGGATGAAGTCCAGGATGCGCAGCCCGAGATTCAACTGAGGATAGCTGGTTTCCGGCAGAAGCCAGTTTATGGTCAGGTAGCACCTTGGATCGCTTTCGTCGGTGGCGCTGTAGCTCTCCTCCACCCTTTTCTGCATGTCGGTTCTGGGCTGGGTATTGACCTGCGAATTAACATCCAGGGGATCGAACTGATCCAGAAATTCTCCCACCCGGTCCAGGCGCTCCTGCTCCGGGTCGTCGCCGTAAAAGAAAATCCAGGCATTGGATGGATGGTAAAACTTTTTGTGAAACTGAATGAAGTCGTCGTAAGTAAGGTTTAAAATTTCCTCGGGGATCCCTCCTGAATCCAGTCCGTAAGTACCTTGAGGGTACAGGGACTGCTGGGAGTACTCGGCAAGGAGGCTCTCCGGCGAAGAGTATGCGCCTTTCATCTCGTTGTAGACAACCCCCTTGAATTTAAGGGGAGCGTCCTGAGAGGGCAGCTCATAGTGCCAGCCTTCCTGGGCAAACACCTCCGGGGGGATATTGGGGAAAAATACGGCGTCCAGATATACGTCCATAAGGTTGTACAGGTCCTGCCGGTTCTGGCTGGCCACCGGGTAGCAGGTCTTGTCCGGGAAGGTTATGGCGTTTAAAAAGGTCTGAACCGAGCTTTTCAAGAGTTCCACAAAGGGTTCCTTGACCCTGTATCTGCGGGAACCACAAAGCACTGAATGCTCCAGGATGTGCGCCACCCCCGTGTTGTCCCTGGGCGGGGTGCGAAAGGTGATGCCGAAAACTTTGTTTTCATCCTGGTTGGTCATGGACAGAACCCTGGCCCCGGTCTTCTGGTGCTCGAAAAGGCGGGCCAGGGAGTTGATTTCCGGGATGTGCCTTTCTTCCACGAGGCGGAATCTATTGGCTTGCTGCACTTTTTCCTCCGTATGAGAGATTTTGTCTAAAATTGTTCAAAGGCTACCAGCATAAATTGAATCAGAGATAAACTCAACCTCTGGCGGGTTCCCTGAATGGTAAAAAAGCATGGAAGAGTCCGGGTGGTTACTGAAACGCGGGATGGACAAGCACAGTTATTTGGGCTAAATTTTGCGTGCTGAAAGTCAAAGTCAAAATTGAGCTTTTTTGCCCTGTTTCAACCGCGCTGGTTGTCTTCTGAAAACCCTGAACAACTGAAATTCAAATGGATATTATATCTTCCTGTTCCCAGGTTCAACAGACCTGCATGCAGGCCAGGCATTCCGGCAGGACCCTGGCCCTGGTGCCCACCATGGGTTATTTTCACCAAGGGCATTTAAGCCTCATGCGCTGGGCCAGGGAATACTGCGATCTGCTGGTGGTTTCTCTTTTCGTCAATCCGGCCCAGTTCGGTGCCGGAGAAGACTATCAGCACTATCCCCGGGATCTGGACAGCGATGTGACTGCGGCCAGCGAGGAGGGGGTGGATATACTCTTTACGCCGGGCCAGGGTAGTCTTTATCCTGAAGATTATGCTACCTGGGTGGAGGTGGAGGGAATGTCCGGAAAGCTCTGCGGCAGGTCCAGGCCCGAGCATTTTCGTGGCGTGGCCACTGTGGTCTGCAAGCTTTTCAACCTTACCTGTCCGCACAAGGCTGTATTCGGGCAGAAAGACTGGCAGCAGCTGATAATTATCCGCAAGATGGCCAGGGATTTGAATATTCCCGTGGAAGTGGTGGGCAGGCCCATTGTGCGCCAAGAGGACGGGCTGGCCA
This sequence comes from Desulfonatronospira thiodismutans ASO3-1, assembly GCF_000174435.1. NCBI lineage: Bacteria > Pseudomonadati > Thermodesulfobacteriota > Desulfovibrionia > Desulfovibrionales > Desulfonatronovibrionaceae > Desulfonatronospira > Desulfonatronospira thiodismutans. Next base: position 892,695 of record NZ_ACJN02000002.1, read on the forward strand.
TGAGTTCGCGGAATGCTTATCTGGACCGGGAGCAAAGAAAAGCCGCGCCCATGGTTTACCAGGGCCTTTTATATGCCCGGGAAAGGTTTGAGTCGGGCCTTACAGACCCTGGTCAACTGGAACGGGAGCTTGAAAGATATTACCAGAAGAATCTTCCCCAGGGAGAGATCGATTACGTGCAGATAGTGGACTGCAATACCCTGGACAGGCCGGACACATTAAAGCCCGGGGCGTTGGCGGCAGTGGCCCTCAAGCTTGGTCCAGCCAGGCTCATTGACAATATTCTTCTTGGTTAATACTGCAATATATTGTCAAAAAGCCCCGCAACGGCTTTTCCTATAGTCTTTTAACAGCAGCAGACAGCAAGAGATAAACCATCAACCATGCCTTTACGAACTTTTTTACAGGCCAAGATACACAGGGCCACACTGACTGGAGCATGCCTGGACTACGAGGGCAGCATATCAATCTGTCCGGAACTTTTGGAGATCTCGGGGATTATTCCTTTTGAGCAGGTGGATGTTTACAACCTGGACAACGGGGAGCGCCTGACTACCTATGCAATTCGCGGAGAACCCGGGGAGATAAGGCTTAACGGTGCTGCGGCCCACAAGGGCAGCCCGGGGCAGAAGGTGATCATTGCCGCCTACTGCCTGCTGGATGCCCGGGAGCAAAAAGAGCATATCCCCAGTGTGGTCCTGGTGGACGGGGCCAACAAGGCAAAGGGGCAGCAGCATGGATGATCGCCGGGAACAGTTGTCCCTTTTCGGCCGTGTGCGCAAGTTTTTAAAGGTGAATATCCTGGCCGGGATACTGTTTCTGGCCCCGATAGTGGCTACCTTTTTCATTTTAAAGGTTACCATAGAGTGGATAGACCGTATCCTGCTCATTATTCCCCCTGCGTACCGCCCGGAGAATTTCATGCCTTTCCCGGTCCCTGGGCTGGGCCTGATTCTGCTTTTGCTGGTGCTGATCTTTTCCGGGATGTTTGTCCGCAATTATCTGGGCAAAAAGCTGGTGTATATATGGGAGCGAATTGTTGAGCATATTCCCATAGTCAATAAGATTTATACAGCGGTAAAGCAGCTTCTGGATACCATAGCCAGGGGCACGGCCAAGGACTTCAAGCGGGTGGTGCTTGTGGAATACCCCAGGCAGGGAATGTATGCCATGGCCTATGTTACCGGAGTCGCAGTGGGCGAGCTGCAGGAAAAGACCAAAAGAAGAATGGTCAATGTATACGTGCCCACTACTCCCAACCCTACCTCCGGTTTTTATCTCATGGTACCCGAAGATGAAACCATACCCCTGGACATGAGCGTGGAGGATTCCTTCAAGCTGCTTATGTCCGGCGGAATACTCACCCCGGAAAAGAAAGATGAAAAGGGTTAGTTATGTTCCTATCCAATAAAAACTATGTGTTTACTTCCGAGTCCGCCACCGAGGGTCATCCGGACAAGGTGGCGGACCAGATTTCAGATGCGGTGCTGGATGCTATTCTGGCCCAGGACAAACACTCCAAGGTGGCTTGTGAGACCTTAGTCACCACGGGACTTGCCTTTATTGCCGGAGAGATCACCACCAGTGGATATGCAGACTTGCCGGGCATTGTCAGGCAGACCCTGCGCGAGATAGGCTATAACAGTTCAGAAATGGGGTTTGACTGGGAGACCTGCTCGGTTCTTTCTTCCATAGACAAACAGTCCCCTGACATTGCCATGGGCGTTGATCGCAAATCCCAGGAGGACCAGGGAGCAGGGGACCAGGGCATGATGTTTGGATATGCCGTGCGGGAGAATCCCCTGCTTATTCCGGCGCCCATATATTATGCCCACAGGCTCTCCAGGAGACTGGCTTATGTGCGCAAGAGGCGGATACTGGACTTTCTGCGGCCAGATGGCAAAACCGAGGTCAGCGTAGAGTATATAAACGGCAAGCCTGAAAGAATTGATTATGTGGTCATTGCCTGTCAGCACAACGAGGATGTTTCTTACGAAGATCTGGTTGAGGCTGTGCGGGAGGAAGTGATTTTCCATACCCTGCCTCCGGAAATGCTGGATAAAAATACGCGAATCTTTGTCAACACTACCTCCAGGTTTGTGCTGGGCGGTCCCATGGCGGACTGTGGACTTACCGGGCGTAAGATCATTCAGGATACTTACGGCGGCATGGGCAATCATGGCGGCGGGGCCTTTTCCGGGAAAGATCCTTCCAAGGTGGATCGAAGTGCAGGCTACATGGCCAGGTACATTGCCAAAAATATAGTGGCTGCAGAACTGGCTCAGCGCTGCGAGGTGCAGATTGCTTACGCCATAGGCGTAGCTGAGCCTGTGTCCATAATGGTTACCTCATGGGGGACGGGGCAGGTGCCGGACCATGTTCTGACCCAGGCGGTGCGGGAGGTCTTTGACCTGCGGCCCTATCACATCATAAGACGTCTTAACCTGCTGCGGCCCGTTTACAGCCAAACTTCCTGTTACGGTCATTTCGGCCGGGATCACCCGGATTTTACCTGGGAGTTTACCGATGCTGCTGACGACCTGAAAACTGCGTGCAGGGTATAAAGGATTCTGGGATTGGGGAATTTAGGGATTGGGGAATTGAGGAATTCAGGGATTGGGGGGATTGGGGAATTTAGGGATTGGGGAATTTAGGGATTGGAGGAATTGGGGGATTGGGGGATTGGGGGATTGGGGGATTATGTTTACGCAGTGTTTTACTTGTTTGAGGGTTTGTATCAGAAATGGCAAATAATCTAACCACCAAGGTCAAGGATTTTTTATTGTCCAGGTCCGTCCAGGAACACAGGGAACTGCCCAACGACTTTGATCTGTTGGAGATGCCCCTTGAGGCGGTGCTGGCTTACTGGCTTTCTGTGGGCAAGGTCATGTCCTCCAGGGACGCATCATTTCTTGCGCGTGAAAGGGAGAATACCTCCGAGCCTTTCATCAGTCATCTGCTGGGACTGCTTGGCTCTTCCCTGGCCCCGGAAAAGGTGGAGAAGTACGCAGCAGTGAAGAAGAAGACCATTATCGATGACCTGCAGCGCAAATTTGTTCTCATGTCCATTTCCATCCTGGGGATGGCCACCAATGAAAACCCCCAGAAGGTGCTCATCAGGATTATCTCCAAGTTTTCCATATCCCCTGTTTATGAAAAACAGATTTTTGAAGCCGCCCAGGCGGCACTGAGCGGGCTGGACCAGAATGAAGCCCACAGAAAACGCTTTTTGAACGTTGATCACAGGATGAAACTGGAATCACTGATACTCAATCTCATCATCCACAACATGCTCTCCAGGCGACTGGGAGGCAAGGAGTTGAAGGAATATATCTCTTATGTTCGCTCGTTCTATTTTGCGGAAGGTCTGTCCTATATTATTGACGGATTTGAATATGATTTTATCAAATACAGGCTCAACCTGCAAAAAAAGGCTATCCTGGATCTTACCGAAACCAAGATGGACATGTCCCTGAACCTGTGTTCCGGGATCAAGGCCGGGATGTCCTATGATGACCTGAAGCTGGTGGGGTCATCCTATATGTTGTCGGAATAAGGGAATAAAAGGTAACCATTCAGGGGGTACTCGGTGTTGATTACTGCCCCCGGGCCGATTTCGGCACGCCCCTGAATGATTACCTTCGCGTCAGTTCAATGACGATACCGCCTGCCGGCTTACCGAAGATTTTGTCCTCAACAGGGATAATCAGCCATAAAAACAGCTTAAAGCCATGCATTGTTTTCAAGTAACCCGCTAAAAAAGGGCTGCTATGCCCTTTTTTACATTCCTGCCAACAGTTTTTCCTGTTTTAAAATTAGTTTTGTATAAATTTGCGTTGACCAGTCTTGACACCCCTGTTTTATTGTTTATTTATCTCTTTAGAAAATAAAACAATGAAACGGAGGTGATGAGATATGGTAATTGATCTGAGCAGCTTCTACAATGTACCGCGGCAGATGGACAGGTTCTTCGACGAGATCTGGAAACCATCAATGATTAGTCAGAGGAGAAATGCCTATCCACCTGTGAATATCAGTGAGGATGTAAGTAATATATATGTACATCTTGAGATGCCGGGAGTCGATATAGAGGATGTTGATATCACATTAAGTGATGGAAGCTTGGTTATAAAAGGCAATAGAAAACATGATACAGGCAATTACTACAGGCAGGAACGTCCTGCAGGTCTTTTTCAAAGGGTGATAAACCTTAACGTTCCAGTTGATGCAGACAAGGTAAAGGCCAGGATGAAAGACGGGATTCTGGACATAGTAGTGCCCAAAGCTGAAGAAGCCAAGCCCAAGAAGGTAAGCATCGAGGCGGAATAACAGGGAGGTGATGAATATGACCAATGAAGTGTTGAAAAGGGAAGCTCAAAACGTACCTCGTTTTTCACCCAGCACGGATATAATTGAAAAAGAGGACGGTTTCCATATTTATCTGGATATGCCTGGCGTAACCAGGGAAAATTTAAACATTGACCTTCAGGATACAGACTTGGAAGTATCCGCCAGACCGGAATTTCCCAAGGTTGAAAACGCCAGCAACATACATATGGAGTTCGGTGATTGTGAGTATCGCAGGAGCTTTACCATCTCTGACGTTGTAGACCGAAATAATATTAAGGCAACCATGAAAAATGGCGTGCTGGAATTATATCTGCCCAAAGCTGAGAAAGCCAAACCGCGCAAAATTCAGATTGAAGCCGGTTAAGACTTGAATATAAAAGGAGGTGATGGCAATGATGGAACGTTTACTGCCAACCAGAAGAACAAATGCACCTGAAAGAAGAACTGCCATGAGAACGCCCATGGACATGTTCGAGATGTTTGAAGATATGTGGAGAAGCCCTTTCCGGGGGATCGAGGAACTGGATCAGCAGTTTACCCCGGCAATAGAGGTAAGCGAAAAGGAGAACGAGATAGTTGTCCGGGCTGAAGTCCCCGGTATGAGCCCTGAGGATATGGATATCAGGGTGGAAAACAATCATTTGATCCTGAGTGGCGAGAAAAAGCACGAGCATAAAGACGAGAAGGAAAATCAGATACACAGGGAGTTTACTTATGGTCGGTTCTACCGCACCATCCCGCTCAGGGGAGAAGTTGATCCAGGAAATGTAAAGGCCAAATACAAGGATGGCGTATTGACTGTAAATGTACCCATGAACCCCGAAAGCACCAGGGCCAAGAAGATAGCCATAGAGAGCTAAAAGTACCGGCCGGATCGGGGGCTGAAAAAGGTCCGCCCCGGCCGGGACATACAGAAAAGGTCGCTACGTGAACTCACGTAGCGACCTTTTTTTGTGATCAAAAAAATTACTTTTTAAACAGGGAGCCAAGATCGGTCACGTTCTGACCGCCTCCGCCTCCCATGCCGCCCAGATTCTTGAGGTCGTTGGCTCCGGAGAGGGTGAGGTTGCTGGATGCCTCCATGTACTTGCTCTTGAGTTCTTCGGGGATTTTTTTGTAAAAGTAAATGATGTGCCTGCCTTCTATCTCCCCGGTTACCTCATTTTCTATCGGATAACCGAAAGGAAGAAGCATCATCTGCACCCCTCCCTGCTGGGTGGGTATCATCTGCAGAATTGCCGGATCCGTAATTTTGTTTTCCTGGGCATTCCACTTGCCCAGGACCATGTCCCCGTTGACCAGCTTGACCAGTTGAATATCATAAGACATAACTTTACTCCTTTATAGTGATTGTGGTTTTGCTTCTAAAAAGTATTGAACTTAATTGCTTGGTTGTATACTGTCAAGGACGAACAAGCCGGGGCATTACTGCATGCCCGGGCAGCACGCAGTACTGAACGGTTACGCCTGAATGAGGCGGTATTTTTTAGCGGAGAATGCCATGAATGCCCTGGATATATTTTTTGTTGTTGTGCTTGGTTTTTTCCTTTTCCGAGGGATTTACAGAGGGCTGGTTCTGGAGGTTGCCTCCATCGGAGGGCTTATAGCTGGTTTTCTAACTGCCAACCGGTTTTACATGGATGTTTTTCCCTGGGTGCATGAGATTATCAACAATGAAACCTGGGCCCAGATTATAAGTTATCTGAGCATATTTCTGATAAGCATGGCAGCAGTGGCACTGCTGGCATTTTTTTTGAGAAGCCTGTTGAGAATGATCATGCTCGGCTGGCTTGACCGCCTGGGTGGAGGGGTACTTGGTTTTATCAAGGCGGGGCTTATCTGCAGCATTTCCCTTTTGCTCCTGACCGTTTTTCTGCCGGCTGAACACGCCCTGGTGGCTGATTCTCAGATTGCGCCATATCTGTTTGAACTAAGCGAGAGTCTGGCCGGGTATCTGCCCGAAGACCTGAAAGAGACTTTTTCGGACAAGGCCGGTAAGGCGACAGAAATGTGGGAGCACGGCTGGCAGGAACTATTTAACCAAGAGGCTGAAGAAAATTGAGTTCAAGAAGTGCAGTGGACGATCTGCAGGAGATAATAGAAAAACTTCTGGGTCCTGGGGGATGCCCCTGGGACCGGGAGCAGACCCCTAAAAGTCTTTGCGATTACCTGGTGGAAGAAACCTTTGAACTGGTTGAGGCAATACGCTGCGACAACCCGGACGAGGTGAAAGAAGAACTGGGGGATGTAGTGTTTCTTCTGGCCTTTATCAGTCGTCTGTACGGGGGTGGATCTTTTTTGCAGCAGGCCATGCACCAGGGGGCCAGGAAAATGGTTCGCAGACATCCGCACGTGTTTGACGAAAAAGAGATAAATTCCCTACAGGAACTTACCCGAAACTGGGAAGAGATCAAAAAAACCGAAAAAAATCACACCCGCGGTTATATTCTGGATTCCGTTCCCAAAAGCCTGCCTCCGCTTCTTCTGGCCTACCGCATAAATTCCAAGGCAGCCAAAATTGGCTTTACCTGGGCCAGAGATGAAGACCTGGAAGACAAGCTGGCCGAGGAATGGCAGGAATGGCAGGAAGCCCTGGAAAGCAGGGACAGGGACAGGATGCTGGAAGAATTCGGTGATTACCTGTTTACCCTTGTGGAATATGGGCGTCGCCACAAAATAAAAGCCAATTCTGCACTGGCTGAAACCAATGCCAAGTTTGCCCGCCGCATGCATCAGATGGAAGACCTGGCCCTGGAGAAGGGATGGGACATATCCAAGCTGGATATGGAGCATCTTGAGGAACTTTGGCAGAAAGCCAAGGGGCATGGGGCATAGGGCAGAGGGCATGGCGCATAGGGCATGGCGCATAGGGCATGGGGCATGGGGCATGGGGCATAGGGCATGGGGCATAGGGCAGAGGGCAGAGGGCATGGCGCAGAGGGCAGAGGGCATGGGG